>JAEELI010000008.1 GCA_016288795.1 Caryophanales bacterium
ATTTCCTAAAGCATCTTTTGCATGAACATATTTCCATCCGCTTGTATTTGCTGTTGAAGTTATTGATTTTGCAGAAGTTGTAGCAGTAAATGTAGTTCCCCATGAACTTGGAACTTCATTTGAATCAGTTATAGAATAAGCTGTTGTTCCAGAGTTTGCATCAGTTATTGTTCCACCAATAGATGAACCATTATGAGTTAACATAATTACTGGTCCTTTATTATCTAGATACATATTTGCATTAGCTGTTCCAGATTCTGCAGCTAGGCTATTGCTAGCTAAATCAGTTATAGCATTACCCTTATTACAAATATACAATTTTCCAGCACCTGTTCCAGCACTTATTGTAATTGTTCCAGTTTTTGATGTTGCTCCAGATGTTGGTGTGATTGTTATGTAATCTGTCATGGCACTACATGCTACTGAACTTGTTGACCATTTATAATATATTTTAAATCCTGTATTTGTTAAGCCTGAATATGTATCTGAAAGTGTTACTGTTGCACTCTTTGAAGTAGCATATGTAGTTCCAGTTGAAACTGAAACTGCAACTTCAGGAGGTGTTAAATCGACTTTTAAATTATAAGAAGCGGTAGAGCTACATAAACTAGTATTTAATGAATTACATGCTTTAACATAGTATGTTACTCCACTAGTGCTAGTAGATTGAGTAACTGATGAACCATTAGTGTTTTGAGTTCCCGAAGAAGTTCCATAATAATAAGTTACATTACCAGAACCATTAGCAACAGTTGAACCACTAAAGCTTAAGGTTGTACTTGCTTTATGCCAATTTCCGCTAGTTATATTATCGTTTGCTGTAATAGTTGGAACTGATGGTGCTTCTAAAACATTAATTGTTTTAACTAAGACTACAGATCCAGCATTATTCTTTATTTTAATAACTGTTGAACCACCTTTTGATCCAGTAATGGTCCAAGTCCAATTACCAGCTGAACCAGACCTAGAACATGTTGCAATAGAACTCGTTACAACCACACAAGTAGGATTACTATCAGACATGCTTGATGTTACTGTTGTCGTTCCAGATTTATTAATTGTTACTTCTGATTGTAAGTTAACAACAGTATAACTTGTATTACCAGCATCATCTTTTGCATATACTCTTGCATAAGTATTTGATTGAGTTGTTGAAGTTATTGTTTTAGATGTTGTTGCTGCGAATGTAGAACCCCAAGTAGTTGGTTCACCAGCAGTTCCTGCTTCAGTTGAAGCAGTTTTTATATTATAGGCAACTACTCCTGAACCATTAGTATCAGTTATTGTTCCTGAAATGCTAGAACCATCATGATCTAACACTATAACAGGAGCTGTTGTATCAAATTTAGCTTTATAATAAGCCACATCAGATTCAGCAGTTGATGTTGAAACTATGTAATATCTTATATAATATGTTCCACTCGTAATTGTATTGTATGAAGTAATTGAAGAGCCACTAGTTGCAGTTGTTCCATTAGTTTTAGGATTACATGTATTTGCGGTATCCTTACAATACTTAATTGTACAAGTTGTTCCATTTTCACAAGCAGTTTGGGTAAGAACAAAGTTTAAACCCTCATTAGCATAATTATCAGATGCCACTGAAGTTCCAGATGTCTTCTTTGTCGCAGTAATAGAAACTCCAGGCTTAGTTTTTGATAACGTTATTGAATCATTATTAGAAGGCGAAACATTACCATATATGTCTCTAATAAAGGCATATCTAGTATAGCTTCCATCAGCAGTTGGTAACACATATGTATCATCTATTATTTTATTTGTTTTTTGAGTTGCTGTTAAAGGTATCCATACACATGATGTTGAACTATTAGAATTAGCTATACAATACTCAGAAACATCATTATCAGCAAAAGTTATATAAACCGAAGTGTTAACGTTAGAAACAGAAGCAGGATTTCCAGATCCTCCTAAATAGAAACTAGAAACTGTCGGAGCAATTGTGTCTACTTCAAAATATAAATAGCAAAAAGATGTTTTTTTGCTCTTAACAAAAACATTACCAGTTTCTCTTGTCCACTCTATTTCTGCTTCAATGGTATTACCACTTCTATCTATACAACCAGTTAAATCTTCATTTAATAATGCTCCAGATGGGAAGATAGTTGTATTAGTGACTTCCACAAAGTCGCCATCATTGGTTTTAAGCCACATAGCAAACATTGGATTTTTATCAGAACTCAATTCCTCTTTTATATTAAAAGTAACACCTTCATCACTTTGTAAAATTACATCATCCAAAACGGCATGAGAAGGTTTCAAAGATTTGCTAATGAAAATTGCAGCCATAATAAAAAGAATAACCAATAAAGGTAATGCTAATTTTCTTAATATATTATTGTTATTTGTATTCTCATTCATACTGCTCACCTTAGATTTATTATTCTTAGTTTCAATATCATTGTAAATTATAAGCAATAAAAAATCAAGGTTTAATCGCAATTTTCCATAATAAAATTAATTAGAACTAAATCTTTATTTATTAATCCAGATTTTAATTTAAAGTCTATTTCACTTAAGTTAATTATACTCTCTTCTAATTCTCTTTTATTATATTTTCTTAAATTATTTTTAATTTTTTGATATTGCCATGGAGCCAATTTTAATTGGCTCTCTATTTCACTTTCTTTATATTTATTATCTTCATATATTAATATACTAAGCATTAATCTAAATTCTCTATATAATAATGCTAAAATAACTGTAGGTTCTACTTTTAATATTTTTAATTCTTTTAAATACTTCAAAGAATTTTCTAAATCTCTATTTATAATACTATCTACTATATTAAAATTATTATCAACAACTACTTTAGAAACCAATTCTTTAACATCTTCATATTTAATTGTTGTAGGCTCATTATAAAACAAGAATATTTTATTTAATTCATTTAAAGCTATATCTAAATTATTAAAAGAATTATTGATAATAAACCATAAACTATTATCATCTATCTTATATTTATTTTCTAAGACTATCTTATTTAATTCATTCTTCATTTCAGTTTTTGTTAAACTTGGAAACTCAAAAACATTATTATTATCTTTTAATAATTTATATATTTTTTTCTTAGAATCTCCTTTTTTTGAGCTTACAAATATTAGCAAAGTATTTTTATTTTCATGTTCTAAATAGTTTAATAATTTTTGAGAATCTTCCTTGGTTTTAGAAGAATCTTTAGAACTAGAAAAAATACTAGCATTCTTAACTATAATACATTTTTTATCATCAAACATGGAAAAATAACTGGCTTCTTCTAAAACAGAGTCTAAAGAATCATTTTCCATATTAAAAGTTATTACATTAGTAATATCTTTTTTTAATTCATTAATCTTCTTATTAATATAATAGATAAATTCACTTGTAATTAAAAATGTATTCATAATAACCTCTAGGTATTATTATACTATAAAAAACTAGAAGATAAATATAATCTTCTAGTTTAAATGAAATTCTCTAGTTCTTGCCCAATGTTTTTCTTTTTCTTCAATACAATTTGCATAATTTAATAAAAATGCTGCATAATTATTGGGATCCAAATTAGGTATATGTTGATATAAATAATATAAATAACAATTAATATTAAATATATTTCCATTAGTTATTCTAATAAGTTCTTCAATGACTTTATCATTTAAAATAACTGATAATCTATAACGAAGTTTATCTTTTGTATCTACTTCTAAGTCTTTCAAAAATTCAGTATCAAATAATTTAATGATAAAGTCTTTTTCAAAGGAATAATTAACATCTATTAGTTCATTATCAGCTTTAAAGCTTTCTCTTCTTTCCTTATTATTGATAAATCTTTGATCACTTACCGTAGCAATAAACTTTAGTTTATTTGCTAAGGTTTCATAAATATATCTTTGATATATAGAATTAGATTTACTAGGAAAATCAAAATCATCTACAATTAAAACAATATCGCTTAATCCCATGGATATTAAAATATCTACTAAACCATCAAATAGGACTTTAGGATTATTTAAATACTCAGCTTTAATTAAAGATTCTTTTTTACTATAATTTCCAACAAAATACATTCTGTCAATTGAATATAGTAAATTCTTGATTTTTAAATTATAGCTAATAACTTCTCCAAGATGTTCCCCTTTTGGATAAGCTCTAATTTTATCTAATATTTTTTTAACTATTAAACAGACATGGTATAACTCATATACTTGTTCATCATAAATATTCATTAATTCATCAAAAGAAAATGTTACATCAGTAGCTAATGGATGAGTCTTCTTATATTCATCAAGAACAACAGATTTACCAGATTCTATAACTCCAGCCAAAAAAACATTACTCTTCTCTGAGTTATCTATTTTCTCAATAATATCCTTAACTGGTTTTTTTATGATTTTCTTACTCATAATAACCCCCTTTTTTAATGGGCTATATTATACAATAAAAATGCTAAATTTGCAAATATTTTGGGTGATATAACTGATAAAAGTATATTAATAACAAACACTATTAATATGATGTATAAAGCATATTTAAAGTTGTTTACTACTCTTTTTTTCAAATATTCATCCTTTTTATTTAGTAATAAACCTATTATTCCCCTAGATATATTGATGGTCTTTTTTATAAAACTTAGTTTAAAAATCAAACAAAAGGCCTTATTAATTATTATAAATAATAAAACATAAATTAAACCATTAAGATGATAAACATAAAAGAATATTGGAATTAAAAAGCCTAATGTAAAAGATGAATATAAAATATATATAATCGATAATAATCCTCCAATAATAAAGAAAGAAGATATTAATAAAAATGACATTATTATTAAATCTTTTAAAATAAAATTATATTGGAAATTATTATGAGAACTTATTGTTTCAACAATATTGCTTTTAATACTACTGTCTAAATTCCAATAATAAATAGTTCCCAGTGCAAAACCAAGAACTATGAGAATAAATACAAATAATAAATACTTTTTATTTCTAATAAGCACCTTATGCATATTATTCACCCATAAAAGATATGCATAACAAATAAAATTAGAACTTTAAAATCTCCAAAAAGTATGATATATTTAAAAAGTATTGAAGGTGGGATATTAATGAATAAAAAAACAAGAAATATTATTGTATGGGTTATGTTGTTTTTAATGGTAGCATCTTTTGTAGCGTCAATTGCAGTTTATTTTCTATCATAAAGAAAACAGTATTAAAAGATTTTTAAACTTATCAATAAAGACAAAAACAATAATTGCTGCAGAAATAAGAAATGGACCATATGGAAGTTCATTTTTTTTGTTTAAATAAAGTGATACTAAAGCATATGGCAATGCTAAAAAGGCTGAAAACATAATGGCAATTATTCCTAATCTTAGGCCATAATTATAATAACCAAGTAATATTCCCATATATATAGCTAGTTTAATATCTCCTCCCCCTAGAGAATCTTTTTTAAATAGAAAATTTCCTAATAATCTTATTAAAAACATTATAATAAACAATATTAATCCATATAAACATGAATATAAAGTTCCTTGAATTCCTACTTCAAAATATCTTAAAACTAATAAAATAATTGAAGCAATAACTAAGGTTGAATCTAAAATAACCATGTATTTAAAATCACTAACAAAAATAATTAATGCTAAAGATATACTGACTAAGTAAATATAATAGCTAATAGACATTCCATAATAAAGGAACCCAATTAAGAATAAAAGACCTGTTATCACTTCCATAAATAGATAAGAAGGACTTATTCTTTTTCCGCAGTTTCGACATTTGCCTAATTGAATGACATAAGAAATCACAGGTATTAATTCAAACCATCTTAATTCTTTTTGACAATAATCACATTTACTACGAGAAGTAATAAAGTCTTCTTTTTTGGGAACTCTTGTTCCTACTACTAAGTAAAATGAGCCAAGAATGGCTCCAATTATAAACCATAAAAATGCCATATTTCCCCCACTACATTGATATTTGTTTATACATTTCAAACATCGGAACTACAACAGCTATTATAACACCACCAACAACTAAAGCAAGTCCAGCTATCATTATTGGTTCAATAAATGATTTTAAATTATTAACAACATTTCGATGCAATCCTTGATAATATTCACTAACCTTTTGCATCATATTATCTAATTCTCCAGTTGATTCTCCAGTAACAATCATAAAGTAAGCAATATCAGGGATTGCCCAGTGATCTTTAAAAGCCTCAGATATTTTTTCACCTTTAACTATATTATTAACAGTTCTATATAGTATTGATTTATATATTTCATTAGTGGTTATTTTACTCAAAATATCTATACTTTCAGTAATATAAACATTATTTCTAAGCAATGAAGCAAAGGTCTTAGTTATTGTAGATAGTTCTTTATACATAATTATATTTTTAACTACAGGCATGTGCATTAAAAATTTTTGGACACTTCTTCTAAATGCTTTGACATAGTGAAATGCTGCGACAAAAACAATAACTGCTATAACCAGAATAAACAATATAAGGAGTATATTCTTAGAAAGGAAGGCGCTAATACCAATAACTACCTTTGTTATTCCTTTAATCTCTATACCATTACTACTATAAATATCTACGAACTTAGGTATAACCCATATCAAAATGAAAGTGATAACACCAATAGCAAACACTGAAATAATTAATGGATACATCATAGCACTACGCATTTGCTTATTAGTTTCTTCTATTTCTGTATAATAGTTTGCCATGTCATCTAATGTCTCTATTAAAGTTCCACTGGCTTCAGCAGCTTTAATCATGTTAATTAATAATGCTGGAAACATTCCACTTTGTTTTTCCATTGCATTTGAAAAAGATGAACCTAAAGTTAATTCGTAAGATATAGCTTGTAATGCTCTAGCTTTATTCTTTTTCTTTTTAGATAATTGCATAGATAACATTTTAATCGCGTCATTTAAAGTAATACCTGCTTTTAAATAAGTAGATAATTGAGTTAATAAGAATTCTAATTCTTTATTTGACATACCTCGATTTAGAAAGGGTGCATCAGAATAAGCAAAGTTAGACAAAGGACTAGTCTTAATACTATAAACTGTAAATCCTTCATTAACTAAAAATGAGTTAATATCTAGTTTGGATAACCCACTCATTCTTCCAGTAACAATTTTACCGTTTTTATCTCTAACTTTATATGTATAAATATTAGCTTTTTTACTACGAGTCGCGCCACTTCCTTGTAAATCATTAACTAATTCTTGATATTCTTTTTCAAGCTTTGCCATAGTTTTGGCACTATATTTATAAACTTTTTGTTTCTTCTTTTTAGTAGAATCGTAATTATCACTAGAGCCAGCTATACTTTTAGTTCTCTTATAAGCTCTATCTAATTTCCAACTCAAAGAATTATATAAGTAGACAAAAAAGTCGTAAGTACATGCTTTTAAACCAATAAAAGCATAAGAAAATATGTAAAAAATCACAAGGAATATTCCCTTGAAAAAGTCAATTATGTAGTTGAATATACTTTTTTTCTTATTAGAACTAACACTAGAACCAACCTCGTTATTCATAACTGACGACTCCTTACTATTCTCATTTATTATAACATAAACAAATGTAAGTTTCTACTACTTTATTGCATAAAATATTGTAGGTGATTATTATGCCAGGAAATAATCTTTCTTTATCAAAAATTATAACTACTCTTTCTAAAACTTTAGATTCAATAAATCAGATAATTCCTTTATATAGGGAGGCAAAGCCTCTTTTAAACAATTTAAAAAGTAGTATAAATATTATTAAAGATTGGGGAACTAAAACAAGTTCTAATATAGTAGATAATAAAAATATTAAGAACATAAGAAAAAAAGTAGAACTAATTAAAAATATTAATAATCCTACTTTTTTCCAATAAGTTTTTTTAACAAATGATTATTATATAATAGATTAATCTTCTTTATAAAAGGAACTATTTTTATTAATTGACTATTTTTATTATATAGATATTGATAATAATCCTTATTATTACTAATCCCATATAATAATTCAATTTTACTTAATACTTGATTACCTTTTTTATATAACATAATAGAATAATAGTGTTTATTTTCATAAACTATTACTTCTTTTTCTAATATCCAATTATTTTCATTTAAATATTTTCTTAACGAATATAAGTCTTTATGACTAGACAAGACTAATTTATCAGGAGTTTTTTCTGATGCTAAAATATGTTTAATTGTTTCTGATCCCATGCCAGAGATAACTGCAGTATTATAATTAACATCTACATTATCAAAACCATCACTTAAATATGTCTTTATTTTTAAATTATGTTTCTTAAAGTTATCCTTAGCACTATTTAAAGCACCTTCACTAATGTCACTTGCATATACTTCTTGACATAAATCATTCTCTTTTAAATAAATATCTAAATAACCATGATCACAACCAACATCTAAAACTATATCATCTTTAGATATTAAACTAGCAATTGCTTTTAATCTTTGACTAATCATATTAATTATCCAAAAAATCTCTTAGTTTCTTTGCTCTAGATGGATGTCTTAATTTTCTTAATGCTTTAGCTTCAATTTGTCTTATTCTTTCTCTTGTTACATTAAATCTTTTACCAACATCTTCAAGAGTATGACAAGTTCCGTCTGTTAAACCAAATCTTAATTCCAAAACCTCTTGCTCTCTAGGTTGTAATGTTTGAAGAACTTCTTTAATCTCTTCTTTTAATATTTCATTTTCTGTATATTCTTCTGGAGACAAACTACTTTCATCTTTAAGAAAATCTCCTAAATGCGAATCTTCCTCTTCACCAATTGGAGTTTCTAAGGAAACTGGTTCTTGACTAATCTTAATAACTTCACGAACTTTTTCAACTGAAATACCCATTTTTTTAGCTATTTCTTCATCAGAAGGTTCACGGTTAAGTTCCAGAGTCATTTGTCTTTGAACTCTAACCATTTTATTGATAGTTTCAACCATATGAACTGGAACTCTAATAGTTCTTGCTTGATCTGCTAAGGCTCTAGTTATTGCTTGTCTTATCCACCAAGTTGCATATGTAGAAAACTTATAACCTTTATCATAATCAAACTTGTCAACGGCTTTCATTAACCCAATATTACCCTCTTGGATTAAATCTAAGAATAAAAGTCCTCTTCCAACATATCTTTTAGCAATAGATACTACTAAACGCAAATTACTTTCAGCAAGTAATCTTTTGGCATCTTCATCGCCATCTTGAATACGGATAGATATATTTGCTTCTTCTTCATTGGATAACAAACTTATTCTTCCTATTTCTTTAAGATACATTCTAACTGGATCATTTATATTTACATCTTTAGTAATTTCAGCATCATCTAGAATAATTGGCTCTTCTTCTTTTAAAGTAACTTCTCCTTCAGTTCCAGATTCTACTTCTTCTTCTGTAACAACAGTAATTCCTGCATCAACAAAAGAATTATATAAATCATCTAAAGTATCACTATCAACTTCTAAGCCTTTCAAAGCTTCAGCTAATTCTTCAAAAGTAATATAGCCTTTTTCTTCACCCTTTTTAATTAATCCTTCTTTTCTTTCTTCAATTGTTTTAATCTCTACCATTATTAACACTTCCCTTTACTAATTCCGTTAATCTATTAACTTTTTCTAATTTTTTATCATCATCTTTTTCATATTTTAATTCTTCAATTAATTTTTTTCTTGCATCTTTATTTAATATTTCATTAACCTTATCTATATATTCTAAAAATGTTTTTTCAGATAATTCTTCGCTTATCGCACTTCCTACTATATTATTGACAAAATCTTTTATAGAATTATCAAATTCAATATATGATAGGAAATCCGCCACATTTATTGAACCATATTTCTCAATATAATATTCTATTTCATTAATTAAATATCTTTCTTCTTTATTTTTTAAATATCCCAATCTCTTATTATATATTTTCAAATATTTAGGATCACTCATTAAATAAAATAATATTTCATTAACACAAGCATTATATTTATTTATTATTCTATTTTCTTTTTTGGGATTAACTATTATTTTAGGTTTCTCTTCTTTATTAAAAGTTACTTCTTTTTTTAAAACCTCATAATCCAAATTGTATTCATCACTTAATTTTTTTAAGGTTATTTCTTTAGTTAAATTATCTTTATCAGAAAGTAATTTAATTACATTTTGAATATACACGACTAAATCTTCAGTTTGTTTTAAATCTTTATCATTCTTTAAAACATCCAATTTATAATCAAAATAATTAATTGCATTATCTATTCTTTTTTTAAAACTTTCTACTCCATGCTTTAATATATATTCATCTGGATCTTTAGCATCTTCTAAACGAACAACTTGAACTTCTATATTATTATTAGTTAAAGCTTCTCCTACGTTATTAGTAGCTATTTCTCCTGCATTATCACTATCTAACATAAGAATAACTGGAACTCTTAATCTTTTTAATATTTGAATTTGTTCTTTTGTTAATGCCGTTCCCATTAGAGCTAAAACATTCTTAATTCCACTTGCATAAATTCTTATCGCATCCATATTTCCTTCAACCAAAATAACACTCTTGGCATCTCTAATATAGTTTTTAGCATTATGATAATTAAATAATGTATTTCCTTTTTTGTATATTATAGTCTCTTTAGTATTGATGTATTTAGCCACATCAGTCCTATCAATTGTTCTTCCTGTCCATCCTACTATATTTCCATCTAAATTACATAAAGGAATCATCACTCTATCTACAAATGTATCATAACCTTTTAATCCATCTTTGGTAATAATACCTAAGCTATCTAGGGTATTGATATCATATTTTTTAGACAAAACATTAAATAAATAATCTTTTTTATTCAACGAATATCCTATTTTAAATTCTTTAATGATATCCTCAGTAATATTTCTTTTTTCCAAATACTCTTTGGCCTTCAATCCTTCAGAACTAAATAAATTATTATGAAAAACTTTATTGGCAAAATCCATTATTTCGAATTCTTTTTTAAATCTAGTATCTTCTGAATGATAATTAGATATATCTAGAGGGATACCAACTTTATCAGCAACTCTTTTTACTGCTTCAATAAAAGAAATATTATCATAGTCTTTAACAAAGTCAAAAACATTACCGCCCTTATTGCATACAAAACATTTGAAATATTGTCTTTCTCTAGAAACTGACATACTTGGATTATGATCATCATGAAAAGGACAAACTCCAAAATAGTTTTTTCCTTGGGCTTTTAAAGGTATAACTTCAGATATAATATTAACAATATCAGCCGAATTTCTTATCTCATCAATTTTTTCTTTACTAATTGTTCGCATTTTTCCCCTCTAATTATATATATTATCCCAAGTGGGCTGTTTTCCTTTTTTTTATTACAAATTTATTAAAAATCAGCCCTATTATAGCAAAAAAAGACTAAAAATCAATAAAAAATCCAGTAAAACTGGATTAT
Organism: Caryophanales bacterium; assembly: GCA_016288795.1. Lineage (GTDB taxonomy): Bacteria > Bacillota_I > Bacilli_A > RF39 > UBA660 > SIG200. The sequence goes on from JAEELI010000008.1 coordinate 11,479, forward strand.
TATCTTTATTTAGCTTTTTAAAATTCTATACCACAATCGACATAACCAACCATATCCATAGCGCAAAATTCCATACGATTTGAATAAAATTTTGCACATTGGGCTAATCCATTGTTTCTAATATCACAACTTATTGAATCCTTGCTACAAGTCACAGTATCGGTATAAATGTGACATGTTGCCCCAAGAGATTCCATTTCTGATACAAAAGTTGAAGCATTATCCCAAGAACCAGGGGTTATACAATATTCAGTTCCACTAAATACTCCGCATACTTCTGTATACTGTGCTATTGTTTCATCAATTAATTGAACACACGTATCTCCTTCCATCATATCATTCTGACATGATTCCTGATCAGGGTATGAGCCATAGTGTTGCAATTCTTCATTATCATAATATTGAATCTCCCATGGATGATCTGATGTTGCTATTCCTTTTAAATAGTAACTTAATCCAGAATTACTTGTTAATGGTTCTGATATTTTATTTATTCCGTTTTCATCATATACATGATATGTATATTCTGGTTCCTCTGCTATACTACATGTAAAGTTAGTAGCTGTTATGACGAGTGTTATATCCTTATTCTTTAGGACACTTTGATCTAATGAACAGATATTTCTCATTCTTATTGATGCCTCTACCTTTTTGGAACTACTACTTGTTACTCCATTCATTGTTCCATTGAGTGTTATTGGAAATAAATTGGCTGTATTAAAGTCATATGTATTTCCTCCTATCGTTAAAACAATTTGATCTTCACTTTTATTATTCCACCCTTGAAATGCTGTATACAAATTATTGGTTCCAGTTGCTGTGGCTTGTAATGTATAGGAACAATTAAAGTATCCTTCTCCACTTACTTCTGTATGCGCTATTTGGACATTTGTTACATCGGTCGAAGGTGTTCCGTCTGTTGTTCCATAATAATCTATATCTATTTTTCTTACTCTCACATCATTATTATTCATTGCTAATGGTGATACTATATATTGTTGAGTATATTCATTGGCTGTGATACTACTGCAATGATTTTGCATCATTTCTGAAGCACTTAATACTAGTGACAAATTATTATTATCTCCAACTAATTGAACGGAACCAACATTCGGTGCTGATGCACTTATTGTTTTTGAACCAAAACTATTTGTTGACGTAACTGCAAAATAAGCATATGATGATCCGATTATTAATACTAGTAATGATAATATTACTATAGTTGAATACATTATCGTTTTCTTTTTGTTATCCATATATATCTCCCCACTATTGTTTATTAATAACTATTAATAATAGTGTAATCTATTCTTATAATTGTATTATAAAATAATGCCACCACCCAGGCAAAGATTTTTAATAATAATTATGTTGATAGATTATCGTTAAACAATTTTAAAAACCGACTAATCTAGTCTTTTATAATTAGATTATAATTCATAGAAATCTTTATTATAAACCACTCAATGGTCGATTGTATGATATTATTACTATTATTAGCAAGAATGTAATAGTGACAAATTATAATGACTTTAATAGAAAGATATAATCAATAAAAAAACCTAGTTACCTAGGTTATTTTAATTCAATAGTTAATAGGGATTCATCTGTAACTATCTCCCCAGCAGGTATACTTTGACTAGTTACATATCCATAACCATTGATAGATAATTTTAAGTTTAATAGATTAGCATATATCTGCACTTCATTTAAACTCCATCCAGTTAAATCTATCATTTTATAATCCTTAGCATTGGTTAGTAAAAACACTTTACTGCCCTCAAGAACTTTAGTTCCTTTGTCTGGATATTGATTAATTACATAATTACCTGTTCCTAACACATAACTATTTAAATTATTCTTTTTGATATCTTCCTCAGAGTCTTTAACTGTTTTACTAATGTAATTTGGTATATTAGTGATCTTAGAAGTAATTTCATGAGAAGCAGACTCTATTCCAGAATATGCTACTATATCATCTACTACTTTGCTAACTGCTTTAGCAACTGGGGATGCACTTTCATAGTTTAATTCTTTTACGGCAACATAGATTATATACTTAGGATCTTCCTCTGGGAATATGCCCGCAAAACTTCTTATATAATCATAACTTCCTCTTAAATATCCTCCTTTTGGCGATGCTATTTGAGCAGTTCCTGTTTTACCAATCATTGTTGTTTTTGTTGGTTGCCAATTTTTAGAAGATGATAATCCGTCATAAACAACATTATGCATTAGATGACGAATATAATCGGCTGTTTCAGAACTATATACTTTATTTAATTCTGTTCTTCCCCCTTCATATATAACATCTCCAGCATTATTAACTATTTTCTCTACTACATAAGGCTTAAGCGTCGTTCCATTGTTTGTTAAAGAAGATAATGCTTGTAACATTTGAACTGGTGTTACAGTTATACCTTGACCAAATGACGCAGTGGCAAGTTCACTTTCATAACGGAAGTTTATTTTGCCTTTAACTTCATTAGCTAATTCTATTCCTGTCTTCGCACTAAAGCCTAGGTTTTTATAATAATTCATTAGTTTTTCAGAGCCAATTTTTTTAGTAGCTAAAAGAGTTGCAGCAACATTGGATGAATAAGCAAATCCCGTATCAAAAGTAATTCTTCCCCATCCAGACTTATTAAAGTCTTTTATTGTTGTTCCGTCTTTCAAAGTTATAGAACCAGAATCATAAGTAGCAGAACCATCATACACTTTTTCTTCTACTGCACTAGCAAATGAAAATATTTTCATAGTAGACCCAGGTTCATACTCATAACTAACTAATGGATTCATATAACTAGTAATATTCAATTTATTAGGATCGAAATTAGGATATGTAGATGATGCCACGATCGCTCCAGTTTTAGCATCCATAACCGTAAATATCATCCAATCCATTTTATAATCATTAGATAAATTTGAAGTTAAATCTTCTGCAAACATTTGAATTCTACTATCTATAGTTAAATATATATCATCACCATCAGTGGCATCTTCAGTAATAATCTCAGCCGAAGGCAATGTATATCCATAGGCATCTGTTTGATATGTCGTTTTACCATCTGTTCCAGATAACTCAGAATCATAATATGATTCGATGCCTAACTCGCCAACAATATCTCCATCTTCTTTTGTTTTAGCATAGCCTATTATATAAGAAGCAAAAGAACCCATGCTATATGTCCTTTTTTGACCCGCAATAAAGTCTATACCAGGTAATTTCATTTCAACTATTTTATTCTTAGTTGATTCCGATATATTTGTTCCTTTTTTACCAAACTCTACTTGGTATACTCCTTGTTTTCGTAATCTTTCTAAAGCATATTCATACTCTATACCTAAAACTTCATTTAGGACTTTAGCTGTTCCTTCTTTATCCACTACATGTTGTGGATTTTTCATACTAGTAGTTCTTTTCTCATCTAAATAAGCTATTATTGTATACGAGTTCATTGTCGAAGCTAAAGTATTACCCTTATTATCGTAAATATTTCCCCGACTGGCATAAATAATATCGGTCTTAGTATTTCTATTATTAGCAAATTCTTTTAAATCGATATCATCTACTTTAGGACTTAAAGATACATAAGATAGTTTTAAAATTATGGCAACAAAGAAAAAAGCCACAATAAAAATCATTATTCTAGGTATTTTTACTGTCGCTTTCTTTTTCATGTCCTTCTCCTTATTAATTATTCATTTACTTTAATTATATTATCGCTTATATATGAAAGTCCATATTCTTCAGCTATTTTTTGAATATTTTCCATGCTGACTAATTCATTTATTTGCATTTCCAAGCTTTCATTATTATTCTCTTGACGTTCAATTTTACTTTTTAATTTTTCAGTTTTAATATTTGTTTCTGATACTAAAGCCTTGCTAAAAACGTTTGCCACTGGAATAGCAATTACTAAGAAAAGTAATAATACATACATAAATTTTTCGCCTTTAAGTAATTTTAATCTTTTTTTCTTCTTACTCATTATAACCTTTCTCCTATTCTCAACTTAGCACTGTGGCTTCTTGTATTTTCTTCTAGTTCCTCATCTGAAGCCACTATAGGCTTTTTATTAATTATTTTTAATTTAGGTTGATACTCTAAAGGAATATTTGGTAATCCTTTAAATACATCATCAACTTCACTATATTCTTTAAATATGTTCTTAACTATTCTATCTTCTAAAGAATGAAAGCTAATTACACATATTCTTCCATTTTTATTTAATCTATTAATTGCACTATGTAATGCTTCCTTTAATGCTTGTAATTCATCATTAACTTCTATTCTTATAGCTTGAAATATTCTTCTTTCTGGGTGTTTTTTGTAAAAGTAATTAGCTCCAGTAGCAGATTTAATAATATTCACTAGTTCAAATGTTGTTTTAATTTCTTTTGTTTTTCTAATTTCTACTATTTTTTTAGCAATTACTTTAGATAAATCTTCTTCACCATATTCAAAAAACACTTTTGTTAATTCTTCCTCGGAATAGTCATTGACTATTCTTTGGGCATTTAGTTTTGAAGATAAATCCATTCGCATATCTAGTTGAGCATCACTCATAAAGGAAAAACCTCTTTTGTCTTCATCAATTTGAGGTGACGAAAAACCTAAGTCAAATATAATTCCATCAATTTTTGAAATATTAAGACTATCTAAAATCTTATCTAGATTTCGAAAATTATCTTTGACTATCTTATAGTTTTTTCCTGATTCGTTTAATAGTTTCTTAGAATAATCAATTGCTTCTTCATCTTGATCTATAGAAATAAGCATTCCTTTATCTAGATTATTTAATATTGCTTTGCTCATTCCTCCATAACCAAGTGTTGCATCAACATATACACCATTCTTAGAAACATTTAAACCAGCAATTATTTCCTCCAGCAAAACACTATAATGTTTCATTTGAGACCTCAAACAAATTTTCAGCTATGCTTTCCAATTTTGATGCGTTATCCTCTAAAAATTCGTTATATAGTTTCTCATCCCAAATTTCAATGCGGTCATTTACGCCGATTATAACACATTCTTTTGTTAAACCGGCGTAGCTAACCAATGGGGAGGTAATATTGATTCGACCATTTTTGTCGAATTCACTAGCAGTGGCTCCTGCAAAGAAGCTTCTGATAAATGTTCTGGCGTCTTTTTTAGTGAATGGTAATGTATTTAATTTGTTTACAACTTTTTCCCATTCCTCTTTGGTATACACATAAAGGCATTTTTCTAGCCCTCTTGTGATGACAATCTCAGAAATATTCTCGCGAAATTTACCTGGGATAACTATTCTTCCTTTTTCATCAATATTGTGATGATACTCGCCCATGAACATATTATCACCCACTTTCTTCCACAATCTTCCACTGTCTACCATTATAATACTATACGATTATTGAAAAGTAAATAATAACACCATAAAAATTGTTAACAATTTAACATTTTACACATTTTAGACAAAATAAAAAACTTGCATCAAGCAAGTTTACTATCATTAATTTTCTTCTTCAACTTTTAAAACTGTTTCATTTTTGTAGTTGCCGCATTTTGTGCATGCTCTATGTGGTCTAATTGAAGCGCCACATTTTGGACAAGTAGTAATTGCTCCTACTTCTTTCTTTAAATGAGTTCTTCTCATTCTTTTTTTAGTTTTACTTGTTCTTCTAAAAGGAACTGCCATAACTAATCACGCCTTTCTAGTAATTCTTCTAATTTTTTCATGCGAGGATCAATTTCCTTGCTCATATTTTCTTCTGAAATCAATTCCCAACCATCACCTTTAAGGTTGGCATCACAAACTTTGGTATAGCTAATGGGAACTTCCAATACAATATTTTGCCATAAAATCCTTTTTAAATCAAGTGTATTTTTAAGTTTATCATAACATTCATCGTAATTATTCTCTAATTCTTCTATATTCTCTTCAATATTAAAACTAAAATCATACGGAATATGCTCTAATGATATAGAATCTTCTAGTATCATAATTCCATGAACTGAACATTCTAATTCAATTTCTCCCTCATAATTTAAGCGAACAGTTCCTGAACAAACACTATCCTTTAATTCTATTATTCTTTTGTCTAAATTATCATCTTTTTCTAATGGATATTCAAAAGATAGTTCAGATCCTATATTAAGTTTATTCAAATCTAATAACATATAATCACCACAACAATTATATATGAATATATCCTTTCATTGCAAGTTATTAAAAATAATGTTAAAATTCAAACAGGTGATTATATGTTAAAACTTAAATATTATTCTTTGTCTAAAGAAGAAAAAAGAAAGTTAAAGAGTGAATTTTATACAACTCCATATGGTAAAAATTTAAATGCTAGATTAACAAGATTGTTAATCACTGGCTTTTTGGGTATCTTATTTGGTTTATTTTTAATTCTTAAACCAAGTAATAATTGGGATATATACACTGGCATAGTTTTAGGAATAGTTTCAATAATATTTGTTGTAAGTTCAATAGTTATTCGCCCTAAAAAATTAAATGCTTATCTAATAAAGAACAAAAAATAATAGTCTCTATTATTTTTTTATATTTACATTTACAAAATAGTCATCATTATTTATAATTTATTTAGAATAGGTGAAAGATATGAGAATAGATAAAATAAACTATTATTTAGATATGGCAGAAGTTGCTTTAGAAAGAGGCACTTGTATTAGAAGGAACTTTGGCGCAGTTATTGTTAAAAATGACGAAATATTATCAACCGGTTATGTCGGAGCTCCTAGAGGCAGAAAAAATTGCTGTGATTTAAAATATTGCACCAGGGAAAAATTAAAAGTTCCACGCGGAGAAAGATATGAATTATGTAGAAGTGTTCATGCTGAACAAAATGCAATAATTTCTGCAGCAAGGAACAAAATGATTGACTCTACTCTATACTTAGTTGGAAAAAACTATAGTGACGGTGAATATGTTGAAAATGCAAGGCCTTGTGCTCTATGTAAAAGAATGATTATAAACGCTGGTATTAAAGAAGTTATAATTAGAAATTCAAAGACAGACTATACAATTATTGATGTCAAAAAAGAATTTGTTGATAACGATGAATCTTTAGAAGGACTTAAAGGTTATTAAAGACATTTAAGTCTTTTTTTGTTTACATTTAAAGATAATTATTATATAATTATATGCGAATGGACCTCTAGCTCAGTTGGTTAGAGCATCCGGCTCATAACCGGGCGGTCGTAGGTTCGAGTCCTACGAGGTCCACCATTTTTTTATTTGCAGGTATGGCGGAACTGGTAGACGCGTTAGACTTAGGATCTAATGGATATATCCGTGGGGGTTCAAGTCCCTTTACCTGCACCATATAAAAACAAAAAAATTGAACATTTAGTTCAATTTTTTTATTAAAAAGTTTTTCCATTTTCATATTCTATTCTTTTAGAACGGCAATGAGATATATTTGAATTAGTATTTAGAGCATTATTAGGAAATTCTCCCACAACTCTAGCTCTAATCAAATCATAAGTTGCTATATCAAGCATTTTTAAGGCATTGGGATTGCTTTCTATAGCTTTTAGACTTGTATGCTCAACCACTCCAGTTTTAATACCTATTCTAACGCTTATACCAACATTTTCAACTTCAATATCTTGAGAGTAAACTGCCATCAATATATCTTCACCGGCAGGAGGCGCAAACACTTTAACTCTATCTATATAAAATGATCTATCTGTATCTGAGTATGTAAACTCTAGGATTATTCCTCCAGAATTTGAAAAACCGTATTGAATCACATAGGAAACTTCGTCGTCTTGGGAATTGTCTTCATCAACAACTTCATCTATCGAAAAATGTTGATTTGTTGGTAATATTATTTCAGAATCAAAATAAGTCAAAGACGCCTTAAAAAAATTGTTAATCTTATCTTTTACTGTCATGGGATGTTCTCCTCTCGAATGCATATTATAACACATAATAGAGCAACAAAAAAAGAGCTTATTAAAGCTCTTTACCACAATTTGAACAAAACTTAGAATCTTTTGCTATTTTACTTCCGCAATGTTTACAAAAAATTCCTTCGTCTTCTGTAAATCCTTTTTTTATAGCTCTAACAGTTGTTTCGATACCACCTTTTGTTGCATCTGCCATATTTGTTGAAATACTTTCAATATCCCCTTTTGATTCATCAACCATATACTTTGTTGCTTTTACTTGTTTACTCATCATTTTTCCTCTAGCCTTTGGGCTAAACATCAAAACGAATGTTAAAACAAATACTCCTATTGCGATCACAGGAATTATAAAAGACATAACCTTAATCATCATAATCCTCCTTTTTATCAATATACCATATATTAAAACCTATAAATAGTCTGTTTCCTTATGGTTTACATTCTATTTAGGATTAATATCATTAATTAACTCTTTTATTAACTCTAAAGCTACCTTTTTATCTCTAGAATCAGTAATGTTAATTAATTCAATATCATCTTTATTTTTTTTGTATAATGAATAATAAACATTTAGTTTATTATTCTTATCATAAGTTCTATCTGTATAAATAATATAGTCTTTGTTTGTCTCATCATCATGATAAGTTGCAATTACATCGCAAATTATCTTTTTTCCATTATTATCAGTTATTTTAAATTGCATACTTTTCATAATGAAAATCCCCCTTTTTATTCTTTTTTTAATACTTTGTCTACCCCTCGTTGCTACTTATAATTATAGCACAAAAAAAGAAAAATGTCAATTTGTGTCTACTCCAATATAGTTGTTGGCACATTTAGACATTTTCCCTATTTTCCCCTAGTAATTCTCTCTAATTCACAGTCATAATAGAAATCAATTAAATTCATTAGATTATAAAATACTATATCATCTTTTTCTTTATAAGAAACACTATACCAAGTTTCATTTGTTCCATCGCCATTATCTTGGAATATAAATTTACCATCTTTAGGCAATCCTAAGGCAATAGCCATTTCTTTTAAGTTTTTATCCCCAAAATTTCTAAGTTCTTCCATAGTCTTTTCATTATAATTCTTATAAATATTTGCTAATATTTCATCACTTCTACTATTATCAATTTCTTTTCTAAC
>JAEELI010000009.1 GCA_016288795.1 Caryophanales bacterium
ACTTGCGAGTGGCTATAGGATTCAGTTTTGCTCATTTTTTTGTGTTCTTTGATAACACTTAAATCGATTCCGTTTGCATGATTCCATAATTCTAATCCCATTATCCCAAATTTGTCTTTTAAATAATACTTATTAGTTTTTGCTAAATCACCAACGGTATAAATACCCATTTTATTTAAATTTCTTTCCATATTATGGCCAATTCCCCACATGTTAGATAAGGGCTTGATTGTCCATAATTTTTTTTCAACATCATCATATGTCCACTTTGCAATATTATTTTTATTGTGCTTGGCTTCAATATCCATGGCAATCTTAGCTAAAAGCATATTTGGCCCAATTCCACATGTTGCAGTTAGTCCGGTTTTTTTGAATATTGTTTCCAAAATTAATTTTCCGAGTTCCTCATCATTTTTTTTATACATATTCAGGTAATTAGTAACATCTAAAAAACATTCATCAATTGAATATACTAACAAATCTTCTTCAGAAACGAAATCCAAATATATTCCAACAACTTCCTTGGATTTTTCAATATACAGATTCATTCTTGGTTGCGTTACTACATAATTAATGTTTTTAGGTATTTCAAAAAGCCTACCTCTAGATTTGACACCTTGTTTTTTTAAATATGGTGTCACAGCCAGCGTAATCGCGCCATTACCTTGCCTTTTATTTGCAACTACTAAAGGGTAGTTAAAGGGATCTAATCCTTTATCTACACATTCCACTGAGGCAAAAAAACTCTTTAAATCAATGCATAAAATATTTCTTTTAGGGTAGATGTTTTCCATAATTCCTCCACAAACATTTGTTCTAATTTGAGTATAGTTCAATCAAGAATAAAAATCAATCCCTTTTTTTGTCAATGACGTTTTTTTATTTTCTTGCCAAAGTTCAAAAATAAAAGTATACTATTTCATATGAAAAGATTATTATTAAAATTAATAGATTTATATCAAAAGACTCCTTTAAGATCCCATTCAAAGTGCAAATATTATCCTTCTTGTTCTAACTATGCCAAAGAAGCTATTACTAATCACGGAGCTTTTAAAGGTAGTATTCTTTCGATAAAAAGAATATTCAAATGCAATCCATTTAGCAAAGGTGGAATCGATTTGGTTCCTCCTAAAAAAAATAGTTGAAAAAATTATTTTTTTTTGCTAAAATAACACCCCGGAAAAGGCGATAGAATGAATAGTTTAAGCATAACAAAAAGCGAATTAAAGCAACTTCATCCGCTAGAGTTGAATAATGAGATTATGAACACCGAATCTCAATTATTTGTCATGGATGAAAAAACTATTTTAAAAAGAATTTATCGCGATTCAGGTCCGTATTTTAGTAACAAAGTCAATACAGTTAAATCACTAATTGAAAAAAGAGATACAATTGATATGGAAGAATTGATTATTCCTGAATCATTAGTTAGAATGGGCAAATACTTTATTGGCTGGACTATGCCATACATTGAAAATGTCAATTTAACTACAATTCTAGCTTCTTCTAAATGGACTATAGAACAAAAAGTAGAGTATTTAAAGGATATTGGTAGAATTTTGAACGCCATGAAACAACTACGTGATAAAGGAAGTGTAGAAAACTTTTATATTAATGATTTACATGATAGTAATCTTATTTTAAATCTTAAAACTAATAGAATTAATGTAGTAGATTTAGATAGTGCTAAAATAGGTGATAATATGGCTGCACCTTCTAGATATTTAACACCATATAGTAAAATAGATGAAATTGATAAATATCCTAAAGAAAGTAACCCCCTAGGCGGAGCATTCAAAATAACAGAAGATACTGAATTATATTGTTATATTCTAATAATTATAAAAGCTTTCTATGGTGAAAGTGTTAGTAGTCTCCCTATAAAAACATTCTATGTATACTTAGAATATCTAAATAGCATAGGAATTCCTCAAGATATTTTAGATATTTTTTCATATATTTATAGTGATCATCCAAATGTCAATCCAGCAGAGTATTTAGAGGAACTTATCCCTTATTATTCAAAAATGACTAAACAAGCCTATAAAAGAGCATTAAGTAAGAAATAAAATTTATTGACTTTAATATAATATAGTGTTAAAATACTATTGATTTAAAAAGGAAAGCGGTTTATATCCATGAATCCACCTGATTGCCATAGCAATAGGTAAAAAGCCAAAAAGATATTTAAGGTTTTTAAAGTGGGTATAATGTTACTCACTTTTTAATTTTGTTGGAGGTGCTTTAGAATAGCAAAAACAGATGATTTATTAATTAATGACCAAATAAGGGTTCCAGAACTAATGGTAATTGGCCCAAACGGCGAAAAAATGGGAGTTAAACGTTTAGACGATGCAAAAACGTTAGCAAATTATGCCGGATTGGATTTAGTTTTAATGAGTGAAAATTCAACACCAGCTGTAGCAAAGATAATGGATTATAATAAATATCGTTATGAGAAACAAAAAAAATTGAAAGAAGCTCAAAAAAAGCAAAGAGAAAGCAATAAAGAAGTTAAAGAATATCGTTTATCTGTAACTATTGACGTTCATGATTTTGAAACGAGAAAAAGAAATGCTGCTGAGTATTTGAAAAAAGGACATAAGATTAAGGCTTTTATCCGTTTTAAAGGACGTCAAATGGCGCATACAGAATTAGGAAAAGATGTTTTAATTAGATTTGCAAATGAACTATCAGAATTTGGTCAAATTGAAGTTGAGCCTAAATTAGAAGGCAAGCAAATGTCATTGTTATTAGCACCTAAAAAATAATAAGGAGGAGAATATTATGGGAAAACAAAAAACACATAAAGCAAGTAGCAAAGTTTTAAAAGTAAAAAAGAATGGAACATTGACTTATAAGAAGAGTAATGGTAACCATAAAACAAACAAAGATACTTCAAAACAAATTCGTCAAAGAAGAAATAAAGGAGTATTAGCAAAAGGAGAAGCTAGCAGATTAAAATCTGTTATCTAATCTAGAGTGTAAGGAGGGTATATTATGGCAAGAGTTAAAGGCGGAAACGTATCAAAAAATAGAAGACGTAAGGTTTTAAAACAAGCAAAAGGATATTTTGGAAGTAAACATAGATTATATAAAACAGCTCAAGAACAATTATTCCATTCAGGAACTTATGCTTTTAGAGACAGAAGACAAAATAAAAGAAACTTTAGAAAACTTTGGATTACAAGAATTAATGCTGCTTGTAGATTAAATAATATTAGTTACTCTAAATTTATCAATGGTTTAGAAAAAGCTGGTATTGAAATTAATCGTAAGATGTTATCTGAAATAGCAATAAATGATCCTAAATCATTTACAAAATTAGTTGAAACTGCTAATAAAGCTTTAAAAGGCGAAATAAAATCTGAGACTACAAAAGAAGTAAAAGAAATAAAAACTGAAGCAAAAAAAGAAGTAGTTAAGGAAACCAAAAAAGCAGAAAAAGAAGATCTAAGCTCTAAAACTTTAGCTGAATTAAAACAAATTGCTAAAGAAAAAGGAATTAAGGGTTATAGCACAATGAAAAAAGACGAATTACTATCTAATTTAAAATAGTAATTCTTTTTTTATGCTTAAAAATCTTGCTAACTAATATATTTTTAGTTATAATTAATAGTGACAATAGGAGTGATGATATGCGCAAAATTATTGCTAGTTTAGACGTTGGATCATCTCTAATTAAGTTAGTTGTTGGAGAGGTAGTCAAAAATAAAATTAATATTTTAGCATGCGTTGATACTCCAGCCCGAGGTATAAAAAACGGGTATGTAATAAACGGAGAAAGCGCAATCGAAGCTTTTAAAGAAGTTTTTGCCAAGGCCGAAAACATTTTGGGCATGCCAGTAAAGAAAGTTATTTCTATTGTTCCATCTACTTATGCAGATTGTTTTTTGAGTAGCAGTTCAATTGCTATTACCAGTGAAAATAAAGTCATAACTTCCAAGGATGTATTAAGAGGAATGCAAGCTTGTATAAAAAATAATATTGTTGATAATAGGGAATTAGTAGCCATATTACCAACGGGATTTAAAGTCAATGATGAATTAGTTAACAATCCTTTGAATATGATATCAGAAAAGCTTGCTACAAAAGCAATTCTTGTAACAGTACCTAAAAAAAATATTGCCGGTATTAATACATGTCTTAAAAAGATTGGAGTTAGTCTAGTTGATATTGCTATATCTCCTTTAGGGGATTACTATGAAGATAAAACAAAAGATTTAAACAAACTTATTGGCGCAATAGTAAATATTGGTGAAGAAACTACAACTGTATCAATATTTAATCATGGTATACTAACTAATTTAGAAGTTATAGACATTGGCGGAGATGCTATAACAAACGATTTGTCATATGTATATAAAATATCTAAAGAAGATTCAATATATTTGAAAGAAAATTTAGCCTTAGCTCATACACGACTATCTCAACCTAATGAATCAGTTACATTTACTGATAAGCATGGTGAAATGGTTAAAATTAATCAATATGATGCCTCAGAAATTGTCATGGGAAGATTAATAGAAATTATTAATTTGGCGAAAAAACAAATAAATCTCTTAACAAAAAAAGAAATTAGTTATATAATACTAACAGGAGGAGTAGCGGAAACCCAAGACTTTGATATCTTAGTTGAAGAATTACTTGGTTCTAAAGCTATAATTAGTTCTCCAGAAGAAATAGGGGCTAGAAGTTCTAAATATGGAACTGCTATTGGTTTAATAAAATATTATAATAGTAGATTAAAATTAAAGGGAGAAGAATTCTCGATTTTTACAAGTGAAGATGAAGAAGAATTAGGGGGAAATAATAAGAGATTAAATATTCCTGATAATTCAATTTTAGGAAAATTGTTTGGATACTTTTTTGATAATTAAGGAGAAGATGAAATGAACGAATTACAAATGGATCAAATAGCCAAGATAAAAGTTGTTGGTGTTGGTGGCGGTGGATGTAACGCTGTTAATAGAATGATTGAAGAAGGAGTTAAAAGTGTAGAGTTTTATGTTGTTAATACAGATTTACAAGTTTTAAATGCTTCTAAAGCTGAACATAAAATTCAAATCGGTAAATCTATCACTGGTGGTAGGGGTGCTGGTGCTAATCCTGAAATAGGTAGAGCTGCTGCTTTAGAGAGCAAAGGAGAAATAGAAGATGCCTTAAAAGGTGCTGACATGGTCTTTGTTGCTTGTGGTATGGGCGGTGGAACCGGAACTGGTGCTGCACCAATTATTGCTGAAATTGCTCAAGAATTAGGTTCCTTAACAGTAGGAATTGTCACTAAACCATTTAGATTCGAAGGTAAAAGGAGAATGGAAAACGCTCTTCTAGGCCTTGAAGAATTAAGAAAACATGTTGATACCTTAATTGTTATTCCAAATGATAAATTAAGAGATATTATTGATAAAACAACATCATTTGATGATGCATTTAAAGAAGTAGATAATGTTCTCCATAGAGGAGTTCAATCTATATCAGATTTAATTGCAGTTACTGGGGTTATTAACCTAGACTTTGCAGATGTTAAAGCTGTTATGGAAAAGAGTGGAACTGCAATTATTGGAATTGGTTGCAATGCTGGTGAAAATAGAGCAATTGAAGCAGCACGTCAAGCAGTTGCTAACTCACTTCTAGAGGCAACAATAGATGGTGCTACAAATGCTATAGTTAATGTAACTGGTGGTAAGAATTTAACTTTATTTGAAATTGAAGACGCTGTAGAAACGGTTAGAGAAGCTGCTAAAAGTGATGTTAACATTATATTTGGAGCTATTAAAAACGAAAACCTTACTGATGAAGTAATAGTTACTGTAATAGCTACTGGATTTGATGATGGAGAAGCTGAAGAACTATATGCACCTTCAGAAAGAAAAGAAGCGCCAAAAAGAAGAAGCGTTCCAACTGATGATGACTTAGAAATACCTCCATTTTTAAGAAATAATGATTTATTTTAAATGTTCTATATAGAACATTTTTTATTTGCATAATCTTGACTATAGCACATAATTATTATAAACTTATAATTAGAGTAGAATAATATAAAGGATGAAACATATGGGGAAGAGAGAAAAGGCTTTAGTAGTTTTAGCAATAATTATTTCGTTTTTATTTATAATTCTAGTTGGCACTGCATATGCCTATTTTTCATTGACAGTAACAAATAGTTTTGGTTCCAAAACTATAGCTTCAACAACTCCAATAATTGGCTCCGTTAATTTATCAACTGGCACTAGCATATCATTAGATTTAACTGCTGATCAAATTGCTTCTCAAGCAAGTGATGTTACATACTATGCTTCAACTAGTGGAGCAACTACAACCGTAACTAGCCCTGTAGTAGCAACTGCAACTGCATCAGGTAATGGAGTTTTTTCGTGTAATTATACTTTGCAAGTTACAGCAAGTGCTACCCAAAACATGTATGCTGCGTTTTTAGCTATGCCTGGTCACTCAACAGGACAAATAGTCCTAACAATAGATGGAGTAGTTTATGATTTTAATACAACAGGAATATTTCCTCTAACTCATCAGGGAACAATAACAAATATAAAGGCTGGAAGTCCTCAAAATATAACAGCTCAATTTAAATTAGTAAATAAATCAAATGTCGATCAAACACCATTAAGAGGAACAGATATAAGCTTATCATTTAGTGCAAATAGCTTCAGTTGTACTCAAACAGATGAATATACTCCAGTTACTTATTATTATGTGTATGATGTAAATGGAATAAACCAAATATCCAGCGGAACGACGAATAATAGTGGTTTAACTTATTATTTAAAAGGATATGTAACTCAGGGAGTATATGATGAAATATGTGGAGTATTCAATGGAAATGAATATTGTCTTGATCGAAGCGTTAGGTTTAGTGATGCTGCAACAAAAAAAGCCGAAATGGAAGCCTTAGGGGCGACATGTAACTCAACATACTCTAGTGATAGATATTTAGTTTGTTCACTTGGACAAGTTAGATGTTATGTTGGTCGAAGCGATGTTTACTGTGGTTCACCGAGTAAAATATGTAGTATTCTTTATAATCAAAGTCAATATCCTGAAACTAATGGAGCGAATTGCGGATAACTAGCTTATTATTAAACTAGAAAACGACATTTTTTGTCGTTCTTTTTTTATATAATGATTTTGGTGATAATAATGAAAATATATATAGATTTATTATTCATATTAAATTTTATATATGATTTTTTATTGTTGATGACTGTAGATATTACATTAAAGAGAAATATTAATATTAAAAGATTACTATTAGGTAGTTTATTTGGTTCTTTATCAACGTTCATTATATTACTTAGAATTAATAAATATATATTGTTAATTATGAAAATAATCATTGGATTATCAATGGCCCTAATAACCTATGGGTATAAGAGTTTTAAATATTTTCTAGAGAACAATTTATATTTATATATGACAAGTGTTATCCTAGCGGGTTTTCTATATTTTCTAAAAATAGAATTTAGTAATTTGAGTTATTTTTTAATACTATTAATAAGCCCAATAATATTGTATTTATATATAAAACAAACTAAAGAATTAAAAAAGATAATTAATTATTATAGAAAAGTTATAATAACATTTAAAAATAATAAAACTATAGAATTAACAGGATTTATTGATACAGGTAATAACCTAAAAGATTCAGTTACTAATAAATATATAATTATAGTTAATAAAAAGAGACTTAAGGGAATATATAATATAAGAAGTCCTATGTATGTTCCAATTAAAACCGTTAATAAAACAAGTTTATTAGAATGTATAGGAATAAAAAATATTATAGTAGATAATAAAGTTTATACAGGTTATCTATTGGGAATATCAGAAGAGTTTAATAATAAAAACTATGATTGTTTACTTAATTATCATTTAATGGAGGAATAAATGTTTAAAAGAATAATCTTATATTTAAAAAAGAAGTATAATGAATGTTTTTTTGTTGGAGCAACTGATAAGTTGCCACCGCCTCTTCCTAAAGAAAAAGAATTAGAGTATTTAATAAAAGCCAAGAAAGGGGATATAGAAGCAAGAAATATATTAATCGAGCATAATCTTAGATTAGTTGTATTTCTTGCTAAAAAATATGAAAATACCGGATTTGATATAGAAGATTTAGTATCTATTGGATCCATTGGTTTAATAAAGGGTATAAACACTTATAAAATAGATAAAAACATAAAGCTTGCTACTTATGCATCAAGATGCATTGCTAACGAAATATTAATGTTTTTAAGAAAGAATAAGAAGAAAAAGGGAGAAGTAAGTTTAGAGGAAACATTGAATTATGATGCTGAGGGTAATGAACTGCATTTAGAAGATATACTAGGAACTGATATTGATATAGTTCCTCAAGAATTAGAAAATAAAATTAATAAAGAAATATTAAATAACGAAATAGATTTATTAGATGAAAGAGAAAAAGAAATAATGACTTTGAGATATGGTTTAAATAATACTTTGGAGTATACCCAAAAAGAAGTAGCAGAAATGTTAGGAATAAGTCAATCATATATATCAAGAATTGAGAAAAAAGTAGTTAAAAAACTCCAAAACATAATGAAGATATAAACTAACTATAGTTTTTTAGTTAGTTTTTTGTTATAATTTTTTTAAGTAAAGGTGTGGTTTATATGTATCGAAATGGAAAAGTATTAGTTGGTAAAAGTGGCAAAAAAGATGTAGAAATACTTCTAAATATGGCCAATCGTCATGGTTTAATTACTGGAGCTTCAGGAAGTGGCAAAACAATTACTCTAAAAGTTTTAGCAGAAAGTTTTTCTGATGCAGGAGTTCCAGTGTTTTTATCTGATGTAAAAGGGGATATTGCTGGGTGTGCTTTAGTTGGAGAAGAAAGTGAATCTATAACAAAAAGATTAAAAAACTTAGGTGTTAAAGATTTTGAATTCAAGTCTTATCCAGTTAGATTTTGGGATTTATATGAAACTGGAGGACATCCAATTAGAACTAAAGTATCAACAATTGGTCCATCAATATTATCTATTATGCTTGGTTTATCTGAAGTTCAAGAAGGAGTTTTAGATATAGTATTTCAAATTGCTGAAGATGAAGAATGGAATTTAATAGATTTAAAAGATTTAAAGAGTGCTTTGCAATACATTGGCGATAATAAAAAAGATTTTATTACTAAATATGGAAATATTACTTCTCAAAGTATTGGAGTTATTCAAAGAAGTTTACTAGCTTTAGAACATCAAGGGGCAGACAAATTCTTTGGTGAACCAGCATTAGATATTCATGATTTTATTAAAATTGATAATGATGGAAGAGGAGTTTTAAACATATTACATGCTGTAGAATTATTTAATAATCCAGATTTATATGCTTCCTTCTTATTATGGTTATTAACTGAATTATTTAATACATTACCTGAAGTTGGAGATTTAGACAAACCTAAAATTGTATTCTTCTTTGATGAAGCTCATCTATTATTCAATGGAATGCCAGGATATCGTTTAAAACAAATAGTTCAAATAGTTAAATTAATAAGATCTAGAGGTATTGGATTATACTTTATTTCTCAAAAACCTACCGATATACCAAATGAAGTTTTGAGTCAATTATCTAATAGAGTTCAACACACTTTAAGAGCGTATACTCCAGCTGAGCAAAAGATAGTTAAAACTGCTGCCGATGCATTTAGAACTAATCCAGAGTTTAATACAGAAGAAGCTATTCTAGCACTTGGAACAGGTGAAGCTTTACTAAGTTTCTTAAATGAAAAGGGAGAACCTAGTATTGTTGAAAAAGCAATTATATTACCTCCTCAAAGTAAAATGGGAACAATTGATGATATGACTAGAAATAAGGTAATAAACAATAGTGACTTAATAGGCAAATACGAAGAAAGATTAGACAATGAAAGTGCTCATGAAAAAATCAGTCAAAAAAAGGAAGAAGAAGAATTAAGGAAAGAAGAAGAAAGAAAAAAATTTGCCGAAGAAAAAGCCGAAAAAGAAAGATTAAAAGCTGAAGAAAAAGAGAAAAAAGAAGCCGAAAAGAAACGCAAAGAGGAAGAAAGACAAAAAGAAAAAGAAAGAAGAGAGGCTGAAAAGGCAAAGAAGAATAATCCGGCTTATAAACTTGGTAAAAAAGCTGTTAATAAAGCTCAAGATAAAATTTTAAATAAGATATTAAATAAAGTATTAGGTAAATTTTTTAAATAATTAATGAATAAAAAACTTCTTAAATATCAAAATAGATATGAAAGGAGTTTTTTGTTTGGCAAATTATAAAGTTGATATAACGGGCCTAGACACTAATAATATAAGAGTTTTATCAAATGAAGAAACTATAGAACTTTTTTATAAATTAAAAAATGGTGATGAAAGCGCTAAAGAAAAAATAGTTAGTGGTAATTTAAAATTAGTTCTATCCATTTTAAAAAGATTTAATAATAACAAGTGTCCCATGGATGATTTGTTTCAAGTTGGAGTTATAGGTCTTATAAAAGCCATAGATAATTTTGATGTTTCATTGGGACTAAGGTTATCAACCTATGCAGTCCCTTTAATTATTGGTGAAGTTAAAAGATATATTAGAGATAATACTACATTAAGAATAAGTAGATCAACAAAAGATTTAGCATATAAAATAATGAAATATCAAGACGATTACCTAAGCATAAATGGATATTATCCAACATATTCAGAGATTAGCAGTAGTTTAGGAATTGAGGAATATGAAATATCTTATGCTCTGGATTCATTGAAAGACCCTATGAGCATCTTTGAACCAATATATAATGATGGTGGAGATACTATTTTTTTAGAAGATCAAATCGCAGATATTAAGGATAAAAACTTGGATAAAGACATGTTAATATCCCTTAGAAAAGCTTTATTTAAAATTAAAGAAAAGGAAAAAAATATATTAATATCTAGATTTATCATTGGGAAAACTCAAATGGAAATTGCAGAGGTTATGGGTATATCTCAAGCTCAAGTATCAAGATTAGAAAAAAATGCCATAGAAAGTGTTCGTAAACTAATAAGATAGCATATATTTAACTAGGTGATATAATGCTTTTAAGTGAATTACAAAGTAAAGATATTATTAATATGAAAGATGGAAATAATATAGGAAGAATAATAGATGCTAAAATAGATACAAGTGGTTCAATTAATTATTTTGTAGCAGAAGAAAGAAGATTATTAAGAAAAGTTACAAGAGGGGGAGAAATTACCTTCACTTTTGAAAAAATAAAAAAAATAGGTGAAGATGTTATATTAGTTGATTTATAAAATGCTCTTAGGTATAGACCTTTCTAAGACTTTTTTTAAATGCAAAAAAATGATATAATAATCATGTGATATTATGAAAAAGAAAATTATTTTTGGGAGTATATTATTTTTAATAATTGATATAATTACTAAAATTATAATTGATAATTGCCTAGAATTAGCCAAATCTATCACAATTATTAAGAATTTCTTTTATATTACTAAAGTATATAATTATGGCGCTTCTTGGAATATTCTATCGGGCTATAATATTCTTTTAATAATTATTACATTTTTGGTTTTATTTATATTAATTAATTATCAAAAAAAATTTAAAGATAATATTCGAAATATTATAGCTTTTAGTATCCTTTATGGAGGAATAATAGGCAATTTATTAAACAGAATATTTCTTGGCTATGTAATAGACTTTTTTGATTTTTATATATTTAAATATGATTATCCAATATTTAATGTTGCCGACATAGGAATAGTTATTGGTATATTTCTAGTAGTTATTGCTATTATTAAAAAGGAAGATAATAATGAAATTGGTAGTTCAAAATGAAAATATTAGAATAGATAAATATATTAGTGATGTAACTGATTATAGTAGAGAATTAGTTACCAAGATGATTAAAGATAAGTTTATTTTACTTAATGGTTCAATAGTTAAACCAAGTCACTTAGTTAATGTTGGGGATGAAATAACTATAGATGAATCATATATTAAAGAAACTTCAATTGAACCTCAGGAAATACCTTTAGACATTCTTTATGAAGATGAAGATATAATGGTTATTAATAAACCAAGTGGTTTAGTAGTTCACCCCGGGAATGGAAATAAGAATTGGACTTTAGTCAATGGTTTAAAATACCACACAGAAGAGTTATCTGATTTAGGGGGAGAAGAAAGAGTAGGAATTGTTCATCGTTTAGATAAAGATACCTCAGGACTTATGCTTGTGGCTAAATCAAATAAAGCTCACGAAATTCTTTCTGAAGATTTTAAATATAAAAGAGTTTATCGAGAGTATTATGCTTTATTATGTGGAGTATTTCCATCAAATACGGCGTTTATTGATGCTCCGATTGGTAGAGATAAGAATAATTTTAATAAAATGACTGTTCGTGGTGATGGTAAAAGTGCTAGAACAAATCTAAAGGTTTTAAAAAGATATGAAGATTATACATTAGTCAGTTTAGTTCTAGAAACAGGAAGAACTCATCAAATAAGAGTTCATATGGCCTACATTGGTTATCCAATATATAATGATCCAATTTATCAAGGGAAACCTACTACAGATTTTGGTCAATTTCTTCATTCAAAGAAAATTAGATTTATTCATCCAATTACCAAAGAACAAATGACTTTTGAATGTGATTTACCTAAATATTTTCAAGATTTCATTGACAAATTAAATTAGAGTTATTATGTAACTAAAAGTCCAAGTAGTCCATATTAAATAGGGAATACTTAATAAACTATAAAAGTTAAGTGTATATTTTATCTTTCTTATTAAAAAATAGGAAGAAAGACATAAAGAAAAACTTATAAAAACACTATAGATTATCTGATTATAATAATCAAATATCATAGATAATAAAAATAATAATAAGTAGTTAATCCATAATAAGAATTTTAAATCATTATCTAATTTATCATCAATAATAATTTTTATTATTGGAATAGCTATATATAATAAAACCGCTACATAAATAATAAAATATAATTTCATAATTCACCCTTTACTAATATTATGTTTAAGGGTAGAATTATATGCAAAGGAGAGAGTATGAATAGTATGTTAAATAATAAAGATGAGATGATAATGAGTCTTGTTCATTATTTTGTAACTGAAGAAGATTATACTCCTATTAACGTTCAAGGGACTAAAAATGAAATATGGTTAGAAAATTTGAATGCTCCATATAAAATAGTTAGAATTAATTCTAATTATATTCATAATACTGAACAATTCGAAATGGATATATTTAAAATGCAATACATTATTAAACAAATTAAGAAAAAAACTTTATCTTTTAAAATGAATGCTTTAAATATATGTTTAGATTTAAGTGATTATGTTAAATTAAATAATCAAGATAAATTAATTAATACTATAAATGTTAATAGTTTTAATGATGTTAAAAAGAATTCTTTCTTAAGTAAGTATTATCCTAAAATTAAAACTAGTAGTTTTAAGAAAACAGATAATTTAGATAAGATTATA
Source organism: Caryophanales bacterium (assembly GCA_016288795.1). Lineage (GTDB taxonomy): Bacteria > Bacillota_I > Bacilli_A > RF39 > UBA660 > SIG200. The sequence continues at coordinate 13,496 of JAEELI010000009.1, forward strand.
AATATAACTGATGATATAAATAACAAAACTGAAAAAGAAAATTTAAAGTTTGAAGATGTATTTAAGCCTAAGAAAATAGTAATGACTAAAATTATTATGGCTATATGTATTCTAATGTATTTTGTTACTTTATTTTTAACAGATAATTTCAATTTATCATTAGTTTTGCTTGGAGCCAATAATAAAGCTTTAGTCCTAAGGGGAGATATTTATCGCTTAATTACTTCAGCCTTTTTACATGGCTCAATTATTCATTTAGTTATTAATATGTATTCTTTATGGATAGTAGGAAGTGAAGTAGAAACTTACCTAGGGAAATGGAAATTCTTAGTAATTTATTTGCTAAGTGCTATAATGGGTAGTTTGTTAAGTTTAATATTTTTAAAAAATGGCATTTCCATTGGAGCTTCTGGGGCTATATTTGGATTGCTAGGATGTTTATTATACTTTGGATATCATTATAGATTATATTTATCAAATGCTTTAACTAATCAAATTATTCCAATAATAGTAATAAACTTAGTTTTAGGTTTTTCTATAACAGGTATAGATAATGCTTCTCACATTGGAGGATTAATTGGAGGATATTTAGCAACAATGATAGTAGGACTTAAATATAAGACTAAAAAAAGTGATACAATTAATGGTTTAATTGTTTATATATTATTAACACTTTTTTTAGTCTATGCTTTATTAAAACTAGTTTAATATCATTAACATATTTTATTATTTAGAATATTTTATAATAGGTGAACAATAGACCTCCTTTCTCTAATTTCACTATTCATAGTTTTAACTTTTTTGTTCCATGATAAATAATGGTTATAGACTAAGCAGATTTTAATAAATCTGCTTTTTAATTGCCTTCGTATGTGTTGATTCTCGAGTGGGTATATACTATACTATTAAATAGTATGGTAATAGGTAATAAATATGAATTCAGCCCATATCAAATAGCTAAATATTCTAGTTAGATAAATAATAAGATATATTAAAAGAGAATAATATAATTATTATGCAAGAAAAAGAAAAATAATTAGGATAAATAAATATACAAGAAGATATAACAAAACCTATAATTGCGCTATAACTTAGATGATAATAATTATTTAATAAATAATTTATTAGTTTTAATAAGATAATTGCACTAATAATAAAAGATATAATAAAAGGAATTAAATTAATTATATCTTTTGTGTTTATATTAAATGGGTTAGATAAAATATTTAATAAATACTTATATATACCTAATAAGATTAGGAGAGCAGAGCCACTTATTCCTGGAATTATTTTACCAATTGCGTAAAATAATCCACCTATAATCATAACTATAGTGGTTTTATCACTAGATATGTTATATTTTATTTGAATTATATATAAAGTAATACTTATTAACGAAGCTATAATAAATGGAATGAAAGCAATATTTTTATGACATTTATTTTTTATTTCTTTTATTAAATAAGGAATACTACCTAGTATTAATCCTATAAAAACATAAGAAATAAAAATATACTTAGTATCTAATAACTTAAGTATTATTTTGCTAAACAAAATAATACCCAGGCTAAAACCTATTAATAAACTCCCTAAGTATAACAAGTTATCTTTAAGATTTTTAAAAAGATTATTTAATCTAAATATAATATCTTCATATATACCTAGTATTGAGGCTAAAACACTACCAGAAACACCAGGAATAATAAAACCAATTCCTAATATTAAACCATATAATATATTTCTTAATAACATTTTTAGCCTCCTTTTAATAATAAGATAACTATGATATACTAACTATGTGATATTATGAAGAAAGTAAAGATTATAGCTATAATATTATTAATAGTCCTATTAATACCTATTATTATTAGTTGTTATATAGTTAATGTTTCTAAATCTAGTATTCAAAGTGAAGATAAATTAGCTAATCACTATGATATAGCAATAGTTTTAGGCTGTAGTGTTTTACGAAACGGAAAACCAAGTCTTATGCTAAGAGATAGATTAAATAAAGGAATATTTTTGTGGACTAATGGAATAGTAGATAAAATTCTTATCACTGGTGATCATAACGACGGTTATAGTGAAGTAGATGTTATGTATAAATATCTAATTAATAGTGAAGTAGATAAAGACTCAATTATAATTGATAGAGAAGGATATTCTACTAGTGAAAGTTTATTAAATTATCATAAAAATTATGCTAAGAAAAAAGCAATAATAGTTACCCAACAATATCATTTATATCGTTCTTTGTATATTGCCAAAAAATTAAACTTAGATGTCATTGGTGTTCCTGCTGATAATATCAACTATCGAGGTCAAATATTTAGAGAACTAAGAGAAGTATTAGCCAGAAATAAAGATTTTTTAAAAATGAATTTTATTAGTTGAACTAAAAGTTCAACTTTTTTATTGAAATAAAAAGGAAATAGCATATTTCTTGTGAAAAATAATAGTAGAAGGAGAAGTATATGAATTATTAAAAAGAAATAAAAAACAAACTAATAGATAATGAAGTATATGCAAAAGTAAAAGATTATTCAAAAGAAAGAATTAGAAAATGGTTTTAGTTTTATAGATAGTGAATATAAAATAAAAATAAGAGATAGTTATAATTATATAGATAAACATTTAAAAAACATAAATCAATACAAAATAATAGGTATAATAATTGTTAAAAAAGATAATAAATTTGTATTAGAGTACTCAAGTGACAAAAGAATATATAAAATTACTTATTTATTATACCAATAATTGGATTATTACTAGTTATTATATAGGCCATAATAATAATGGTGATAAAATGAAAAAGTATTTCTTTTTATTGATAGCCATAGTCTTTCCCCTCAAAGTCTTAGCATATTCAGATTATGTTTATTTAGGGGGAAAGACCCTAGGAATAGAAGTGAATTGTTATAGTCCATTAATTGTGGGTTTTTATCAAATAAATGGCTCTTATAACAAAGGAGAATTAAAAGTAGGCGATTATATCACTAAAATTAATGGTAATCCAATTATGACTTTAAAAGAGTTAACTGAAGAAATAGAAAAATATACAGATATTGGTTATGTAAACATAACATATAAAAGAAATAATAAGGAACATGAAACTAAGTTAAAATTAATAAAAGATAATAAAATATATAAAACAGGATTATATGTAAAAGATAGTATTCTTGGTATAGGTACCCTAACTTATATAGATCCCGAAAGTAATATATATGGTGCCTTAGGACATGAAATAATAGAGAGTAATACAAATAAAAAAGTTGAAATAAAAGATGGTTCAGTATTTAGAAATACTATAGTGTCCATTGATAAATCAATGATAGGGCATGCTGGAAGCAAAAATGCTAAGTATTATTACAATACCCAATATGGTTCAATAAATAAGAATACAAATTTAGGCATATTTGGTAATTGGAATTCTAATTATAATGATTTAACTTTAATTAAAGTGGGAAATATTAATAATGTAAAAGTAGGAGAAGCAAGTATTTGGACAGTTTTAGACGGTGAAAAAATAGAAGAGTATAAAATTGATATAACTAGCATTAATGAAAATGGTTTAACGAAGAACATTACGTTTGAAATAACAGATAAAAGATTATTAAATAAAACAGGGGGAATAGTTCAAGGAATGAGTGGTTCACCAATTGTGCAAGACAATTCAATTATAGGAGTTGTAACCCATGTCATTATTGATAATCCAATAAAAGGATATGGTTTATTTATAACTAATATGTTACAAGAAGGAGATAATTAAAAAAGATTTGGATAGCCAAATCTTTTTATAAAGTATCAATTTCTTCTTTAGCAAAAGGATTGCTATTAGCTTGCATAGTTGATTTACCAATAATTGCATCTCTAAGTTCTTTATCATCTTCACCAAAGTCATCGTTAACATCAATAACTCTAACTATTTCATCCATTGATGTATATCCCTCTAAAACTTTAATCAAGCCATCTTTTAATAATGTATTAGCGTCTTTTCCATATACTTTTCTTCTTAATTCTTGTTTTCTTATATTTCCAACAATTGCATCTCTAATATCTTGAGAAATTTCTAGGACTTCGTGTAATGCAATTCTTCCTTTATAACCATCTAAGCATTCCTCGCAACCAACAGGAGTATATATTTCATTTACATCCATATTAAGAACTTTTTTAAATAAGTTCTTTTCATATGTATTAGTTGCTCTAGTTGCTCGACATTTAGGACATAATTTTTTTACTAATCTTTGAGAAATAATACCAGATAGAGCACTTCCTAGTAAGTAACGTTCAACTTCCATATCCAATAATCTTTCAATTGTATTTAATGAGTTATTGGTGTGGATTGTAGATAAAACTAAGTGACCAGTAATAGATGCACGAACCGCGATTCTTGCAGTTTCATCATCTCTTATTTCTCCGATCATTATAATATCAGGGTCTTGTCTTAAGATACTTCTTAAAGCATTACCAAATGTTAAACCAATTTCACTCATAACTTGAACTTGGTTAATACCTTTAATTTTCATTTCGACCGGATCTTCAACAGTTATAATATTTCTTTCTGTAGTATTAAGAACTTGAAGCATAGTATAAACAGTAGTAGATTTACCACTACCAGTAGCTCCAGTAACTAATATGATACCATTTGGTTTCTTTATTAAATCAGTAATTTTATTATAATTATCTTTAGTAAGGCCAATTGATTCAAGACCATTTAAACTCATACGGTAGTCTAAGATACGGACAACGATTTTTTCGCCATCAACGATTGGTAAACAAGATACACGTAAATCTACATCTATATCTTGAATTAATCCTTTAATAGCACCATCTTGAGGTAGTCTTGATTCTGTAATGTTCATTCCAGATATAATTTTTATTCTTGTTACTAAGTTCTTTTTTACTATAGTAGGAACTTTAGCATACTCTAAAAGAGAACCATCTATTCTGATTCTAACCATTAATTCTTCTTCAGTTGGATCGAAGTGAATATCGGATGCACCATGACGAACAGCATCGATAATCATTTCGTTAACTATATCAACAATTGGTTTGTTATCGTAGTCAAATTCTCTGAACACGCAGTACCACCGATTTCCCTTACTATCTTCTATTATTTATTATACAATAAACTATTTATTTATACAATAATATATGTTTCTTTTTTAATATTTATTTGTTAAAATATTTATGAATTGAAGGTGATGAGATGATTAACTTAATTAAACTTAAAAATAATAATGATGTTAATATTGTTAATAAAATTAATGATTTCCAATCACCTAATAGTATATATATTCCTATTGTTGACAATGTTCGTGCCAACGATTATGTCTATAAAAACAGCATTATAAATGGTTATGTTTCTTCAATTTCGGGAAGTATTACGGGAATAAAAAAGGTATTAATTAATAATGAATTAGTAAATGCTGTTGAAATTACAAATGATTTTAAAGAGAACGCTAAAGCTAAAATTAGAAAGAAAAAAGTAAATAATAAAGAAGAATTGATTGAATGTTTAAAAGTATTTAAATTAGATTTTATCGCGGATAAAATAACTAACATTGATAAGATAAATAACTTAGTAATATCATCCATTGATGAGGAAAATTATTCAATGAAAGAATTTTTAAGATTAGCTAATGATTATTCAGATATCCTAGGAACAATCGATGAATTAACTAATATACTTGGCTTAAAAGAATCTACTTTAGCTACTAAGAATACTAATTATAATAGTATTAGTAATGTAAAATCAATTATTGGAACTTATCCAAATATTAAAGTAACATTAGTTCCTGATAAATATATGATTAGTTATAAAGATTTTTTATGCGACTACTTGAATATCCCATCTAGTGAAACTTTAGTTTTAACTACTAATGAAGTTTACTATATATATAATGCTCTAAAGTTTAAATATGTTGATAGTGTTTTAATAACTATAAGTGGCAACGCTATTGCTAAATCTTTAGTTATTAATACTAGACTTGGAACGTCTCTTAAAGAGATTATAAATGAATTAATAAAAATAACTATAGATGATTATGAAGTCTATTTGAATGGATATATTAAAGGGAGAAGAGTATCATCAATTGATGATATAATTATAACCTTAGATACGGAATCTATAGTTATTAATCAAAAAATGTCAGATGAAGTTACTGATTGTATAAAATGTGGAGCTTGTGAAAGAATATGTCCATGTCATATTAATGTTTTAAAATGTTATTTAAATAATTATTCTCATAAAAGATGTATTGGATGTGGGTTATGTGACTATGTATGTCCTGCAAATATTAATTTAAAAGAAATTGTTTGGAGGGATAAATAATGAAAACAGCTAAAACAAAAAATTTAGTTATTCAACACATTTTATTATTAATTCCTTTAATTATTTATGGTATTTATAAAAATGGCTATTTAATTTATGAAAAAAAATTAATTCAACCAGCTATGATACTAAAGCCTTTGTATTTCGTATTAATTGGTATATTTATTAAACTTGTTTATGATTTGATTAGGTATCATAAAATAAAAGTTGATTATGATTATGTGTGTTTATCTCTATTAGGGATGATAGTCCCTTATAATACCAATTTAATTATTTATTCCATTGTTGTTATAATTACTTTTATTATTATTAAATTATTATCTAAATATATAAAGTTTAATTATATATGTTTGGTCTACATTATAATTCTTGGCATTGCTTATATTATGCATTCTTTAACTTTTATGACTCCTTTAGATCTTAATTATTCTTATAACTTTGATTTTTTAGATATTCTAATGGGAAGAAGTATTGGCGGAATATCATCAACAAGCTTAATACTTATTACATTTGCTTATATATTCTTAGTTAATAATTATTATTATAAAAAGAATATTCCTTTATTTATAAATATTTCTTATCTATTATTAGCTATAGTTTATTATGCAATAACCAAAAATATATCTATATTGTTAAATATTGAGGTAGTATTTGGTAGTGTGTTTGTTAGTTCTATTCCTAACTATAGCCCTTATCGAAAAAACAACCAGATATTTTATGGAATAGCCATTGGAGTATTAAGTTTTATAATTGCTATCTTTATCAATAGAATAATAGCTATATATGTTGCAACATTTATTGCTTCTTTATTTCTATATATTGAAAAGAGTAATCGCTCTTCTAAAAAATCGACAAAACTTCCTATTTCCAAATAGTAGAATATATGATATTGTATTTTTAACACAGGAAAACATGGTAACATGATGTTTTTCTGTGTTTTTTAATGGGAGGTTTTATGTTAAAAAAAATAATATATATTTTATTTATTATTTTTTTAAATATTAATATTTGTTATGCTTCAACCCTAAAAAGCAGTGCAACACCATATTATGCCAAGATAAAAGATAGTAGAAATAATACTGAAGTAGTAGTGCAAATCAAAAAAATTGAAGATGAAAATGGTGATGCTGTGTTTAATCTTAATTATGATTTTTATGATACAAATGGTGATTTTCTTAAATCAAATTCTTTCGATAGAAGTGTATGTTCAAAAAATAATTTTGATTTTAATTCTTTTATGACAAGAGTTTACTATGGTTATAATGTTTCTCCAAGTCCACTAAAGTATTATCTAACCCAAGTAATTGTTTGGAATATGTCTGATTATGTTAAAGCATGGACTTCAGATGAAGATGGCAATATAATTACAACTTATCAAAATATTCAAAATGATATAACTTCTCAAGCAGCATTTCATTATTTATCTTCTAGTTTTTTTAATCAAACTTATAATAGAAATGTTTTTGATGAGGACAAATGGACATATTCTTCTAATGCGATTATTTTAGATAATCCTCAAACTGATGCATTTTCTTTCCAAAATAATAATAATGATTTATCCATCAAAGCTCTAAAACCAGGTTATTATGAATTAGTTTTTGAAAAGATATATGATCATGATATTCATTGCTTTCGCACTGGAAATAATATTTATTGGCAAAGCCTTAAAGGTCCAGAGGACTTAGTTAAGAATATAACATACAATGTTTCGGGTTATAAATTTCAAATTAAAGAAAATTTATTAGGTATAAATAGTAGATTTGGAGATGCGAAAATAAATAATTCTCAGTATGAAATTTATTATAATAATGATTTAGAAAATACAATAAGTTCTACCCAAGAAATTTATTTAAAACATGATTCTCAATATTTAGTTAAAGATATTTCTGAGACAATTGGATATAATCATGTTGATGATTATATCTTTGCCATGGCAAATGAGGATTATATTCTAGAAATAAATAGAGAAGTTATAAGTAAAAATGTTAGTTTAGATATAAAAGATAATAATAAATACTATATATATTTGAAAAGTTCAAATGAATTATATGAAGAAATAAATAGTAATATAGATTTAATAACATTGCCATATGGCATATACTATATTAGTGATCAAAAAAAATACTATAAAGAATTAAATGTTTTGGACAGTGTAGATGAAGTATTAGTAATCGATAATACTCCTCAAGATATTATAGAAAACAAAAGTGATGATTATCCAGAAGAGGTTATAGAAATAAAAGAACTCATTCCAAATATTGAAGAAGTAGTCAACGAAGAAGATGAAGAAATAATAGTAGTTAATCCCAAAACAGGAGATAAAATTAATTATTATCTAATAATCTTTTTAATAAGTTTAATAGGATTAACATCAATATTAATATTAAAATATATAAATAATAGATAAGAGCTAAAAAACATATTATTTAATGGTGAATAATATGTTTTTTAATGATATTCATACTAGAGTTAGATTTATTATTTTAATAGTTATTATAATCTTTGTAATTATTATTGGTAAAGTGTTTTATATTCAAGTGCTAAACTATAGAAAATTATCCCAAATGGCTGAGGATTTGTGGAGTAGAAAGATGACTATCAATGCTCCAAGGGGAGATATTTTAGATAGAAATGGTAAAGTATTAGCAACAAGCATAAGCACTACGACAATATATGTCGTGCCTAATCAAATAAAAAATAAAGAAAAAGTATCTCAAGATATATCTAGAATACTTAATTGTGATTATCAAGATGTTTATAAATATGTTTCTAAAAATAGTAGTATGGAAATAATTCGTTCAGGTATGGATTTGGATTATGATAAAGCATCGAAAATAGAAAGTCTTAATTATGACGGAGTATATCTAGTAGTTGATACAAAAAGATATTATCCATATGGAGAAACCCTAGCGCATATTATAGGTTTTGTTGGAAAAGATAACCAGGGATTATCTGGATTAGAATTAACATATGATAAATATTTAACAGGAATAAATGGAGAATTAAAATATTACAGTGATGGCAAAGGTAATAAATTAGAAATACCAGATAGTTATGTCGCTCCCAGTCCTGGCATGAACTTAAAATTGACAATCGATATAGATATTTTGAGTTCAATAGATAATGAATTAAATAATGCTATGGCTAAGTATAATAGCGAATCAGCTTGGGCTATTGCCATGAACCCCAAAACTGGAGAAATACTTGCTATGGATAGCAAACCATCTTTTGAGCCCAGTAATTATCAAAAATATTCTGAAGATATCATAAATAGAAATCTACCAATATGGATGACTTATGAACCTGGGTCTACATTTAAGAACGTAGTGTCGCTTTTGGAACGTTATTTATTGAACTATTAAGGTTTAATAAATGTTGAACTTAAAAGTTTTAGTGTGATATAATTGAATTGGTGTAAAAAGATGGCTAAAGATAAAAGTATAACAATAAATAACAAGTATTTAATAGCTCTAAGAATTATTCTGGCTATATCTTGTTCTTTTTTTACATTATTGATATCTAATAGGTTTTTTCCTATGCATATTTTTATTGGTTGTCTTCTTTCTTTTCTTATTGCTATTATATTATTTTTCAAAATAAAAATAGATAGTTCTATTAGTATTAAAGAATTTATTATTTTTTTAGTTATCTCTCTTTTTTTTATTAGTAATATTTTGCCATTTGTAGATCAAAATGGTGTTTTGTTTCAAGAAATATTTAACAATCTTATTCATATTAATGTCCCAGCAAATCTAGTTGGCAAAATTATTGGTATTATGGCGCTTCCATTTACTATTTTTATAGTTAATTGGTTTCATAAATATTTATATAATAATATAATTCTTTTCTTTAAAAAGTTAACAAAAGTTGAGAAGATATACCTTTATATAATTCTTGTTTTTTCTATCATTTCTTCAATTGTGATTATATATTTCACTACAGCATTTTCGCGTCCACAATATTATTATGATATTATTTATACTAGCGATACTGGTGCCTTACTTATGAATAATGATTACATGAATATTAGTTATGCCGAAAACGATATTAGGCAACCTCTATTTGGGATATTTGCAGCGCCTTTTGGTTTTGCTGCAAAATCAATTAGTAATTTATGTTTCTTTTTAAGAACCGGTTATGAATATGAAACAATTTTAACAATTTTTCAGTTTCTTTTGCTTGCAATTTCTACAATATTATTATCTAGGCTTTTAAATATCGAGGAAAATAGAAAAAAATATTTTTATGGATTAATATCTTGTTCATTTCCATATTTATTGTTTTCACTTTTGCTTGAACAATATGTCCTTTGCTTATTTTACTTGATTCTAGCTATTTATTGTTATCATAATAATCCGGATAGAGTAAATTATACATATATTGGTGCAGTGGGAACGTTAATAACATCTGGAATAATATTTCCATATATTGTAAAAAACAAAAATATTAAACAATGGTTTAAATCTGTATTTAAATGTTTATCGGCCTTTTTAGGAGTTGTTATTGTTGGAGGTCAGTTTCCTCAATTACTAACAGTAGCAAAAGACATTAAAAGGCTATTAGTGGGTGGTGCCATAGGTTTGCCATTTATAAACAAACTTTATCAGTATTTTGCGTTTGTTAAAGGGCTATTTTTACCTAGCCCAGGAGAAATTGTTTGGAATGGTTATATTTCTTCATATCGTTTATTACCAATTAATTCTTTAGAATGGTTAGGAGTATTAATAATTATACTTTGTATAATAAGTTTTATTTTAAATTATAAAAATAAAATGGCAAAACTGCTAATGTTTTGGGTTTTCTTCTCAAGTGTAATATTACTTTTTGTGGGATGGGGAAGTTTAGAGAATGGTTTAGTATTATACAGCTTATACTTTGCTTGGGCTTTTTATTCATTAATATATTTACTAATTGAAAGAGTATGCAAGAATAGAAAAGTATTTAATGTAGCCATGATATTATTAATAGGGGTAATTGTAATAGCTAATTTAGTTGAATTTATTAATATTTTAAAGTTTGCAATTAGTTATTATCATTAATAGTTTGGGAGGTAATTAAATAATGAGACAACATAAATTATTTCAATCTTTAATAACATATTTAAATTTGATTAGAGTAAAACAATGGATAAAAAACTTTTTGGTATTTATTCCTGTTATAAGCGCCAAATTATTAAATGCTAATAATTGTGTTTTAGTAATAATTGGCTTTTTTTCTTTTTCCTTTGCTTCATCTTTTATTTACATTATAAATGATTTAAGGGATATTGAAAAAGATAGATTAAATGCAAGTAAGAAAAAAAGGCCTCTGCCTAGTGGAAAAATAAACAAAAAACAAGCAATAATTATTTCAATAATAATGATTATTATTTGTGTTTTACTAAATGTTTGTATTTATAATTTATCTAATTCAGCAAATATATTATTATCATTTTTGATAATTGCATCATATATTATTATTAATTTGTTATATTCTTTTGGTTTAAAAAATGTAGCTATATTAGATGTAGCAATTATAGCTGCAGGATTTATATTACGAGTTTATTATGGCGCTTTAATTCTAAATATTGAAGTATCACCTTGGTTATTTTTGACCATTATGAATGCTTCTTTGTTCCTTAGCTTAGGAAAAAGAAAAAAGGAAATATTATGTAGTAAAGATTCGAGAACTGTTTTAAAAGAATATAATGAGCAGTTTTTAGATAAATTTCAATATGTAAGTCTTGGTTTAACATTAGTTTTTTATTCACTATGGGCAATAGAACAAAATGAAAAAAGTTTGGTTTTTACTATTCCTATAGTAACAATTATATTTATGAGATATTCTCTTGTTATGGAATATAATAACGAGGGAGATCCTACTACCATATTGTATACAGATAAGATTTTACTATTATTATGTATTATTTATGGAATTATAATGTTTGTTTTGTTAGGAGGAGGTTTAAATTAATATATATGATTTTGATGGAACAATATATGATGGCGACTCTACAATTGACTTTTTTAAATATGCAATTAATAAGAATAAAAAATGCTTATTAATGTTACCAAAGTTTATTATTGTGTCAGCTCTTTATTTAATAAAAATATATAAAAAAGAAAAATTAAAGTCTGTTTTTCTGAGTTTTATTAAATATTTTCCTGATTCTAAAGAATTGGCAAATGATTTTTGGGAATTCAAACAATATAAACTTAAGGATTTTTATTTAAAACAGAGAAGAAGTAGTGATATAGTTGTAAGCGCTTCGCCAGAATTGTTATTGCAACCAGTTGCTAAAAAATACAAATTCAAATTAATTGGCACTAAAATAGATTCCAAATCAGGGGCTATAATTGGAAAGAATTGTCAAGGATTGGAAAAGGTTAAGAGATTAAAAGATAGTAAAATTACTAAATGTAAGAATTATTATACTGATTCATTAAGTGACCTTTCTCTAAAAGAGATAGCAGATAATTTTTATATTGTGAAGGGGGATATAATCACTCCTCTAGATGAATATAAAGAAAATCCAATAAAAAAAACATTTTTAAATAGGGATTTCATAACTTTCTTATTTATCGGGGGAATTAATGTTCTAAATGGTGTTTGGATATCATTGGTATATTCAATATTTACAAAAAGTGCTATAGTAGCATTTATATATGGCTTTTTAACTAGTTTAATCATTTCATACATTTTGAATTCACTATTTAATTTTAAAGAGAGAATATGTGCATCTAAGTTTTTGAAATTTGTTGTTAGCAATATTCCTAATTTTGTTATTCAGTTTTTATGTGTATTTGTATTAATAAACAAATTAAATATCAATAAAGCATTAGCTTACTTTTTGGCAGCGCTAATCGCAGTTCCAATTACTTTTGCTTTAGTAAGAATCAAAGTATTCAAAGTCGCTAATGATAAGAATAAATCATAATTTTTTTGATGTTTTTGGGTATTAGATAGAGTTGTATTTTTAATAATATTTCTCTTATCTATAAGAGTAGCAAGCATGTTAAAAAAACTTGCTTTCTTTATGTGAAAATTTATCGTTTTTTGTTGAAAACAATTATCTTTTTTATTATTAATAATATGTAAAAATAGGTAACGATAAAGAAAGTAAAAAGCCGGTCGTTTTTACAAGAAGTATTGAAGTAAAGGAGGTGTAGAGATGCAAGACAATAATGGAAACAAAAAGTTATTAATTATTGCAGTTTTATTATTATTAATCGCTGTAACTTTCAGCACTTACGCTATTTATAAGTCAACTGCTACTTCAAGTGATTCAATTAGAGCTGCTAAGTGGATTGTTAAAGCTAATAATACTGATATCGTAGCAAATAATACATTTACTTTAGGAAATCTTGATTGTGGTAATGCACAATTGGAACTGATAGAACTGGAACAATTGCTTACTTCTTAGAAGGCCTTCTAGGAGCATCTAATGAAGATCGTTTACGTGATTATGAAATGACATATTTCTTTGGATTAACTAATCGTTCAAGATTCCATAATAATCTAAGCACATCTAATATTAATCCAAGATTCTATGCAATGTATAAGTCATATCCTAGTGTTTCTGATATAGAAGATTTCTATTTCAATAATTACCCAGAAAGTGACGATGCGACTTTATTATCAGCATTTAGAGCTGAAATGATTCAATAAAAAGAACTGTATTTACAGTTCTTTTTTTATAACATAATAAAACCTCGTAATTCGAGGTTATTTATTTTTAATAAATATATTATCTTTTCCATTATTGTCTGTAATAATTAAATTATTCTTTTCAAATCGATATTCAAAAGTTTTAGCTTGATCAGATCCTTTATATAGAATAGTCAACGATTTACCATCATCTTCATAAGTGCAATCGAGTCTTGCAACTTTCATTTCATATGAACATGTTTTATCTTCATTAAAAAAAAATAATACTCACTTTTTTCATCTAACGATTTCCATCTACCAATAATACTTTTTTGGCATCCTGTAGTTAATAATATTAATAATATAAGCATTATTCCTAAAAAATATTTTTCATATATTCACCTATATTAATTTTATCTAAAAAGTGCAAAAAAGACAATTCTTTTATAGTCTATTTTTTTCTGCTGAGCATAAATTTATATAGTTAATATAGATTATTGAAAGGATAATTATGTTTAATAAAACTATGGAATTAAAAATAAAAATGATTATTAATAATAGTCTTTATAAAAAGAATATCATTGATGAGCAAACATATTATATAGTTAATGATAAACTATTAAAAAAACTGAAGACTTTATAGAACTGGAGACAATATGACATATGATGATATTGCCCAAGCTATTAGCCGTGGCGAAAAGATTTATAATCTACCACTTAGAGTTACTTATTATTGTAGAGTATCAACCGATAGTGACACTCAGCTTAATTCATTAGATAATCAATTAGATTATTATGAAAAATATATTAAGTCAAAATCATCTTGGACTCTTGTAAATGGATACATTGAAAATGGTGTCACTGGAGTTCGAGTCGATAATAGAAATGTTTTTAAGAAAATGATTAATGACGCCAAATTAAACAAATTTGATTTGATTGTTACTAAAGAAGTAAGTAGATTTGCTAGGGATTTAGAAGATAGTATTCATTATATTAGAGAGCTAAAAGAATGTAATGTTGGAATATTTTTTGAAAATCAAAATTTAAATACTTTTGATCCTAATTCTGAATTAATACTAAATATTATGTTTAATATAGCCCAAGATGAAAGCAAAAAGCTTTCATCAAGAGTTAAATTTGGCCATAGACAAGCAATGGAAAAAGGACATGTCTTGGGTTCCTCTAATATTATTGGTTATCGAAAAGATAAGTGTAAATTAGTCGTTGTTCCGGAGGAAGCTAAGTTTATTAAAAAAGTATTTGAATTATATACAACAAATGAATATGGTCTTTATAAATTGGCAAATGTATTAGCTTCCTTAGGCTACTATAACAAAAAAGGAGAAATATATGATAAAGGAACTTTAAAGAGAATAATAACTAATCCTAAATATAAGGGATTTTATCGAGGTCATACTTATGAAATAATGGATTATCGAACTAAAAGAAGAAAAAGAATATTAGAAAATAATCAAATAATATATAGATGTTCTAATGATATAATACCACCAATCATAACAGAGGAACTATGGGATAAAGCTAATCTTATATTAAATAATAGAAAAGAAAGTTACAATAGTTCTAATCATTGGTCAGGAGGACTTAAGTATCCCTTTAGTTCTAAAGTCTATTGTGGTGAACATAATACTAGTTTTCAAAGAACGCATGGTAAATCTAAGAAAAATAGACCAACATGGTGTTGTTCTTTGTATTTGGCGCATAGATTAAAAGCATGTTCATCACCATTAATTAGCGAAGCTGATTTAAATAGTATTATAAAATATATTATGAACTCTATTATTCCCAATGATAATAGTATTATTGATGATATGATAGATATATATAAAGATATTAATGTTGATAATAACTATGATGAAGAAATAGATAATATTAATCAAAACATAGAAAGAATTGAAAGAAAAAAATCTTTAGCAATTGATTTAGTGTTAAATGGGGATTTAAAAAAAGATGATTTAAAGGTTCAATTTCTTAATTATGAAAAAGAATTGGAATCATTAATTAGTAGCAAAGAAAAATTAATAAAAGAAAAGAATAAAACCAAACCATATATTAAAGATTTATCTAAATATATTAAAGAAGAAATAAATAATGGAATGTTAGATGAGTTTGTTAGAAGTTTTGTTGATGAAATAATTGTTTCTAAAATAAATAATGATCGTAATAATATTTTTTTATCTATATATTTAAATTATAAAGAAAATAATCAAATTAGGATAAAAGGTTCAAGACATATAGAAGGTCCTTTAGATAATGAAATTCTTTGTTTAGAAAATCAAAAGTTTGAAAGTGTAGATAAATTAAGAGCTGATAGAACAAGAAACAAATATACTTATAATGTTTATATTATGAGTTAATATGGTAGCTACATTTAAGATAATAACTTTAGCAGCCTCCATTAATGAAAAAACAGTTGATTTATTTAATGATACATTCGTTGATAATGGAAGTATTAAAGTAGATGGGGCTACACTACATTGCTGGAAGCATGGAGGCCACGGTTTAGAAACATACTTAGAAGTAGTTGAAAACTCTTGTAACCCCGGTTTTGTTTCTTTAGGAAATAAACTAGGAACATCTAAACTGATGAAATATATTAGAGATTTTGGCTTTGGAGAAAAGACAAAAATTGATTTAAATGGTGAAGAAAATGGCATTTTATTTAAGGAAGAGAAAATGGGACCAGTTGAACTTGCTACAACTTCTTTTGGCCAAGGTATAAGTGTTACGCCAATTCAGCAAATTACTGCAGTATCGGCAGCGATTAATGGAGGCTTTTTAAATAAACCTTATATAGTGTCAGGTATTATTGATGGAGTTAATTCTACAACCATATATCAAAAAGAAAAAGAAACTAAAAGACAAGTGATTAGTGAAGAAGCCTCGGCTCTAGTTAGATATGCTTTAGAAAGCGTTGTAGCTAAGGGAACAGGAAGGAATGCCTATATTGAGAACTATCGCGTTGGGGGTAAGACTGGAACTGCTCAAAAAGTATCACAAGGAAAATATATGATAGGTAATTATATTTTATCTTTTATTGGTTTTTTACCAGCAAATGATCCTAAAGTGATAGTATATGTCGCGGTTAATAATCCCAAAGGAGTTACTCAGTATGGGGGAACAGTTTCCGCACCAATAGCTAGAAGTATTTTGCTTTCAAGTATTCAGATTTTAGGAATAAATGAAGAAAAAGATGGAATATTAAAAGAATATACATATTTAGACACAAAATACATGGTTTTACCTAATGTTATGGGAATGAATAAAAAAGATGCTACTAAAGCATTAAAAGATTTTAAAGTTCAGTATAGTGGGTCAGGTGATAAAGTTATATATATGACTCCTAAGGCTAATTCTTTTCAAAAAGTTGGCGGGACAATAACTTTGATGTTAAATTAATGTAAAATGTTTTTCATTAGATAATTAGACTAGAACATTTATTGTATAATTAAGAAGAGGTGGAGAATATGCTAATACTTGCAAAAGCCGCAATGGCTATGATGTTAGGATTTACATTAGCTATAGCTTGTGGGTTAATATTCATTCCGATATTAAGAAATTTAAAATTAGGTCAAATAGTTAGTAGAGAAATAAATGTTAGACATTTAACTAAAGAAGGAACACCAACTATGGGTGGAATAATCTTTATTATCCCGGTTATATTATCATTAATACTACTATATTTTAATGGTAGTATAGAAATTAGTTATAATCTTTGTATACTGGTGTTTGTTTTTTTAGCATATGGAATTCTTGGTGGTATAGACGATTTTCTAAAGATAAAGTTTAAAAATAATGCTGGTTTAAGCATAGTCACCAAGTTTTTGTTGCAAATGGTAATAGCTTTAGTATTCTTTTATTTATTTATGAAAAGTGGTGGTTCAACAACCCTTAAGTTTACAGCTTTGAACTTAGTTTTACCATTAGGTTGGATGTTTGGATTATTCATTTTATTCTTACTTGTTGGAACAACCAATGCAGTTAATATCACTGATGGGTTAGATGGACTTGCTACTGGATTATCTGCTATTGCGTTTTTAGCTTATGGTATTATTTCTTGGAACTGCGGATGGTTAGTAGGGTATCAAGAAATTGCAATCTTCTGCTTTTTAGTAGTAGGAGCATTATTAGGTTTTCTAGTTTATAATTCTCATCCTGCTAGAGTATTCATGGGTGATTTGGGTTCACTATCTTTAGGAGGAGCCTTAGCAACCATAGCAATTATTACAAGACACGAATTATCTTTAGCAATTATTGGAGGCGTTTTTGTTATTGAAACCTTGAGTAGTTTAATTCAAATAATTGGTATAAGAAGATTTAATAAAAAAGTGTTTTTAAAAGCGCCATTACATCATCATTTTGAAGAATTAAAATGGAATGAAAGTGATATAGTTAAACTATTTTATGTTATAGGTTTATTACTAGCAATGGCTGCGATTACTTATGGTGTTTGGTTATAATAAAAGCAAGAATAATTATTCTTGCTTTTTTCATATATATTTATTATGAAAAAACAGTTTGATAGACAATTATTTGGGATAATAATAATTTTATCAATTTTTGGAATAATAATGATTTATTCTTCCAGTTTTATCTGGGCTAATTATAAATATAATGATCCATATAGATATGTGAAAATGCAAAGCATATTCTTTTTAATTGGAATATTATTGATGTTAATAACTTCTAAAATAAACTATAAGTTCTATTATAAATACGCTAATAATGGCCTATTACTAGGGATAATTTTATTAATATTAGTATTAATTCCTGGAATAGGTTCAGTTCGAAATGGTAGTAGAAGTTGGTTTGGAATAGGCCCTTTAGGCATTCAACCTTCTGAGTTTGTAAAAATAGCTTTAATAATTTATACATCTAAATATTTATCTAATAATCAAAAAAGTATTAAGAATATATATAAAGGTTTAATGCCACTACTAATAATAGTTTTTTTTGTATTTTTATTGATAATGCTAGAACCAGATTTTGGTAGTGCCATGGTTTTACTAATAACGATTATATTATTAATATTTACTAGTGGAGTTCAATTATCTTTCTTTGTTAAAGGTGGAGTATTGGGATTACTAGGTATAGTAGGAATAATTATCATGGCACCATATAGAATGAAAAGAATTGTCAGTTTTTTAAATCCTTGGAGTGATCCCTTAGGGAGTGGATATCAAATATTACAAAGTTTATATGCAATAGGTCCAGGAGGCCTTTTAGGCCATGGGCTTTTAAAATCAAGACAAAAGTATTTTTATCTACCAGAGCCTCAGACAGATTTCATTTTTTCAATTATTAGTGAAGAATTAGGATTTTTAGGCGTTCTTCTAGTAGCATTTGCATTTATATTCATTTTTTATAAATGTTCATCTATTTCATTAAAATGCAACGATTTATTTCCAAAATACTTAGCTTTCGGCTTGGCTCTGGGAATAATTGTCCAATCGACATTAAATTTAATGGTAGTTGTAGGACTTATTCCAGTAACTGGGGTAACTTTACCATTCATAAGCTATGGGGGAAGTAGTTTGCTTGTTAGTATGATAAGTATTGGGATTGTTCTGGGTATATCTAGAAATAATTATTGACTTTATATATGAAATATATTATTTTAAGAAGCATTAAACGAGTGATATGTATGGTTGATTTTTCAAAGATGAAAAGAGATAATTACGGTTTAATATCTTTAAATAATTTGACATTAGATAATATTCGTTTATTTAGAGATTATAACCATAAAACATTTGAATATAATGATAGAACTTATTATTATAAAAGAATTAGTTCTTTAGATAATATGTATAATGAATTAATATGTAATGAATTAGCTAAAGATTATGGTATTCCTTGTGTTGAATACGAGTTAGTATCTTTTGGAGAACAAATTGGTTTAATTAGTGAAGAAATCTCTAATTTACATCTTCTAAGCGAATATTTAAGTGATGATGAGTGTAATTTAGAAGATATATGGATGTTTTTAGAAAGTAGGTTTTCTGATAGTGAACTAGTTTATAAATTAATGTCTGATTTAGTAAATGTGTTTATATTTGATGTTTTAATCGCTAACAATGATAGACATATAGATAATTTGGGATTAATAATAGACGGTGATAATATTAGCCTTAGCCCAATATTTGATAATGATAATTTACTAAACGAAATTGCTTTATATTATGGGGAACATGCATTGGGTGTTGATAAATTAAATAGCTCTATTAGTAAATTCATTGATATTAGTGATAGTTATTACATAGAATTAATTAGAGATAAAATTAATATTATTTCTCTAGAAAACATTGATTTATGTTTTGAAAGAATTTCTCAAAAAATACAAGCACCATTAAATGATTTTATCGCCGAAAAATTAAAAAGAAAGTTTGCAACAAACTATGATTTGTTAAATGCTGTAATTATTAAAAGAATGTTACTTAAATGAATTGATTAATAAATTATTTTGTGATAGTATTTAAATATAAGGAGGAGATTTTTATGCCATGGTGGGGCTATTTACTAATTGTTTTAGGTGTCCTTGCTCTATACGTTGTTAAGGTATACAATGGCTTAGTATCATTAAGAAACAAAGTTGATGATCAAGCTAGTCAAATCGATGTTCAATTAAAGAAAAGATTTGATTTAATACCAAACTTAGTAGAAACAGTTAAAGGATATACTAAACACGAAAAAGAAACATTAGAAGGAGTTATTAAAGCAAGAAATACTTATGTAACTGCAGATAACCTAGGTGATCAATTAAAAGCTGATGGTGAATTACAAAATGCAATAAGTAAATTATTTGCTTTAGCAGAAAGTTATCCTGAATTAAAAGCTAATGAAAACTTCATGAATTTACAAACTGAATTAACTGCTATTGAAGAAAAAATTGGTTATGCTAGACAATTCTATAATGATTCTGTTTTAAAATATAACAATAAGATTCAAATGTTTCCATCAAACATTGTAGCTGGCTTATTCGGATTTAAGAAAAGAGAATTCTTTGAAGCAGCTAGTGAAGAAAGACAAAACGTTAAAGTTCAATTTTAAGGCATTATCAAATGCCTTTTTTAGTAGGAGTCAATTATGAAAAGAATAAAATATATATTATTTAGTTTAATTCTAATATTATTTGGTAAAAGTGTTTATGCTGATCATATATATAACGTTAATATGGATATTTACTTAGATGAATTAGGAAATGCCAAAATAACTGAAATTTGGGATGTTCAAGCTGATTCAGGAACAGAATGGTATAAACAATTATATAATATTGGAAATGAAGAGTTAACTGATTTCAAAGTATCAATGGATGGTAAAGAATTAATCTTTAAAGAATGGGATGTAGATGAATCACTAAGTGAGAAAAAAGGATTCTATGGAATTAATTATGTTTCTGAAGGATTAGAATTATGTTTTGGTAAAGGAGATATGCAAAGACACAAATTTACTTTAACTTATTCTTTATCAAACTTTATTTTTAATACTAGTGATAGTCAAGTTCTATACCAAACTTTACTTCCAAATGTAACCTTGGATACTTTTTATGTAAAAGTTCATAGTTTTTATAACTTTCCTCAAGAATTAGATGTTTGGGGATATGGTTACGAAGGTTATGCCTACGTTTATGATGGTTATATTGAAATGAGCCAAAAGGAAGATAAAGGATTAAATGGAGAATATGTTGTTTTACTAGTTAAATTTCCAAAAGACACTTTTAAAACAGTTAATTCATATGAACAATTTGAAAATTTTGATAGTGTCTATAACATGGCGCAAGAGGGAAGCTTCAGATATGACAAAACTAAATTTTCAGATATCATCGCAGGATTTTTTAGTGTCTATGCAATTCCATTTATAGTTTTTATGGTAGTTGCTGCTATGTCATCAGGCCATTCTGAATACGGAACTAAGAGATTAAAATTTAGTAAAGATGGCAAAAAGTTAAAAGATGTGCCTTACTTTAGAGACATACCTTGTAATAAAAACATATTTAGAGCTTATTGGATAGCATGTCAATATAATTTAATTAAAAATAAAACAGACTTTTTAGGAGCTATATTACTTAGATGGTTAAAAAATGATAATATAGCAAATACTACAGTTACATCAAAGATTTTAAAGAAAGAAGAAAGAGCAATACAGCTTCTTAATAGCAATAATATGGGGCTTAGGGAAATTGAATTGTATAATATGATGATGACTGCTAGTAAAGATGGAGTTTTAGAAAGTAACGAATTTAAAAAATGGTGTTCAAGTAATTACAAAAAAATACTTAATTGGTTTTCAAATGTTATAGATGACGTAACTAATGAATATGTTAATGAAGGTTTAATAACTCCGGAAAAGAAAACTTTTTCAACAATTTATAATGTTGATGATAGAATGAAAGAAACTGCAATGCAAATGGCAGGTTTAAAAGAATTTTTAAATGAATTTTCTAACATTAGTGATCGTGAATCTATAGATGTTAAACTATGGGAAGAGTATTTAATATTTGCCCAAATATTTGGTATAGCAGAAAAAGTTGCTAAAGAATTTAAAAAGTTATATCCAGATGTTATAACTGATGATTATTATAATGATATAATCTTTATTCACCACATTTCATATGAAGGTGTTCACGCTGCTTCAGTAGCAAAATCTCGTGCTGAAAGCTATTCTAGTGGTGGCGGAGGCTTCTCATCTGGAGGCGGAGGCGGAGGTTCCTTCGGTGGTGGAGGCGGCATGGGAGGCCGTTAATAAACTGTTAAAAAAGCCTCAATATTTTACAAAACTTGACATTTTTTGGTGTCTATGATATAATTATCATGTTCATTCAGGGGGATTTGATATGAATAAAAAAAGTGTTTTGGATCACCTCCGCGTTATGTGGGGTAGTGTTATTTCAAAAATATATAAGAATAATATAGGGTATTTAGTTTTACCATTAGTATATATAATTATTATGTTTATGGTATTACCTAATCCTAGTGTGCAAACAGTTAAATATAGTTATATAAATTTAGATTCTTATAAAACTATTAATTTAACAAATGAAGAAAAAGTTAAAGAAATATTAGTTCAATATAATTTAACTAATGAACAATTCAAGACTTTAGCTGCAATTGTTCTAAGTGAAGCAGCTAATAACTATGATGATGCATATGCCGTTATAAATACTATTTATAATAGAACTCATAGTAAAAACTGGGTTAGAAGTGTAAATAGTTACTTTGGAAAAGGTAAGGGTAATAATATGTATTATCAAGCAATATCACCTAGACAATTTACAGTTTATAGTAGTGGTTCATATAAAAGACATTTAAATAAAACTAATAGTGTGGGATATCAAGCTATAATAGACTTCTTATGGACAGAGAATATAATGCACAATTATTTGTCCTTTAGATCTCACAGTATTAAAGTTAAAAATAGTGAATCATTTTGTTCAAATGGTAATAACTACTTTGGTGTTATAAAAGAAGAAAACAGGATTTAATTAATCCTGTTTTATTTTATCTATATTTTTAAAATTCATTTTTGCTATTTCAGATAATTTATCATAACCATATTTATCTACAATATCCTTGGCTACTTTATTAACTATATCTCCAGCACCTTTAGGTAGAGGCTCATGAACTAAATCAGATAATTCATTCATTTTATTAAGAAATATATATCTAGATATAATAGAAGAACAAGCAACACTTAAATATTTATCTTCTGCTTTAGTAGTAAATGTTATATGTTCTACTTTATTATCTATATCTTTTATATATTCATAGTATTTATCTTTAGAACAAAATTCATCAATTACTATTTTAGCGTAATTAAACTTATTTTTATTTTTAAGTTCATATAAAGCTTTATTATGTAATATAGCCTTTAATTTATTCATATTTAAATCTTTATTATGATGCTTATTATATGTAATATTATCTAAGATAGTAGTAACATAAGGAATTTTATTCATAATTTTAGGAGCAATTTCATTTATTTTTTCATCAGTGATTTTTTTGGAATCCTTAACTCCTAAACTTTCTAACCATTCAAAATCTTTAGTTTCAACATAAGTAGCTGTAACGACTATAGGTCCAAAAAAATCTCCAGTTCCAACTTCATCAGACCCAATAGTATTATAGTAAAATACTTTATCATCTTTTTTTTTGGCTTTTGTTTCCTTACCATCCAAGTTAATTATTCTATTATTAAGTCTTCTTTCTAAATCTATCCATATATTAGCATCAATATCTGCACTGACACCTTGGAACATTATTTTGCCGCTTTCATATAAAGTTATAGTCGTGTCAGCTTCCATAGCTTGAAAAACAGCATAGGGAGGAGTTTTATCTTTTTTTAAATCTTTATAATAATCGATAACTTTATTCTTTAAATTATCAGATAGTTTGAATACTATAGTCATTTTACACCTCAAAACAATTTTAACACAATTATCTTTATTTTTCATTACATTTATAATATAATTTAAACTAGGAGATGAGTTAGATGAATGTATTATTAGATATTCTTATAGTTGTATTTATAGTTCTTGGTGTTTTAGCTGGAATAAAAAGAGGATTAATTAAATCTATAGTTAGTATTGTTGGTTTAATAGCAATAATTATTATTAGTTATGCATTAAGAATACCACTTGCAAATTTTTTAATCGACAAATTACCATTCTTTAGTTTTGGTGGTTCATTAGCAGGTTTAACTTCACTTAATATTTTGATATATAATTTAGTGGCTTTCATTGTTTTATTTATCGTTTTGTATTGTGTATTAAATATTGTGTTAGCTTTAACTGGATTTATTGACACATTATTAAAGTTTACTGTTATATGGATTATACCATCAAAGATTGGAGGAGGAATAATTGGTTTTATTGAATCATGGTTATTCGTTTATTTAGCATTATTTGTTTTAATTCAACTTAATTTTTCTACCGTTTGGGTTAGTAAAAGTACTTTAGCTAACGTTGTTTTAGATCATACACCATTAATTGGTTCATTCTTAGGAGGCGCAAAAAATGCTGCGATAAACATTTATGAATCAATTGAAAACTCAGTTAACGATCCAAATGTTGATACTAAAGCTTTAAACTTACAAATATTAAATACTGAAATATCATATCAAATTATTAGTAAAGAAAAAGCAAATGAATTAATTCAAACTGGTAAACTAGGAATTGAAGATGTTTTAATTGGAAAAGGAATTAATAAATGGTTAGATATTTAAGTAAAGATGATGATTACTTTGATATAGTAGAAAAAGGAATCGTTCTAGTAGATTTTTATGCCGATTGGTGTGGACCTTGCCAAATGTTAGCAAGCATACTTGAAGAAATTGATTACATGGATGTATTAAAAGTTAATGTAGATGAATTTCCAGATATAGCGCAAAAATTTTCCGTTATGAGTATTCCAACTTTATGTTTTTATAAAGATGGATTAATGATTCAAAAGGAAATAGGTTATAGAACTCCAGAGGATATAAAAAATATTTATAATAAGATGATGGAATAACAAGATTTATCTTGTTATTTTTTTTAATTTTCTTGACTATAGTCATAAAAATTATTAAAATGATTATGGATATATATATATAAGGTAAGAGTGATGTTATGAAAAAGAAATTGGCAATAGTTTTGGTATTAATTGTGGTAGTCTTAACTACTTTATGTTTAGTAAATGTGGACTATACACCTCAACCAAAAAGATATAAATTTGCCACTAAAGATAAATTTGCCTTATTAATTGAAACAACTCCTGAAAATTATGAAACATCATCTAGTGCAGTATGGCCTCAAAAGGGATATATATTTAATGGGGAAAGAACATACTGTATAGATGTTAATGGAAAAAGAATTAATGAAGAGATAGTAGTTTATAATCCTCGTGATAAAGAGGCTCTTGTATATAACGATGAGATGAGTTTTTGTTATTTGTATTTTCAAAAATATGATGTTATTCCAACAATTAAAGCGTTTTATATGGGAGGAGTAACTAATCCAGAATATGTAGGAAACGAAAATACTCAGGCCTATATAGAATTAAACGAAAATGATATTAATTATTATTGTATTGTTGAAAGTGCAAACGTGAATAACTGTGAAGGCCATTGGGTTAGATTGACAGATGAAGAAAGAGAGAATAAAGTTATAACTACATCAGTAACTTTAAGAACTCCTTCAAATCCTTCAGTTCCAGAAACTCAAACTTGGTATGTTCATTTAAAAAACGATGCTGATAATACTGGTAGTGCGCACGATAGTATAACCATAGATAAAAGTGTTGCATCAGTTATATTATCTGCAAAGAAAAAGACTGCAAATTCAATAGTAGCTGCAGGAGATTATTCTAATGAAGGTTTAATTTATACATTTACTACTTCATGTAATAATTGTGTAATAGATTATTGTAAAGACACAAATAATACCTGTACACCCACAACAAGAGCAACAAAAGGAGTAGCAATTACTGATTATCAAAATATCACTACTGGATATTATATTAGATATAAAATTACAACTGCAGTAGGAGTGCCATCAGACATAATGAGTTATCAAGCTAAATTTGATACTTCAACTCCAACTGTAACTCCTTCTGTGCGTAAAACAACTTCAGGAACCACATTAACATCAGGTTCTTGGTCAGATGAGACTGTTACCTACAAATTAACAGTTAATGGTTGTGGAGCAAGTGGCTGCACTATTTATAGATGTTGGAATGATGTTCCAGGAACTGCATGTGATCCAATGACTGCAACCGGAACAGGAAATGGAATTATAAATAATAATACTGATTATGCATCATCAAAATTAGGAACATGGGATTTAAGATATGTGGTTGTTAATGGAGCAGGAACAATTTCAACAGTTCAAGCATTCTCAGTAAAAATAGATAATACTACACCGAAAGCTTCTATAAGAGCTTATTCATCAGGAACAACAAATGTAATCGCATCAGACACTTGGAACCAATCAGGATTAGATTTTGTCATATCTGAAGCTGAGTGTGGTTCAACCTGTACTTTAAAATATTGTAAAGATACAACAAATACGTGTACACCTTCAACTAGTGTAACGAGTGGAAATAAAATAACATCTTATGCAACATCAACTGGAGTATATTATATTAGATATCAAATAGAAAACTCACCTGGTAAAAAAGAAACAAGTTCTTTCAAAGCCAAGGTAGATAATGCTGATCCAGTCATAAAAGTGGATTATAATGGATCAAAGATAACTGGTACAGTTTCAGATGGTTTGTCTGGAATAGCAGCTTGGACCGTGACAGAATCATCTAGTTATCCAACTAGTTGGTCTCATGATTATAACTCAGAGCCTAAATCTTCAGATACATTAGATTATACATATTCGAGTGGAAACAAAAAGTATGTTCATGCTTTAGACGCTTCTGGAAGAAAAACTAGTCAAGAGTTCTTAGTGTCTAGCGAAATTTTAGAAAAAGGTAAAACTTCTACAATAACTGCAGCGATAAATACAACGTTAACATGTACTACTTCAAATTCAGCAGTAGCAACATGTTCTAGATCTGGATCATCAGGAAACTGGACATTTACAGTTACGGCAGTTAAGGGCGGAAGTGCCGTTATAAAAGTAGCTGATGGTAGTGGTTCTTTATATAGATATAGAACTGTAACTGTTTTAGAGGCGCCATCAGTTCCAACTATTACAGCAAACGATAATATAACAAGTGGAAATTGGCATAAAGCAAGTACAACCTTAAGCTTTAGTGGTTCAACTGTTGCTAATGGTTCTGGTAGTGTAACTTATTATTATGGAACAAGCACAAGTTCAATGATTTCAACTGGATCAAGTGTTACTCAATCTACTAGCACTAGTGCAGTAACATACTATGTTAAAGCATGTAATTCTAGTAATACAAGTATTTGTAGTGCAAATACTTCATATCAATTAAAAGTCGATTTAACACCTCCTCAAGTAGCAGTTTCAACAACATCTGGAACTACATATGCTAAGTCAAAGAGTGCAACAGTAACACTTTCAGATACATATTCGGGCTTAACAAATACAGGATTTAAAATATATTATAAATGGTCAACAAGTTCAGTAGCATGTAGTGCCATGACAGATTACATAACAATCACACCAACATCTGGAGCAACTTCAAAAACTGGAACAATTACAATAAATAAGGGGACTGGAGCTGGAAAATTATATATTTGTAATAAAGATGGTGCTATTACAGATGTTGCTGGAAGTAGTTTAGCATCTGCATCTGGAACAGCTAATGCAAATATGTATCTAGATAATACAGGACCAGTGATTATGTTAACTCATAATGGTTCATCTATTGGTGGAAAAATAACTGATGCAAACTCTGGAACAACTGCTTATTCTATAACTGATTCAAATGAAGTTCCAAGTTCATGGGGAACTACATTTACTGCTACAACTTCTGCAAAATCAATAACTTCAACAGCAAATACAAGCGGATGGAAATATGTTCATGCAAAAGATGCTTTAGGAAAT
>JAEELI010000010.1 GCA_016288795.1 Caryophanales bacterium
CCCACGTTTAAGCTTGGAAGTCATACAAAGACTATCCTACAAAGAAAGGATGGTATTTATGGTAAATATTATTAAGCAAGAAGTTGTTATTGAAGAATCATTAAAAAAGAAGTTAGAACTAATATGTGAGTTTTCAAATACTACTTTAAAAATTATAAATGGTAGCATAAGAAAAATTGATAGAACTAACTTAACTTATGTTGAACCACATAGAATAATAATTAATGATATAACTTTTCTTGCTTTTAATTATTCTAATGAGATATTCATCGAGAACTTATCTAATAAGATTAAACTATCTGAATTAGAAGATTATTTAAAAACACCAAATCTTAGGATTTAGTGTTATCTTCATCAATATTTTCATTTTCATCAGGTCTATCAACATTGTTAATTGCATCTTTCATATCTTTGTATAATGAATTGTGTGGAAAAACATTTAATCTATCAAATGCAAATAATGTCCTTCCCTCAATATAATTGGCTATTCTATTATTTGAATATGAAATAGATTCGATAGAATCTTCAATTCTAGATAATTGATTTCTTCCATATATATTTTTCTTAAAAGATATAGTTCTTGAATAATTAATATCTTTATTATCATTTCCTTGAATATATGAAATATCAATGTCTAACATAGGGAATACTTCTTTATCTATTCTTTCCCCATAAATGCCAATTATACCTTGCACTTCCTCTGTGGGATATAGCATAAATTCACTTTTAAATAAATCATCTAACATTAATTTGTTATTGTCACCATTATTTTTAATTTTTTTGATTTTTAACTTAATATTTGTTGCTTCAGTCATACCAGTATTTTTAACTGCTAATACAAGCATTCCGTTTATTTGATAAAATTCGAACGATAACAAGGGTTTTAAACTATTAATATACCTTTTATTATTCTTTATATTTGAAACAATTGTAACGATTAAAGCTCCTAAAGCAATTATTGCAGAAATTGAAGCAATTATATTAGAAATATTGTTATTTTTTAAAATTTCAATTATTTCATTTAATTGATGTTTTATACACATAAACATCACTCCTCTCATCTGATATTATACCATATTAATTTACAAATCTTGACAAATCTAAAATAAAAATGTATTATATAAAACCAATAAATGACATGCAGTATCGTCTTTATTATTGGAGGGATACTATGCACTATTTTAATTATATAAAAACTAATAATTATTTTAGAGGAGTCAAGAGTATTACTTGTTAATGCTTTTGTCTCCTCTTTTTTGTAGAAAAGGAGTTGAATATTTATGAACGAAGAAAAGAAATTATGTGGAATTTATATGAGAGTTTCAACTGAAGATCAAGCTCGTGAGGGTTTTAGTTTACCAGAGCAAAAAGAACGATTAGAGGCTTATTGTAAGTTCAATGGTTATAAAATAGTAGAATATTATACTGACGCTGGAATAAGTGCTAAAACAGGTAATCATAGACCAGAATACGATAGAATGCTTGAAGATGGCAAACAAGGCAAAATAAATATGATTATTGCTTTAAAACTAGATAGAATTACAAGAAGTACAAGAGATTGGGAAACATTAATGGACTATCTAGAAAAATATAATATTAATATTGCTTTTGTTAATGATGATATAAATACTACTACTGCTAATGGTAAAATGGTATCTCGTATTATGATGAGTGTTTCACAAAATGAAATTGAAAGAACAAGTGAAAGAACTATTATTGGTTTAGAAGGTGCAATTAAACAAGGACATATTCCTGCAAGAGCTCCACTCGGTTATAAACATGTTGATAAAAAATTAGTACCTGATCCACTTACAAAAGATATAGTTATTAGAATATATAATTTATATTTTGAAGGACTTACTTATAATACTATTGCAAAATTATTTAATAAAGAAAAAGTATGTGGTAAAACTAATTGGAAAGATACTAGTATATTAAAGATTATTGCTAATGTAATTTATAAAGGAGATTATATTCAAGGTAAAACTACTAGAAATCCAAGATACTTTCCTGATGTTGTTGAGCCAATAGTTAGTCGTGAATTATGGGATAGTTGTCAAGTTCAAAAGAAAAAGAATCAAAGAAATTATATGAGAAGCCAAACATATATCTTCCTACAAAAACTAAAATGTCCTAAATGTGGAAGAATACTTGCTGGTGGTGCTTCTCATAAGATTAAAGCTGATAAATGGTATTACTATTATAGATGTGAAAAATGTCGTGGTAATATTAGAGAACATGAAATTGAAGATTCAATTAAAGAATTATTATCAGATATATTTGAATATGATTCAGTTGTTAATGAATTCTTCTTACCAGTATTACAAAATAAAATATATAACCCAAAAGAAGATTTTGAAAAAGAAATAACTAATTTAAATAATAAAAAGATTAGAATTAGAAAAGCATATATTGATGAATTATTTACTGAAGAAGAATATAAAGAAGAAACAAATATCATTGAAAACAAAATTAAAGACTTACAAAAGAAGATTTTAGAAAATGAACAAGTAAGTAAATTAAACTTATCTGTTGATGATATTTTAGTTAAAAGAGATATGGACTTTATCAACTCTATCAAACTACCAATTTTATATAATGCTTTTGTTGATAGTTGGGA
>JAEELI010000011.1 GCA_016288795.1 Caryophanales bacterium
ATATAAATATATTGGTAATTGCATGTTAATACCATAGGGAATTAGTTTTAAATCTATATCAACATATCCTGTTTTATAATCAATTAATGCGACTATAGTTTCATTATTTAATTCTTTATATAATATTTTATCAATAAATCCCACAAAATCTATTTTAATATCTCGATCCTTTTTTATAGGTATATATTTTTCATATAGAGTTTTATTTAACCCAATGAAAGATTCTTGTTTCTTTAATATACTTAAAACATATGTAATATCTTCTTGAACTTTGTTAACAAAGAATCTTTCTTTAAGGCTTAGTTCTCTTTCATGGCTATTAATATAATAATTGATTTCTTCTTGGACATCTTTATTTTTGGCATAGCATTTTTCTAAAACATCATGAAAAAGAGAACCAAGGAATGAAGCAAATGTTTCTTCATAAGAATCCAATTTCAAAATAGAACTAATATAATATCTAAAGGCACATTTATTATAATTATTTAAAGAGGTATATGATAAAGTTAATTTATTATTTAAATATTCTCTTAGTTCTTCTTTATCAATCCCCTTCCATTTATTATCAAAAGTTTTATATTTTAAATCAATACTATTTTTATATATTCCTAATTCTTCATGAACATTATTATATAATTCATAGTCATGTAATGATTTAGCAAATTCAATTGAGGACTCTAAGTAAGAGTAACTTTCTAAAATATTCTTATCATGTTTTAGAACGTTTAAACCTAATTCTTGAACTAATGAAGATGGAAACATATTACTTTTTAAATCATTTAAACTATAGCTAATTACAAGATTTTTTATTCTTTTAAGTTTTTTAATATAATCAGTTTTAATTCTACTATTAAGCTCTTTAGTTGATAACATATGAACTTCTTCTTTAACATTATCTTTAATATATTCTTCGTCTTTTAAAATTATTGGAGCCCATTCATTATTAAAGTTCATTAAAAAGACATATTCATCATCAAAGATATCATCTATAGTCTTCAATTCAATTTTATTGCTTGAATCAGAAGACACTTTAACTTTTTTAAACTCATCTATAACAAGTCTTTTAAATATATCAATATCCTCGATAAAAGAGTATTTATTACATATTTTAACAATTATATTATAATACTCAACTAGCTCATCCTTAATGCTTTCTAAAGCACAATCTAGACCTTGGCTTAGATTATCTAAAAATATTTTAGTTATATCTTGATTATATAAAGAATTATTAGTTGGTTCATTTATTGGAATATTATAAAAAATAGATAATCTTCTTAATACTCTATAATAATTTTTATTAGGACATATTATTTTAATTTGATTAATGTTTATTCCTTCATCTAATAAAGTAGCGATTTTATTAAAAACAAAATCCCCTTCTTTTTCTATATCTACAAATTCATAAACATTATCTAATTTGAAAGAACAATCTACATTATAAAATTTAGTTCTATATTTATTAAATATATTCATTTCATATTCTTCATAATATGGATAATTAAGAACTAAAACATTAGAAAAACCATTATATTTTTTAAAATATAATAAGTTATTATCAATTAATTCCCTTTTTAATTCCTTTAAATAATTTAATGAATCTGCATTATAGTCTTTATCATCTATATAATATAAATTTTCAATTAAGTATTTAGCTATATCAATTTTATAATGATATTTAGTAATTAAATAATATATAGTTTTTTCATCATATTCAAAAGTATTTTTTTTGATAAAGTCCTTTTTAGGGAAAAATTGAACATTTAAAAAAGTTTGGGATTCACCCAGTTTTTTTAATATATAGTCTTTGATATTATTTTCACAGACAATTGCTGAATTATCCTCTAAAAAGTCTAATATATTCATTTATTCTCCTACTTTTTCTTGATAATCATTTAATAAACTAATTAATTCCTCTTTGGTTTTTGCCTTACATATTTCTAATTTTAAACTTTTAACATCAGGCATACCTTTTAAAAAGAACATTAAATTGGTTCGCATTTCTAAAACACCGATAACTTCATTTTTATCTTCTACCAATTTATTAACATAGTATTTCATTAATTCTATTTTTTCTTTAAATGAAATGCTATTAGGTTCGGTGCCGTTATCTAAGTATGCAATAGTATCTTTAATTAACCAAGGATTACCTAAAGCACCTCGGCCTATCATTACACCGGCACAACCGGTTTCTTCTAACATCCTTTTGGCATCATAAACACTTTTTATATCTCCATTGCCAATAACAGGTATTGAAACACTTTCGACAACGTCTTTAATAACGCTCCAGTTGGCTTTTCCACTATAGCCTTGGCTTCTTGTCCTACCATGAACAAATATAGCGCTAGCGCCTGCTTTTTCGCATAATTTTGCTATCTCGTTTGCATTAATGCTTTTTTCATCCCAACCGATGCGAATTTTTACAGTTACAGGAACCGAAACGGAGTCAACTACTTTCTTTACAATATTAAATGCCCTTTGAGGATCTTTTAAAAGCGCACTACCAGCATGATTTTTGATAGCTACTTTCGGAACTGGACATCCCATATTAATATCTATAATATCAGGATGCATTCTTTCTTCGATGATTTTGGCAGCCTTAGCCATTTTATCTGGATCAGATCCAAATATTTGTTGAGAAATGGGCCTTTCTTTTTCATTCATTTTTAATAATTCAAAAGTTTTATTTGATTCATATAAAATGGCATCAGCAGAGACCATTTCTCCAACCACTAAACCTGCCCCCATATTTTTGCAAATGCTTCTAAAGGTTGTGTTAGTAACCCCAGCCATCGGGGCAAGAATGACTTGATTATCTAAAATAACATTCCCTATTTTTAGTTTCATACTATTAAAAGAACCTTATCATCATTTTCAATTAAAAATGCATTTGCATCATCTGTATCAATATGTAACTCATAATAGCCATCTTCACTAACTTTTATTTCCGCATCCATAATTCCAGATTTATCTCCAGGAACTTTTATTTGAACCATTTGTTTGTCTTCAACACCATATTTTTTAGCATCTTCATAATTCATATGTACATGACGATTAGATATAATTAAACCTTTAACTTTAACTTTAGCCTTAGGAGTTATTAACTCAATTTCTAAGGCATCATCTAAATCGCCACTTCTTCGAACAGGGGGATTAACTCCTAATCCTCTAGCATCCTTTTTAGATACCTCAACTTGGTTATAAGAACGGAATGGTCCAACTATACGAACATTATCTATTCTTTTATCACCAACTTGAATAGACAATGTTTCGTTCGCTGCAAATTGACCAACTTGATTTAAATTGTTTTTAACAGTTATTTCATGATCAAATAATAATTCATATACTTCCTTAGTTAAATGAACATGTCTATTACTTATTTTAGCACTTACACTATATTCCATATTATCACCTAAATTAATTATATCATAATTGATTATTATTTTTACAAACAAAAAGACCTATAAAGGTCTTAGTATTTAATTTATTTTATTAATTTCTTTAATAGTATTCTTTTCTACTACTAATTCATATATATCACAATCTGTTTCACTATCGTCATAGACTATGGAGCCATTAAATTCAAGTATTAAGTTTTCATCTAAATTATAACCAACTTTAGTATATTTTAGAAGAAAACCCAGGATGGCTCTTTTATGGGTAAAAAGAATTGCTTCTTCTTCTTTATTCATAAGCATTTTAATAAAATTATTTAGTCTAGTGCCAACATCAACTAAACTTTCACCATTAGGTAGTTTATAAGTAAACTCATGATCTTGTAATCCCTTTACCATTTTCATGTTTTTACTTCCTAATACTCCAACTGAACACTCATTTAATCTTTCATCTAAATTAATCTTATATTCTAATTTAGATGCTAAATATTTAGAAGTAGCAATTGAACTACTATAAAAACTACAATAAATGTTTTCAACATTTTGAAATAAAGGACTATTTGCTAAAGCTTTAGCTATTTCTTCACCTTTTTCATTTAATGGCCTTGATTTCCTTATTGTATCTAAGTTTGCTGAATTATTATAAGATAATCCCTCTAATAGTTGGTTATTACTAATTAAATATATTTTATTCATTTTTATCACCATCATCTAATAACAAAATATCTTCGCTTTTAATTTTATCTATATCAACATTTTTAATGCTTTCAAATCTTTTAGTAATTTTATCTGTTGTTATGTTTAAATCATCCAAGCTTTGATTAACAGACTTAACACTTCTAGATAGTTTATCCCATCTTTCCTTATATCTACCAAATTCTATACCTAGTCTATCTAATTCTTCGTGAATAATTTTAGCATATTTATCTCTTTCCATATTCTTTAATATCATACTAATTATAGATAATGTGCTAATTAAAGTGGTTGGACCAGTAATCCATACTTTCTTAGAATAAGCATAATTTAATAATTCAGGGTGATAAGCATTTATCTCAGCAAAAATAGCTTCAGCTGGTAAAAACATTATAGCTTCATCACTAGTCTCACCAGGGATGATATATTTAGAAGAAATATCATTAATATGCTTCTTTACATCGTTAACAAAGCTCTTTTCGTAACTTAATCTTTCATCTCTAGTTCTATTTTTGTCAACCATTCTTTGATAGTTTTCTAAAGGGAATTTACTATCTATAGCAATTGTTCCTAAAGGGGCTGGAGCATATAATAAAGAATCGGCAATTGAATCATTACTCATCTTATGTTGAATATCATAAATGCCAGTTCCTGAAGGGCCGAAAGCGTTTTTTAAAATATATTCTAAGTTTACTTCGCCAAAAGTTCCTCTAGTCTTTTTATCTGTCAGAACACTTTGTAAAGAAACAATTTCTCCAGTCAATCCATCAATCTTCTTTTGGGCCTCATCTATTTTATTTAATCTTTCTAAAACATTCATGAATGTTTTATTACTTTTTTCAAAGTTATCATTTAATTCTTTATTAACTCTATCATTGATAACATTTAATTTATATTCTATCTTTCTTTCTAAGACTTCAAAATCACTTCTTAAATCTTTACTAAAATTTAACTTAAATTCACCGATTTCTTTAGTTAAACTAGTATCTAATCTTCCCATTCTTTCTATAATATCTTTACCATCATTATTCTTAACTAGAATAATAATTAAAAGAATGACTACTAAAACTAGAATTCCTATAATAATATACTCTAGCATACTAACCCTCCTTCATAAAACTAACTTTTTTACTAACTTTTGATTTTAATTCTTTAACGAATGACTTTTTATCATCAGGATAAAAAGTCCAATTAATATTATTATGTTTAATAATTAATTTATCTTCAGAATCCACTACTTCTTTAATATTTTTATAATATAGTTTTATTTTTAAAAATCCAGATTTTACACAAATATAATCTTTTCTTAAATAATAATATGTTTGCAAAAACATATGAAAACAAATTATTGTAAATAATAAATATATAGCAAAACGAATGTATTCTTTTAGAATTATCCATAAAATACAAACAATAACTAAAGCAGGTAATGTAATATTTAACACTAATCTATTTTTTTTAGGAATAACTTCTTTAAATTTCATATATCATCACTATTTATATTTTACTATTTTATTGATTTATTTACAATAAAAAAGGAAAGTTTACACTTTCCAATTATCTAATGCTATTTTAATTTAGAACTTTACTATAGTAATTATTTTCAATTATTAATTTACTCATAGTAATTTTATTGTTAACCATTTGATTCATATTTTTAACATATTCTTCATCGTTATCTTCTTCATTTAGAGGAACAAATTTTCTACTTGCCGAGAAATATGTTCCTTTATCACTTACCCAAGAACGATTACCAAACATAGCTAATCCCGGTGTAGTTGAAAGAATATCGTTACCTATGAATAATCTTGAATCATAATTAATTCCAAAAGCATTATATATTGTTGGTATTACATCTATTTGACTACCGACCTTGGAAACATGAACTGTATCCATTTCACTATTCCATAATATAAAATTACTCTTATTAACAGTTACAACTGCATCTTTCTTATATGAACTTATCTCATTAACTTGATCTATTGTTAATTCATATGGATAATGATCCCCAACTAAAGCAATTACTGTTTTATCAAGAATTCCCTTTTCATCAAGTTTTTGAATTAACAATTCTAATGCTCTATCTAATTCCATTTGAGCCGCTAAATAAGATGCTGGAGGTTCAGAATAATTAAAGCCAGCTGCGTTATACTCTTCTCTATGTTTTCGCGCTTGAGCATTAGAAGCCCATGTATATGATGAATGTCCAGATACTGAAGCATAGAATACCATAAAGTTTTCATCGTTGATGTAATCATCCGTAGTTACTTTAATCATTTCCACATCACTTTCAGGCCACTCATTCATATTCATTCTTTTTTCTAGACCATTTCCTCTAGCTAAGAAATAATCAAATCCCATACTCTTTAAATACTTATTGCGATCTTGGAATGAAGCATAATTATTATGATATGCATATACATTATAGTTAAGATTTTTAAATACATTTCCTACCCCTTGTGGGAAAGATATATTACCTGTTCTAAACTTAGCCAATATTTTGGTTGATTCGGCATATAAACCTGTTAATTCTTGAAATTCTCCTCCAATGGTAGAATATATAGTTGGAGTATAAAAATTATCAAAAACAAAACCTGAATTAACTAATTTATATAAAGTTGGAGTTAATTTTTCATTAACCGCTACATCATTAAAGCTTTCAGCCATAAATAATATTAAGTTTTTATCTTTAAATATTCCAGTATATTCATTTTGTAATGTTCCTGGATTATTTGAAAAATAATCATGCATATCTTTAACAGTTTTATTACTTTCACTTTCTTTTAAACTATCAAAATCTATATTCAAGTTATTATATTGATAAACAATTTCTTCTTCCTTAGGAGGAACAACATCAATCGTTCCATCTGGAGTAATAATAATCTTATCCTCAAATCCTATTATGCTTCTTTTTATATCTATAAATAAAGTATTTAATACACCAAAAGTTTCCATATTTAAAGATACATCATTTACTTGATAATACAAACTATAAGGAGAATAAGATTTATTCTTTCCTATATTTAAACTCAATAAATAAGTTCCAAAGAAAATTAACGCGGCAATGAATAATAATATTTTATTTCTAGTCTCTGTATTAAAACTAATTCTTTTATTAAAGATTATACTTAGTATAAATGGAATGAAAAACATTATTATTCCTGGTCCATGTTTTATTATTTCAATTAGAGTTTTTGAAGCAAAATCTACTAATTGATCCGCTACTCCAAAAGTTGATAATGATATATAAAAGTCAAAATAATCTTTACATACATACTCAGCACAAAACCAAACTGTTAGTATAAATAATAGAATAAAATAAATTATTTTGTTAGCTTTTTTGTTGTTGCTTAATATAGTTAAAACTCCTAAAAATAAACTTAAGGCTAGTATAAATATAAGCATGTTTAAAGTTCCAGAGTTAATTAAAATTTTATAAATGAATATTTTATATAGAATCTCCATATAAATAAAACTAATTAAAAAGACTAAGAAAACATTAATTTTTTTCATAACATCACTCTTCTTTATTATATCATTATTAATACATTTGTGAATAGGTTTTTTTATAAAAAGAGAGACTTAAAAGTCTCTCTTAGGCATTACTTTTCAATATCGTTAGTTCATTTAAACTAGATTGATATTAAAAATAAAATATGTACTAAGTAATACCTGTGTACATATTTTTATTTTATGCTATTTTTCTATTTTTATAGTTCCAGTTTTTAGTAGATTATCTTCATCTTTTTGGTAATTTAATGCTATTCCTATAGTGAATATATACGATAAGAAGAATACCCAGATCATTAATACTACTATATTAGCAAGTCCTCCATATAAAACTGTATAAGCAGAAAAATTATTTACATATAATGAATACAACTTAGTTACTAATATAAAGCATATAGAAGTAAACCAGGCTCCATAATTGATAACTCTATTATGTGGTTTTTCATTTGGAGCAATCGCATATATAACTCTAATAATGATGAACATAATTATCCAAGAAGTAGGTCCTTTAATCATAGCAAATATTTCTACAATTCTTTTGGTAATATTTGCATTCAAATTAACTTCTTTAATTAAATCTATAATAGTATTACCGAATACGGGAACAATTAACATAAAGATAAGTAATATAACTATTAAAAATGTCATTCCAAAGGCTTTTAATCTTCTCTTCCACCATGATTTATTTTCAAAACCATATATTGCATTAGTTGAATTAATAATAGAATGAGCTCCATTACTTGCTACATAAAAACCTACAATTAAAGTAATAATAAATTGAATACTCATATCACTATTAAAATG
The DNA here is from genome assembly GCA_016288795.1 of Caryophanales bacterium. Lineage (GTDB taxonomy): Bacteria > Bacillota_I > Bacilli_A > RF39 > UBA660 > SIG200. Next base: position 8,400 of record JAEELI010000011.1, read on the forward strand.
AACCCCTAAGATTAAATCGGCAATTTCTTTAGAAAATGATTGAGCCATAAAATTATATAAATAATCTGTAGATAAATTTAAGATTGAGGCTCCGTAGCTTATTAAAGCTAAAGAAGGAATTATTGCCAAAACAAAGAAGAAAGCTAAGTTACCTGGTAAAACTACCATTTCCGGTTTTCTTAACGCTTTGTAAAAATTCTTAAAAAATTCTTTAATACCATTCTTGGCTTTCTTTATTCTTCTTTTCATTCTTTATTACTCGCTTTTTTACTCTTCATTGCATTAGTTGCTTCATTTAAAGCATCCTCAACAGTTTTTAAATTATTTTCAATTACACTATAACCAAACTCTGCACCAAAATCATAAGGCAACTTCTTTAATTCTTTATTAATCTTATGAATATAATTAACTATTTGTTTTTGACTATAGCCTACAGCATAGATAACAAATTCATTTCCATCACTACGCATAATATCACTATTATCCAATTGTGTTTTAATTAAGGCATTAGCTAACCCTTGAATTTGTTTATCCCCTTCAACTACTCCATATTTATCATTAATATCTTTTAACTTATTTAAATCTACAACTATAACAGTTTGAGGATATATTGTATTATTATTCCAACTCTTAATTGAGTCACTTAAATAAGCTCTATTTTTTAAACATGTTAAATCATCAATAAATCTATACTTGTCATCTTTTCTAATTCTCTTAGCTATTCTAATTCTTTTTGAGTTTTTATATACAGCAAAGCCAATAACCAAAATGGCAATAATACTTAAAATAAAATATTTAGCAATACTATTTAAAATATTACCTGATAATATTGTATCATCATGACTTTTAATACCTTTATTAATAACATTTTCTTCATCCAAATAATTAATATATCTATCAAATAATTTATTTAGAACAGTCCATTTAGCATTAATTCTAAAGTGATATTGATTATCTATAAATGTTTCATATTTACTAGTATAATTAGATAACTTACTAGAACTATAAAAGTTAAAGATATAGGTATCCAAAGCTATAATTACATCTTCTTTATTTAATTTAAATAACTCTTTCATAGAACTAAAAGTCTTAATATCAATATTTCCTATACTTTTTAAGTAATTCATTAAATTACTGCCATCTTCAACATAAACTGTTTCTCCTTGAAGACCATATATAGAATCAATCATTTTGTCACTATCTTTAGTAGTAATAATAGATAAACTATTATTTATGCCGTGTTTTGTTTTTAAATAATTAGATTCCATTAAATTACTAAATCCAAAATAAATATCAACTTTTCCACGATTAATATCTCTTATTAATTTTTCATTATTACGATATTTTTTAATATCAAAGTGAACTTTAGAAAAATCACTAAATTCTTTTAAATACTCAGCAATTATTCCACCATAATTGCCACTCATAATTACTTCATAAGGACTATTATTAACAAAGCCATAGCGATAATCTACACTTAATAAACTATCTATATCTTTCTCACTAATATTTAAATATTTAGTAAACATTTTAAACTCTTGTTCTTTTATATTTTCATTAATTTTATTTTGCCATGTTTCAAAATATTTATTTAATATTTTCCCAAATATCTCAGAATCAGTTTTTAAGACATAAGAATTATTAATATCATCTAAATGATAAACTATTTCTAAATTATTAGATAAAATTCTATCTAAATCTTCCATTCTTGGAACAAGTATATAATTAACTCCACTGCTTAAAGAAGTATATAGTTCGTCTTTGGTATTATAACCATTAAAATTAATATTATCTTCCTTTAAATAGTTTTTAACATACTCTAATTCACTATTAAGTATTCCAATAACTTGTCCTTCTAAATCTCTATTAGATAGTAAAGCTTTATGATCTTTACTTAAAAGAACATAGTGATCTTTATAAAAAACATTATCGTTATCAGAAACACTTTTAACCACTTCTAAACTATAGTTAGGATTAGTAACAGTTTCATCTATAGTAATAATATTTAACTTTAAATCATATTCTTCACTAAAATCATTTAAAAAACTATAGAAAACTCCTTCTCCATCTTTACTAAAAATATTAGCATCCTTTGTTACATAAACATTTTGAACATCGTTAATGCTATCATTTATCCATTTTCTTTCTTCACTAGTTAATCTTTTGTTGTTAAGTAAGAAATTAAAGGTTATTATCCCTAATAAAGTTAGGATAACAATCCCTATTATGGAATAAAGTATCCATCTTCTTCTTGTCATGCTTTATCAGAATCCTTTTTCTTTTCCTCTTTTTTTTCTTCTTCTTTTATTTCAATATTCTTATTATTCCAAACAATTTTGCCACTTCCGCTTGAATTACGTGCACCCATAAGAGTCCATTCGTTGTCTTTTTCTTTAGAAATAATTGCAAATTCCAAATCATAAATATTTAATTCATCATCATTAAATAGAGGTAAAACAGCATCTGCCTTTAACTTAGCATCTTCCATTTTAACACCAGAATTAAACTCAATTGAAATATATAAAACTCTTCCCTTTAAAGTTGTTTTAACCTCTTTAACAGTTTCATCTTTTTCAACAGTATCTTTAATTTCTTTTAATAATTTATCACTAATTGGAGTCTCCTTAGTAGCATTCAATCTATTACCATAAACATTATTATTTGTTCCATAAAAGAAACGCATTGCTACTATTGCAAATATTATTATACAAACTAGTAATATAATTGCTAAAACTAGTAGAACCTTATTTTCTTGCCAAATTCTTTTAACTTTTTTCAAAAAAATTCACCTCTTTGGTATTTACTATTATACTATAAGATACTACTTTTATCAAACTGTAACTAGCAATTGTAAATAATTGTCTATTGACATAAAAATGCGTTTTTATTGCTTTAATGGTTTAGCAACAAAAACGCATCTTTCTTTAAAATTTACACTCTCACAAATTCTTTTTATATCATGAAAATTAATGCTTTCTAATCTACTTTTAACATCATCCATAATATGATCATAATTAATTATTTCAAATTGAATAATACTATTAACATATTCTACATCTTCAAACTGGGTAATTAAATTAGCTATTTGGGATTTTTTCATTCTATTGAAAGTTTTTTCATCTACATTAAGATTATCTAATCTATTATTGATAATATTTAAAACTTCTTCTTCATAATCAGTATCTATCGATATTGTTATCACAATATAATCATCATATATATTAGTAGAATAATATAAACTACTTATTAATTCTTTTTCTAATAATTCGTTTTTCAAATCACTAGTCGAGCCAAAATTGGCTTTAAGAATAATATTTAAAAATAATCTTTTTTCAAAATCATCAAATTCTTTTAACTTACTTTTAGGTATTTTAATACCTATATTTATCTTTTGGTTAGTTACATTTATTTCTCTTTTTTCATAAGAAACATTAACCCTTGAGCCTTCCTTTTTTATAATCCTTTGAGGACTTACAAATAAAGAAAACTGTTTATTATTTTGATTATCTTTTATAGAGGCCATTAGTTCATAGGGGTTAAAGTTTCCAGTAATAACTAAAAACATATTTTGAGGATGATAAAATGATTCAAAAGCTAATTTTATATCTTCTAAAGTTATTTCTTTTATATCTTTTTCAGAACCAGTAATAATATATTTATAATCATAATTGTTAAATATATTATTTAAATGACTAAAGTATAAAACTGAGTAAGGATCATCTAAAGTCATATTAGATTCTTCGATAATAATTCCTTTTTCATTTTTTATTATACTCTTAGTAAAATAATTATTTTGAACAAAATCTAATAAATGAATAATATTATCTTTAGGATTATTTGTTCCATAAACTTGATAATTAGTCCATTTAAATGTCGTAAAGGCATTGGTGTCACACCCAGTTTTATTATAATAATCATGAGCAGTCCAATCTTTTTTTTCATTAAACTTAACATGTTCTAAAAAATGCGGGACACCCAAAGGTAATTTATAAGTTTTATTATTTACTTTAAAATTGTTATAAACAGAACCATATTTAATTGATAAAGTTCCATAAAAAGTATTTACTTTTTGGTTAACCCACATATATACTTTTAAACCATTAGAACATTCATCATAATAAATGACTTCGTTTAATCCTTTTAAATTAATTTCCTTCATTATTATCACCTGATCTTTGAACATAAATAGTATTCAGTTTTAAATGTTTACCACATCTAATTAAATCATCTTTAGAAACACTATCCAATAACTCTATTCTTTTTTCTATCAATGGTAATTCATCATAATAATTAAAAATATAGTTATTTAAAAGAGATGAATTATTATCTAAACTTGTTTTTAAAGAAAATTGTAAATTCTTAATTGCGTCTTTTACCTCATCTTCTTCATAAGAACCATTTTGCATTTCTTTAATTGCTTCTTTTATTAACCCCTCAGCTTTTTGGACATTACTATGATTTAATGTTACTAAAACGATTAATAAACCATCATATTTTAAGTATAGGGAACGCACTCCATAGCATAGAGAATTCTCTACTCTTAGTTTTTTATATAGCTTAGATGATATTCCCCCACTTCCCAAAATATAATTAAAGACATTAAATGTTATATCTTTATCTTTCTTATCTAAATTAGAAATGTTATATATTAAAACTAAAGCACTTTGCAAGAAATTAGATTTTTCTTGAACACAAAGAACTTTTTTCCTTAATGCATTATTCACTAATAATTTAATCTTATTAGTCTTAATTATTCTATTTTTATAATTTTTAGTTATTATTTTATGACATTTATCAATATCTATATTTCCAATAATAAAAATATCACATAAAGATTCATTCAATAATTTTAAATAATAATCATATAACATTGATGGAGTTATTTTTTCTATATCATCAATACTTCCGAGCACTCTATAGGAACTTATGGATGAATTATCCATGGCATTTAATGCATTTATAATCGCTAATCTTTCTGAAGATTCTTTAATACTTTCTATTTCTTCTTTTATTCTCTTTTTTATAATATTAAAAGTTTTTATATCTAATTCTTGATTGTTAAAGTTAGGATTACTTAATACATCAAAGGGAAATGCTAAGGCTTTTTCAAAATATGTTTTTTCGTTAATATATGCTGGATCAATAAATTCCATAACAAAACTAATGGTAAATAAATTACCTACTTTATTAGTAACACTATAAAAATGAGCATCATATAATTCTTCTAGTTTGATTGCTACATCTTTTCTTTTAGGCATTTCCTTTGAGGTTTCACTTAATGCATCAGCTAAAAAAGAATAAATAGGCATTTCTTCTTTGGAAACTTCTCTTTCAAATACTATTTCCATTCTAACTGTTTTAAACTTATCAGTTTTAATAGTGTGAATATTATATGACTTACAGTTAATCTTTTTATATTCCATAATGCCTCCACCTACTCGTTATTATAACACAATTAAAAATAATTATAATTAAAAAACAAAGATTAACTTTGTTTTAATGTTCTATATTGTTTTTCGATATAATCGTCAGTCATACCAGCCAAATAATCAATAACTATTCTTTCTTTTTTAGTATTTTTATATTCTGAAGACATATTATCCAAATATGATGTATAAATTATAGATTTAGTATTATTCTCTTTCAAATCTTTTAAATATTTATTAAATAAACTTCTAAATATATCTTCTATTTTAGTTAAATCTTCTTTAGTATATGCTTTATTATATATATTTTCATAGTTAAATCTTTTTAAATCCACTATGGCATTAAAAACATCATCACTTAATTTTATATAATTTTTATTTATACTATTTTTAATAATATCTAATATTATCGTATTAACTATTTCTTTATTAGTCGTTCCAAGAATGTTTTTAATGCTTTGGGGAACATCTTCAAAACTAACTATATTCAAACGCATTGCATCTTCAATATCTTTTCCTAAATAAGCAATTAAGTCACTAACTCTAACAACACAACCTTCTAAAGTCATTGGCTTTAGTTTTGTTAATAATTCCTTATCATCATAAGACCTATTATATTCATCTATAAACTCTTTTTCGCTTTTTTTTGTTGGAACATACTTACCTAATGCAAACTCTCCGTTATGACACATTATTGCATCTAAAACAGGAATAGATATATTTAAGCCATAGCCATTATTTTCAATATTCATAAGAAGACGAACACTTTGAATATTATGATTGTAATAACCACATTGATTTTCTAAACTAATTTTATTTAAAATGGCCTCGCCCACATGGCCATATGGAGTATGGCCTAAGTCATGTCCCAAGGAAGATGCTTCGATTAAATCTTCATTTAGTCTTAGTGCTCTACCAATGGTTCGCGCTATTTTACTAACATATTGAATATGGGTCATTCTTCTAGTTAAATGATCATTATTACCATGAGTCCATACTTGAGTTTTATCCAAATATCTTGTATATGCTTTAGAATATAATATTCTATCTATATCTCTAAAAAAAGATGGTCGCATATCTTCAATTTCTTCTTTTAAACGAATACCTTTATCATAAGGACATGCATAAGGACTTAAGTCTTTAATTTTCATGACTTCAGAATCAAATGGTTTATCTATAAGTTCAAAACGATATTTTTGTTTAACATCTGGATATTTTTTAGTATCTACTAAACTAATAAACTCTTCATAATCTCTAGTCCATACTTCTTTAGTATCAACATTACGATAGACTACTACATCTTTAGTTGTTTCAGAATCCTTAGCTATATCTAAGACTTCATAAATATGTCCTTTAAAATGTCTATAATACTCTCCAACTGTAATTATTCTCATAATTATCCCTCTAGATAAATTATACAAAAAAATAAACCATATATAAATGGTTTATTTTAATTTAAATAATAAATTCTTTTTATTTACTAGAGAATAACCAATTCCAAAAACTATCATACCGATAATGCTTATTCCTAATAAATCTTTAATTCCAGTTTGAGGAGATTTTTCCAAAGGTTGGTCTGGAACAGTTTCTGGAACTGGCTCTGCTACTATAGTAATATTTTCACTTGTTGTTGGAACTTTATCATCAGTTTCTTCATCTTCAATAACAACTCCAATCGGTGTTGTATCAGTAGTATAATTAACTAATTCTTTAACATTGTAATAAGTAGTTCCATTAATAGATGAACTGTAGAAAGTATCTACTATTTTATAACCTTCATATGCTGTTAATTGTTTAACATAATATTCTCCCCAAGGCAAGTCAGCAAACTCAACTTTGCCTTCACTATTTGTTGTTTTTTCTTCTAATAATGTTTTGTGACTATCATATAAGCCAAATTTAATTCCATTTAAAGGTTTTGTGCTATCACCTTTTAAATAAATAGTTATTTTTCCTAATATTTGTTCACTTAGTGACATTACTTCAGCATTTTCATGATTGCTAACTAAATCAATCATTTGCCATTCAGTATTAGTAGTATATCCCTGAGCAGATTGGACATCTTTGATATAATAAATACCCCATTCAACGTTTTCAAAAACTACTGTTCCATCAGAACCAGTTGTCTTTTGAGTTATTAACTCTTTTTCTGAATTATATAAACCAATTACTGCATTACTAATTGGATCATTATTATTATCTTTTTTAGTAATAGTAATATTTGAAGCTGCTTCAACTACTGAAAGGTTTAGGGTAACTGGCATAGCTGCAGCATCTGCAAATGCATTACCTGTATTATAATTATATTCGATGCTTTCAAGTTCACCTGTATAAAGTAGAACTCCAGTTGTTGCATCCATTGTAACATCAGGGGTTGTAATTGTTATTTTACTTGTATCTATATTCTCTTGATAATCCCTTAAATATACTTTATATACTCCAGTTGAACTATAATGATATGCTTTAACAGTTCTTGATTGAGAAATACCTCTCGTTGCTGTACTATTAATATTTACATTAGCAGATAAATCTAAAGATAACATATTGTTTCTTGCAGCTTCAAATGTAGTTATATTAACATTGTTTAATACATTTAAAGATTTTAATTTATTGTTGTAAAACTTAAAGTTAGTTAATTCTGTTAAATTTGAAACATCAAGACTTGTTAAGTTATTATTATATAACCACAACGAAGTTATGTTTGGATTATTACTCAAATCAATAGATGTTAATGAGTTAGTAGATAAGTTCACGCTAGTAAGCGCGGGCATTTTTTCTATCCCTTTAGCACTTTCAATTTTAACTTTACCACTACCATTACCACTACAACTTAAACTAGTAATAGTTGCTAATTGTTCATCCGTTAAGTTTGTATCATCACCTAATGACGTTCCATTCTTAGTATTATATGCATTTATTACACATTTATAAAAACTGTCATCAATAAAATTTTCATTTGCTGGAACTGCATATACAGCCTTTTGCCATCCTAATAAGGCTATTAATGCTAATATGATTGATCTTATTGTTTTTTTCATATATAACAACACCTCAAATCTCTTTCCTATGATACAAGTATATCATGTCATTTCTTATTTCAAGTATAATTGATGCATATTTTTTGTAAATTAGACATTTATTTACAAAAAAAGATTTAATTAGAAATCTAATTAAATCCTTAATATTATTCTTCAGTTTCAACAACTTCAACTGGTGACTCTTCTTCGTCATCTCCTAAGAACTTTTCTTCTAAGATTTCTGAAGCATCATCATCTAATAACTCTTTTTCAAGTTCTAATTCGATATCACTATATTGTCTAGCACCAGTTCCAGCAGGAATTAATTTACCAATGATAACATTTTCTTTTAATCCTGATAGTGAGTCTATTTTACCACGCATTGCAGCATCAGTTAAAACCCTAGTAGTTTCTTGGAATGATGCAGCAGATAAGAATGAATCGGTTTCAAGACTTGATTTAGTAATACCTAACATAATTGGATTACCTTTAGCAGGAACACCACCATTTAAGATTACTGGTTTATTTCCGTCAGCAAATTCTCTTAAACTAACAGTTAAACCTTCAACAAATGATGTATCACCACTATCAATAATACGAACTTTATTAATCATTCTCTTAACGATTAATTCAATGTGTTTATCATTAATATCAACACCTTGAAGTTTATAAACATTTTGAATTTCTTTTAAAATATATTCTTGAGCAGTTAATGGATCAGTTACAGCAAGTAATTCTTTTGGAGCAATAACTCCTTCAGTTAATTTATCTCCTGCTTTAACCTCATCACCAACAGCAACTCTAACCTTCATATTGTAATTTGTAACATGTTCTTTAACACCAGAAGCATTTTCAATTACAATTTTATGTTTGCCTCCATCTTCGGTTATAGATATAACTTTACCTGTAATTTCAGCGATTGTAGCTTTAAATTTAGGTGTTCTTGCTTCAAATAACTCTTCTACACGAGGTAAACCTTGAGTAATATCGGCATCTCCACCATGGGCAACACCACCACTGTGGAATGTACGCATTGTTAATTGAGTTCCTGGTTCTCCAATTGATTGAGCAGCCATAATACCTACAGCTTCACCTGTTTCAACTAAATTACCAGTTGCTAAGTTTCTACCATAACATTTTTGACATACACCATTAGCGGTTTTACATGTTAGAACACTTCTAATTTCAACTTTCTTTATATCAGCTTTCTTAATTTTAGAAACAATATTCTCTGTAATCATTTCCCCAGCTTCAAGAATAGTTTCTTTTGTTTCTGGATTAACAATTTTCTTTGAAGCATATCTTCCTAGAATTCTTTCTTCTAAAGATTCAATTACTGAACCATCTTTATCATTTAGTAAGTCATAAACTACTACACCTTGCATTGAACCACAATCATGTTCTTTAACAATAATGTCTTGAGCAACATCAACTAATCTTCTTGTCAAATATCCTGAGTCAGCAGTTCTTAATGCTGTATCGGCAGATCCTTTACGAGAACCATGAGTTGATAAGAAGAATTCAGAAACTGATAATCCTTCAATAAATGATGAAGTAATTGGAATTTCAACGGTTGAACCATCAGGCTTAGCCATCAATCCACGCATACCAGAAAGTTGAGTAAAGTTTGAAATAGAACCACGAGCACCTGAGTTCATCATCATAAAGATTGGGTTAGTATAATCACCTTTAGTAATTGCTTCTAATTCATCTTTAACTTCATCAGTTGCATTTTCCCAAATAGTAATTACACCAGCATATCTTTCTTCTTCAGTAATAATACCTTTTTGATATTGCTTATTAATCTTCTCAACTCTAGCCTTAGCAGCGTCAATAATTTCATTTTTCTTATTACTTCTAACTACATCTGATATAGATACAGTTATTCCTGCTACTGTAGAATATTTAAATCCTTGATCTTTTAATTTATCAAGCATTACTGATGTTTCAGTAGTTTTATATCTTTTAAATACTTGAGCAATTATTTGACTTAAAGTCTTTTTAACAAATGGTTGAACTAAATCCATTTTTGCTATTTCTTCAGGAATATTAGATCCCATACTTAAGAAATATTTATTTGGAGTAATACCTTCAATATTTTCTTTAGTTCCTTCATTTAAATATGGGAAAGTATCAGGTAATATCTCATTAAATTTAATTTTACCAACTGTAGTAACTAAGTATTTATCTTTTTGTTCTTCAGTAAATAATTTATGTTTAAATGAACGAACTGGAATAGCTATTCTTGTATGAAGTCCTAATTCTCTTCTTTCATAAGCCATTAATGCTTCATTACAATCTTTGTAAACTTTCCTTCATTCTCTAACCCTTTTTCTTCAATTGTTAAATAACAGTTTCCTAAAACCATATCTTGAGATGGAGTAACAATTGGTTTTCCATCTTTTGGATTTAAGATGTTATTTGCTCCTAACATAAGAATGCGAGCTTCAGCTTTTGCCTCTTCAGATAATGGAACGTGAACTGCCATTTGGTCACCATCGAAGTCAGCATTAAATGCTGTACAAACAAGTGGATGCAAACGAATAGCTTTTCCACCAACTAGTTTTGGTTCAAATGCTTGAATACCAAGCCTATGTAGTGTTGGAGCACGGTTTAGCATTACTGGATATTCAGTAATTACATCTTCAACTATATCCCATACACATTCATCACGAGCTTCGATTAACTTTTTAGCTCCTTTAATATTATGAGCCAAACCTCTCTCAACCAAGCCATGAATAACATGTGGTTTAAATAATTCAATAGCCATTTCTTTAGGTAATCCACATTGATACATTTTTAAGTTAGGTCCAACAACTATAACTGAACGACCAGAATAGTCAACACGTTTACCTAATAAGTTTTGACGGAAACGACCTTGTTTTCCTTTTAACATACTTGATAAGCTCTTTAATGGTCTATTTGAAGCAGCAGTTATACTTCTTCCACGACGTCCATTGTCAAATAATGAGTCTACAGTTTCTTGAAGCATACGTTTTTCATTTTGGACAATTATTGTTGGATCACCTAATTCTATTAATTTCGTTAA
>JAEELI010000012.1 GCA_016288795.1 Caryophanales bacterium
AATCTTATTTAAAGATGATTTAATAAACTCTATATCTTGTTCAGTTGCACTTTTTTCCATATAAACAACAATACTTAATTCGCTTTCTAAATCCTTAGTTACATTTTGAATATTTCCAGCAATTATTAAAGAAATTGCTACAACCAAAAGAGTTATGGTTGCACATAGTATTGAAGCCATACTTAAACTAAAATTACGAAATACACTTTTAAAAGCATCTCTTATGCTTCTTCCAAATATTCTAAATGCTTTCATGTGATTTATAACTTCCTTTCATTTTGTCTCCAGTTAGAACCCCATGTTCAATTAGAATAACTCTCTTCTTCATTCTATTAACTATTTCTTTATCATGAGTAGCCATTATTACTGTTGTTTTTAAATCCTTATTAATGCTATCAATCACATCCATTATTTCTTTAGATGTATCTGGATCTAAGTTTCCTGTTGGCTCATCACAAATAAGCAATTTTGGCTCATTAACTATCGCCCTAGCAATACAAACTCTTTGTTGTTCTCCACCAGATAATTGATGAGGAAAACTACGAACTTTTTCTTTTAAGCCAACTATTTCAATTGCACGCATTACTTTAGGCTTTATGTCTTTAGACTTCATTCCAATGCATTCTAAAGCAAAGGCTACATTTTCATAGACTGTTAGCTTAGGCAATAATTTAAAATCTTGGAATACAACACCAATTTTTCTTCTTAATTTATAAACTCTTCTATTACGTAATTTTGCAACATTAACACCACCAACTATAACGCTTCCTTTAGTTGGTTTTTCTTCTCTATATAGCATTTTAATAAATGTAGATTTACCACTTGCAGTATGACCAATTACAAATACAAATTCACCTTTGTCAATTGAAAGGGATAAATCTGCTAAAGCGGTAACGCCAGTAGAATAAGTTTTATTAACATTTTTTAATTCAATAAACTTCATATTTTACTCCTAGTCATTTAATTATATCAAATTTTAACTCTTATATAAATGGTAAATTTGACCTTTTTACCCCACCTTGAACTTCGTAACAATCACTTACAACAAAGAAAGCGGTCTCATCTATTTCTAAAATTCTACTTTTAAACCAGTTAACATCTCTATTTCTTATAACACACATAATCATAGATCCATGAATGTGTGAATGTCCTCCAATAGTAGGAAATATCGTAAATCCAGCATGAAAATCATCAGCGATTAATGCTTTAATTTTCTTAACTTCTCTTGTATATATCATAAATTTTTTAGAGTTAGATATACCTATTGAAATCTTATCCACTAATATAGAACTAATAACTAATATAATAGTTGCATATACTGCAGTATTAACTCCAAATACGAACGCACCAGCTAAGATTATTATAATATTAAATGATAATATAGCTTTCCCTTCGCTAACATGTAACCATTTGCATAGAAGTTTTACTATAACATCACTTCCACCAGTTGAATAACCATATTTATAAATAATACCATTACTAACTCCATATAATAAACTTGCTAAAATAACAGTAACTAATATTTCTTGAAAAGATAAAAAGTATAAAAGAACTTTAGCTACCGGAGCAGTAAATGTAACGAATAACGGGTACAATAAAGACCCAATACATATTTTCTTGAATTCATGAACTCCTAAGAATATGTAGGCCATAGCCATTAAGATTATGGATGATGCATAAATAAATAATTGAGCATTTAAACCAGTAAGGTTATTTAATACTATTGCTAAACCTGACATTCCTCCAACTACAAAATTATTAGGAACAAAAAACAGGTTATAACATAAAGCTAAAAGAAAAGTACCAAAAACAAATGCAGTTCCTATAACAACAGCATCTACCATTTCATTACTATAATGTCTCCCTTTTTTATTCATACTATCGCCTATTATAATTATACATAAAATATCAATCTCTTGCAATATTTATTGGGGAAAAGACATATAGTTTACCGAGGTGAATTATTGTGAACGGTAGTTATTATCCAAATCCTTCTTTTCCTAGTGGTGCTCTGGAAAGTCCTCCAGGTAATATTTCAATTATGAGCACATTGCCTATTGAACAAAGTTATATTGAAAACATCTTAAGATTAAATAAAGGAAAAAGAATAAATGCTTATGTGTCATATCCAGATAGTTCTGCTTGGCAAAATAAAGCTTATAAAGGAATAATAGAGGAAGCTGGCAGAGATCACTTAATAATAAGTGATCCTGAAACAGGAACATGGTTCCTAATTAGATTAATATATTTGGATTATGTGGAATTCATGGAAAAGATTAATTATGAAGAGCCACTCAGTCAAATAAAAGTGTAGATTATCTACACTTTTATTGTGACCATATCTTTGACATAATCTAAGTAAAATAACCTATTATCTCTTGTAATTAAGTAGCCAAATAAAATATAATAGAGTATAGGAGTGGCTTTATGAAGAAAAGAGACTTTATTGAAGGCGCATTTATTGCGACAGTTGCAATATTCTTTAGTAAATTCATAGGCATTATATATGCAATACCTTTTAAACATATAATTGGTGACCAAGGTGGAGCATTATACGGATATGCTTATAATATATATAATCTTTTTTTAGTTATTTCTTGTGCTGGGATTCCCTTAGCCATAAGCAAATTAACTAGTGAATATAATGCTTTAAATAAAATTGAAGAAAAAGAATATATGTTTTATGCTGCCAAGAGAATCATTGCTATCTTCTCTGTGTTAGCCTTTTTGGTATGTTTTTTAGGAGCACCATTCATTGCTAAAGTTATAATAGGTAATATTACTGGTGGTAATACTACTGGGGATGTAACTTTTGTTATAAGATGTGTATCTTTTGCCATTTTAGTTGTTCCTCTTTTATCAATAAATCGAGGATATTTACAAGGACACGGATACATAGGCCCAGCGTCTTTAAGCCAAGTTATTGAACAAATATTAAGAGTAGCAGTCGTTTTAGGTGGTAGTTATTGGACATTAAACGTTTTACATCTAAGTCTTAAAAATGCAGTAGGTGTTGCCGTCTTTGGGGCCTGTGTTGGAGCCATCGCAGCATACGTTTACTTAGTAGATAAAACTTTAAAAATTAAAAAGAAAAATACTTCTTATGATAATATTAATAAAGAAAATAGAACTATTATTATAAAAAAGATTATTTTATATTCATTACCTTTCATTGTCACCAATATAGCAAATTCTTTATATAACACTACTGATATGATTTTATTAAGATATGGACTACATAATGTTGGATATGCAACTACTAAAATAGAGACTGTAAGTAGTATATTTACTACATGGGGTAGTAAATTAAACACTATTATCACTAGCATTGCAACTGGAATTGCAATTAGTTTAGTCCCAAGCGTTGCTAAAAGTAACGCCAAAGGAGATCTTAAAGATATCAATGATAAATTTAATAAAACTCTCCAAATCTTCCTATATGTAGCTTTACCTTTAGCAATATTTATGAGTATATTTGCTACTCAAATATGGACTATATTCTATGGTCCAAGTGAACTTGGCCCAATAGTATTTAAATTTTCTATAATAACTGCAGCAGTAGATGCCTTATACATTATGATGTGCAATGGATTACAAG
The DNA here is from genome assembly GCA_016288795.1 of Caryophanales bacterium. GTDB lineage: Bacteria > Bacillota_I > Bacilli_A > RF39 > UBA660 > SIG200. The sequence continues at coordinate 3,599 of JAEELI010000012.1, forward strand.
GATTAAATAAAACTAAGCTTATTTTTGCCTCTGTTGGGCTAGGATTATTAATTAATCTATGCTTAGATATACCATTAATATACTTATTTAATAATCTTGGCATATATCCATTCTATGGGGCAATAACTGCCACTATTATAGGTTACTCAATATCTTTAATCATTCCATTAGTTACATTAAAAAGAAAATATAATTTAAATTATAAAAACACTATAGATAAATTACCAAAATTATTATTAGTTTATGCATTAATGATATTCTTATCTTTACTATATCGTGGTATAATAACTATGATAGATAGCAAATTACTATTATTATTATTAATTGCTATAATTGGAATTATTCTATTAGTAATATATTATTACCTTAATAAAAAAGAAATTGAAGAAATATTTGGTTTAAAGATAAAAAAATTATTAAGAAAGAAAAGGGATATTAATGAATAGTTATATTATTATTTTGATTGTATTAGCATTTTTAGCAATCCTTGCTTTAATATTCTTTTCCAGTTATGGGAAATTAAAAGACTATAAAGAAAAGATGGATAAAGCCGAAAGTATAATAGAAACTAATCTAAATAAAAAAAGTGATATTATTATTAAAATGAATTCTATTATAAAGAAGGTAACTGGTAAAAAAGACTACTTAAAAGATTATATTGATTTAGATAGTTTGATTATATCTAATATAGAAAAAGATTGGAAATTAGATGAAGCAGTTAAACTAGTAAATAATATAGCTATAGATTATAAAGATATTATTAATGATAATAAATATAAAGATTTGAAAAATGATTTAAGAGATACCGATGAAAAATTAACTTCAGCTAAGAACATGTTTAATTCAAATGCATTAAATTCAAATCAAACAATTAAATCTTTTCCAAATAACGTAATAGCTAAATTAGCTAGATTTAAAATAAGAAGTTATTATAATACTAAAACTGATGAAAAAGATACATTTTAAAAGGAATTATTAAAATAATAATTCCTTTTTTATCAGCAACTTTAATCTATAATAAGCAAATTTGTTTATCACCAACTCTATGTTAATTATATAAGAATGAATCACATATAAAAAGCCCCCGGTAGGGTCACCTTTTATCTATAATTGCCAATTTATTGGCCCAATATTGTTCTTTTTTAAAAACTCATTAGTTTTAGAGAATGGTTTGGAACCAAAGAAACCATAATTAGCAGAAAATGGTGATGGATGAGCGCTTGTTAGAACTAAATGACGTTTATTAGTTATTAATTTTTGCTTTGCTTTAGCAAAGTTTCCCCAAAGTATAAATACTATCGGTTCTTCTTTTTCATTTAAAGTTGATATTATATAATCTGTTAATAGCTCCCAGCCAATGGAACGATGAGATGCTGGTTTATCTTTCTCTACAGTTAAAACAGCATTTAATAATAGAACTCCTTCCTTGGCCCATTTTGTCAAATCACCATCGCTATGTGGGGCAATGCCTAAGTCTGAATATAGTTCTTTATATATATTTTGTAATGATGGAGGAATTTTGACTCCTTTTCGAACACTAAAAGATAAACCATGGGCTTCGCCTTCGCCATGGTAGGGATCTTGTCCCACAATTACTACTTTTGTATCTTTATAACTAGTTAGTTTTAAAGCATTGAATATAAATTCTTTAGGTGGATAAACCACACTTCCTTTGTATTTATCATCTATTAAATGCATAAATTTCTTAAATCCAGGGCTATTTTCAATAATTGTTAATTTCTCATCCCAATCATTTCCTATCATTTTCTAACCTCAATTCAGTAATAGATTTTATACCAAAGTATATTTGGAAAAATATAAATACTGCAGCGATTAAAAAGTTTATTCTAACACTTACAACAACTGCTAAACCACATATTAAAGTTCCAATTGAACGAGAAAAATATCCAACCATTGACCTCAAATTACAAAAAGCTAATTGATAATCATTATCAAAACGGTTTACGTATGGAGCATCAGTAACATGAGTATAGGCATCACTTGATAATTTTAAGTATATTATAGATATTAAGAATATATATTTATTAGCAAATATAAAGGCTAAAGTATATAGAACAAATCTAACTCCAAATTTAATTAAAAAGTTTATATAATTATTCTTTAAAGTTAATTTTCTTAATATTATAATACCAACAACTACTGAACCAATACCTAAAGCCAATAATAAGTTAGATGCATATGTTGGAGACATATCAAGTTTATTAGTTAAAATTGATAGTAATAGACCAGATATCGCATAATAAGATATATCACCCATAAATACATATAATAAATGTAATTTAGATATTTTATCTTCTTTTAATGACTTAATTAAAGAATAGAATGCTGCATTATTATCGTCATCATCCTTTTTATAATAATTATCTATTTTTAGACTAGATATAACTATAAAAGCAAATAATAATGTAATTGAGGCAAGTAAATTATAAAAATTATAATTTATATTGAATAATAATATGGACTTACCTAGTAATAAACTAGTTAATAAGACTCCTAGAAAATAAAACATATCATATACTAAACCTCGGCTAGCATATATCTTATCACTTTTTGTTATAAGACTAATCATTGGATAAGAACATATAAATATTTCTACATCTAAGGCAAAATCTACCATAATTAAAAACTTAATTAGTATATTTAAGCCACTGTTATGTAACAAGAATACTATGAATAATAAGATTACTTTTAAGGCTATCATAATTTGCGAAAAAGATTTTAATCTTCGGACCTTAACTAAATTAGAACATATAAATATCATAGATACAGCTATTAGAGAACATAAACTAAATACTATACCAATGGTTTTTAAAGACATATTGTTTTCTAACATCCATAATTGTTGAAAGTTATAGAATAGACCTCCAGCAAAGGCATATAAACTTAAAAACACAAAAATTTTCTTTAATTCTTTATTCATAATATCTTCCCTTTTTTATTTGTGGTAAGTTTCATTATTATTAATTTTAAATGATCTATATATTTGCTCAAGAAGAATAGACCTAAATAAACCATGTGGAAAAGTTAGTTTTGAAAAACTAATCTTTTCATTACACATTTTAATTATATCATCCTCTAATCCATTTGAGCCACCTATAATAAAAGCAATTGAACCATAATTATTAAATAATTTATCAATCTTCTTAGCAAAATCTAAACTACTATATTCATTTCCATCAATTGCTAAGGCTATATTATAGTCCTTAGAGTTAATAACATTTATTAATTCTTTAGTTTCTTTTTTTATATCTTCATTATCTTTAAGTTCTATTATTTCTATTTTATGATATCTATTAATTCTAAATAAATAATCATTAATCATATCATTTAAATAGTTTTCTTTTATTTTACCAACACATATAATTTTTATCATATTTCAATCACTTCGCTTATATTATCTTGTTCAGCACATTTAATATCTTCAAAAGGAATATCATATTCACTAAGGACTGATTTAACAGTCTCTAGAGCAATATCACTATTATTATTTATTTCACTTAAATGCATTAGATACACTTTTTTTGTTTTATCGCCAATTAACTTAGATAGATAAAAACCTGAAGCCTGGTTAGATAAGTGGCCTTCATCGCTTAATACTCTTCTTTTAAGCCACTCTGGATATGGTCCATGAGTCAACATTTCTATATCATGATTACTCTCTATTAGATAAATATCTCTATTCTTTAATATGTTAAAATATTTACTTTTAATATATCCTGTATCAGTTATTTGAACTATAGATGTTCCATCTTCTTCAATTATAAAGTTACGAGATGCTATAGCGTTATGGCTAGATTTAATAGTTTTAATAACTATATCACCTAAATCTATGTTATCGGTATAGAATAAGGTGTTATCGTAGTCACTTATATTTTCCAAAGAATCAAACATTTCTTTGGGAATACAAACTTTAGGTTTATATCTTTTTAGAAAAGACTCCAAAGCTGATATATGATCGGCGTGACCATGACTTATTAAAATAATATCTATTGCCTTAGGATCTACACCAATTGCTTTTAATGAATCAACAATATATTTTTTGTTTTTGCCCATATCTAATAAAATATGATGATTTTTTGTTTCAATATAAGTACAATTGCCTTTAGAGCCACTCGCAAAAATACATACTTTCATTATTTAAATAGTCCTCTAGGGTTTTGATAACTTCCTTGACCAGGATATCCAATTGATAAACCGAAGTGTAAGTGTGTTCCACGTGATTGTCCACTATTACCCATGTAACCTACTACTGTTCCTCTTGATAATTGTTGTCCTTCTTTAACTGTAACATTGCTGGTTAGGTGGGCATACACCGTATAGATGTTATCTCCATGGTTAATGTATACGGAATTACCATATCCACCACCACAACTATTTGGATAAGAACCATTATCTGGACAATTCTTAACTACTTTAACTACAACTCCATCATTGGCAGCATAAATTTTTGATCCCCATCCTGAACCAGAAATATCGATACCGTTATGTTGTCTTCCCCAACGCCATGCAAATTCACTTGTTACAGCATATGGGTTTTCTGTTGGCCAACGCCATCCACTACCAGTATCCTCGTATCTTTGCCATCCCCAAACAGCTTCTTTTCTACCTTTAGTAGTTACTTGGTCAACTTTTTCTCTAACTACTTCACGACTATCAATAACTTCTTCACTATTTTGTTCACCGTTTACTACATCATAGTGACTGTGAATAATTGATATACCTTTTACTCCTGGAGTAGTAATTTCTGAATAACTAGCTGGTTTGCTCTTATCACGAACAACTACAGTATCATAATCATATTCAACTTTTTTAGCTTCAGATACTGTATAGGCAAAAGCTAATTGAGGATTAATCAATGTAATATTAACCTTATCACCAATTACAAGTAAACTATCTGGACTAGAATAATTAGGGTTAGCTATTAAAAATTCTTGAGGGTTCAATGAATTACTTTCAGATATAGATTCAATTGTATCACCAGACTTAATTACATAGCTTTGTTCTTTATAATCAAAGCCAAATAATAATTCTTGCGCTAATTCTTCACTATTTTCATATATCTTTTCATTAGTAGAAATGTATTTTTCTCTAATTGAAACTTCTTCAAGTATTTTCATATCTTGGTATAGTATACCTAAACCTTCTAATTCATCTTGACTACCATTCATATATGCTTCATAGTCTTCTTCAGAAATAAACGCTAATACGAATTTTTTTATAGCATCATAAAAAACTTGTTTGTCTAAAACATAGATACTATATTCATTGTGGTCTTGTGTTGAAGAAAACTTAACTTCATAACCATATATATTAAATTCATTAGCACTTTCTATTTTTTCATAAATAGTATTTAAATCCGTTAATTCAACCTCATAAGTCCAATTTTCTAATACTTGTAAAGAACTTGGCGGATAAACATTAGTTACATTATACTTTTCTTTAATAGCATTTTGCTTTTTATCAATTAAATCATATAACTTTTCTTTTGAAGAAATTGCTCCAATCATTTCCCCATTTAAATACACATTATATACTTTACTAGCATCAGCATTCATTGAATTATAACTAGCTACAATTACATATACTATTACAATTATAATACTAATTAACCCCGTAATTATTTTATCTTTTACTTTCATTTTATTCATCCTTATTATCTTGTGCTACATTACGAAAAGCACTCATATTTAATTCAAACAATAAATTGATTGTTCCTAAACTTCCTTTTCTATGTTTAGCAATAACAAGTTCAGCAGGAACTATTTTTTCTTTTTGATCCTTTCTTGCTTCATAATAATCTTTTCTATTAATGAATAGAACCATATCTGCATCTTGTTCGATTGAACCAGACTCACGCAAATCAGCAAGCATAGGCATATTACTTTCTCTTCTTTCAGCATTTCTTGATAATTGAGATAATGCTAAAACCGGGACACCAAGTTCTAAGGCCATTGTCTTTAAACTTCTAGATATTTCTGATACCTCAACTTGTCTTGATTCAACTCTTTTATTACCTGTTGTGACCAATTGTAAGTAGTCTATGACTACTAATCCTAATCCTTTAGGCAGGCTTGCTAGTCTTCGACATCTCGCTTTAATTTCTGATACTGTAACTCCAGAATTGTCCTCAATATATAAATTAGTCTCTGCAAGTTGGTTCATAGCTTCATTGTATCTTTTCCAATCTCTTTCTTGCATGTTACCAGTTTGTAATTTATAGTAATCAATTCCACCTTGAGCACTTATTATTCTATTAACTAATTGCTCAGCAGGCATTTCCAAATTGAATATCGCTACTGCTTTTTCGGTTGTAGTTGCAGCATAAGTTGCCATATTTAATGCTAAAGCAGTTTTACCCATACCAGGACGAGCTGCTAAAATAATTAATTCACCAGGTTGAAATCCAGTTGAAATACGATCGAAATCATAAAAACCAGTTTCTAATCCTGTTATTAACTTTTTGTTTTTTGCAAGTTCTTCTAACTTTGCTTGAGCTCTTCTCAGTATTTCTTGAATTGGAACAAAGTCATTAACTTTTCTAACTCTAACAACATTCAAGATATTTCTCTCTGCATTATCTAATATTGTAGTAATCTCTGATTCATCGTATGCTTCAGTAACAATGTCAGTTGCAGTATTAATTAAATTTCTTCTTATTGCTTGTTCATTTAAAATATTAATATAGTATTTTAAATTAGCTGTAGTAATAACTGAATCAATAACCTCACTTATATAATCAATTCCGCCAATAGAGTTTAATCTTTTTTTCTTATCTAATTCATTCTTAACCATACCTGGATCTATTGGAACATTATTGGTGTTTAATTCTTTTATAGCTTCAAACAAGTATTTATTTCTTTCATCATAGAACATATCTTCATTAACTTGTTCACATATGTCTCCAACTAGGGAATTATCAATAAAACAAATACCTAAAACACTCATTTCTGCTTCTTTATTCGCGGGCATTGTTCTCGCCATATTATCACCACTTTTCTAATAAAACTATTATATTAAATTTAACTTTTTTATGTAATTCAATTAGAACTTGGTGAGAACCCAAGACATCTATTGAACCATCTACTTTTATACATTTCTTATCTATATTATATCCTATATTTTTCAATTCTTCAGCAATTTGCTTAGTTGAAATATTACCAAACACTTTATCTTCTTTACCAGTTTTAACTTTAAACTTTATTGTTTTGCCTTCTAAGCTTTTTTTAATCTCTTCACATTCACTAATAATCTTATCTTCAGCTTTCTTTCTATTATCAATTTCCTTGTCTAAAACCTTTTTACTTCCTTCAGTATACAAAACTGCCAACTTGTTTTTTATTAAATAGTTCTTGCCATATCCATCACTAACATTGATGATATCGTCTTTCTTCCCTTTTCCTTTAACATTTTCAAGTAATATTACTTTCATATACCCTCCTAAAACGTTTTTAATATTATAACATGAGTAGTAAAATAAGTCCAAGAACTTACACAAAAAAATCTCACAAATAAATGTGAGATTTTTAGTAAATTATCATATTAATGAAAATACCAATAATATAGGACATTGCATTCAGTATAAGAGATAATATAATTGGATTAATCTTATTATATTTTAAATACTTTTTATAAATTAATCCTTCTACCAAAACTACAATTATCTCCATGGGAATTATTAATATCTTTCTCCATTTCAAACCAAATTCAAGGTTAATATATAATGATAATGATACTAATAGTGGATTAGTTAATATGTTTACTAATACTACATTAATAATATCTTTTTTATCTCTAACTTTTAAAGCTAGCGCGGTTAAAACTTCAATTATTAATGTACAACTCAAACTAATTAACAAGATTTTTAATAAAAACCAAATCATTGTTCTATATTATCTTTTTTTACTTCTTTTTTCTTATTAACAAGCTTAATTGTTACTATTGTAACTGCTACTAGTAAAATGACTCCACCAACAATATCTAATATCAATTCATTAAGTGGTAATCCACTAGGATCAGTATATACAGGTTCATCTTTAGATGGCTCTGTAGGGGTTTCAATATCACCTTCATAACCTAAAGATTTAATAAATTCTTCTGATCTAAAGCCTTGAACACCATCAGGATAATTAATTTTTTCATGCCATAGACTATCTCCACTCTCTGATTCGTAGTATATCCATCCTTTTATACCATCTACTTCTATATATAGCCAAGAATCATAATCGTGTGCTAAATGTTGAATAACTTCTGTATTGCTTGGAATAGTTTTAATAACTTCACTTTTTGAATCAGCAGTAGTATATAATTTGAACTCTTTTAACAACACAGCCTTTCTACTTTCATAATAGCATTGATAATCATCAAAATAGACTTTGCCTTCTTTATCATTTATTTTTATATAAAATGAGTTACTCCATGGATCTAATTGAAGAGTATTCTCTAATAAACTATTTGCTTTAACTGTGCCGATAACTTTTCCATTACTATCTTTTATATCAACATCTCTAACAGTCATACATACTGTATTAGGTTCCATTCCAACTGCACCTTCTAAGATATTAATCCATCCAGAGGTTCCGTTATAAGTAACGTATAAATATGCATCTTGATAATATTTATAATTTAATTTTGTTCCTTTTGGAATAGTTACCCCTGTGCCTTTATACGCTTCTGCTGGACCTTTTTTAATTTCTACTTTATCTTTTAATACAATTAAATATTTTTCTTTTTCAAGTGTGTTAGTAGTGCCTTTTTTTAAACTAGCTTCTAAATCAAATACTTCCTTTAAAGGGGTTATATCTTTAATATAAACCAAATATTCAGTTCCATTTAAAGAAAAAGTTCCAGTATTATCATATTCAAATGATATTGTTATTTTTTCATTATAATCTAGATGTCCAGCAACTATATGACCATTTGTCTCGTAGTAATCAACTCCATTCGGATTAGTTACAACGGCTTCGTATTCTGGTATCATCGGTGCCCCCATATCAGCATGAACTATCAATGGGAATAATAATAAAACTAATAAACTTACAATAATTTTTTTCATATCCTATCTCCTTTTCAATTCTTTTCTAACTAAAAATATTGTAATAATAATTATTAATATTGTTGTAATAATTGTTAAAGTAAACGGCCAAAACCCTCGTTTTAAAATGTAATCTTTAAATATTAACTCAACCGCTTTCACGATCATCTGCCTTTCTAATTATATATAACAATATTAATAAACAAATTATAGTAGATACAACAATGACTAATGCATTAGCCATAAATGTAATTAACTTAATGAAAAATATTGGGGCCGTTCCTAAGAATAAGCCAATAGTGGTTAGACCAAAGGCTAACCCAGGGGTTTTCTTTAAAACCGAGACTAGTAACCCCAAAGTAATAGACATAGTCATACTAAATAAGGTAATTCCTATTAAGGATACTATCATAACATTATCTCCAAATAATAGGAATGGTAATGAAAATAACACACTCATGATTGCTACTTTTCTTATTCCAAATGCATCACTTAAGATACCTCCAAAGGCTTTTCCAAAGCCCATGGCAAAGTATAATAATAATGCTTGAAGAACTGTTTTATTCCAGCTAGTCGGAATACCATATCCCATATATCCTCTAACAATGACTACAAATACTGCTAATAGAATAATTATTCCTGGTTTAACTTTAGGATTATGATAATTAAATGATTTACAAGCATCCTCTTGATTCTTTATATCATTTTTATAGTATTCAGCTAGCAAAACAAACGGAATTATTGATAATCCTAATAAACTAATAAACCAATAAGAGATTCGCGTTTTTGCAAGAAGTTTTCCTGTTATAACTCCAAATGATCCTCCACTTACAAAAATAGCACTAGGAGACAATTTACCATTAGATGACTTTAATGTAACTTCAGCTCCAGACACATGGATACATGCGTTACCAAGGCATAATATTATGAGTTCTGTAAATGTTCCTGGAAGTAGATTTAAAAAATATGTAGTAAATCCAAATACCAATAAAACTGTTCCAATTATACCAATATTTATTTTTGGGTGTTTATCACTCCAATAACCTATAATTGATTGAGGAACAAATGCTGCCATATCATAAATAAATGGCGTTAACCAAAGAATTATACTATCGCCAAATACCTTAGCAAGAACAAAAAAGCATAAAACTTCAGTCACGTAGTGAATATAAAAATATAGATAACCTGCCCCAATATTAGGCATTTTCATAGTCTCAATTACTCTCTTCATATATCACCTACTATTTAAATAGATTATATCATAATTTCTCTTTATCATCCAATATCTATTATTACCATTTCTATTCAATTCTATATAATTATTATCCTTAAGTATTTTAAAATATCTCCTTATAGTTCTTTCAGATACATTATATCTTGTAGCTAAGCTATTTTCCTGAATATTATCGAAATAATCTATTTCATAAATAATACATATTAAAAGCACTTCATTTAACTTTTTCATATATCTCTCCCTCTAATATATATTTAGTTAAATGGAGTGCTCATTTCCTTCTTATTATACTTGTTTTATTATTTTAATCTTCATAGCAGTAAAAAGTTTCATAATTATTCCAATTACCATCCGTAAAACACCCCTGGTCTGTTATTTGACTCACACAATCTCTATTTTCTTCCCTAGAAATCCGACAATAGGTAGTTTCATCTTCACATATTAGCCAGCTTTCTCCTAAACTACAAGTCGCTCCTAAGGCTTCCATTTCAGCTTTATATACTAATCTATCATGCCAAGGATTAGCGCGAAAGCACACTTCGCTTCCAGAAAAAGAACCACAAATCTCGTCATAAGTATTGGCAGAATATCCTTTTAGATAAGCTGTTAATCCAGCATTGCTTCTTAAGGGGGATGATATATACCCATTTGATGATTTTGTAGAATCATATACATAATAATATGGCTCTGAAGCAATGTTGCAAGAAAAGGAATTTACGGTAAATGTAAATGTAATATCCTTGTTTTTTAATACAGATTGATCAACTGTTCCTTTATTATATATATTAAATCCAGCCTTAATTATATTTGATTTGCTTGCGGTTATACCATTTAATTCTCCAGTATAGGTTATTGGGAATAAGTTGGCTGTGTAAAAAGAATACCTTTTATGGTTAATATAAAAATGAATATCGGTATCAGATTTGTTTTCCCAATTTTGAAATGCTGTGTATAGATTATTTGTGCCAGTAGCCGAAACATTCATGGTATATGAACAATTATATGTTCCTGGGCCAGTCACTTGAGTATGAGCCAATTGAACATAGGACCAAGTATCTAATCCAAATGTTCCATTTTCATTTAAATAATAGAATCCACCATTACCTAACATCATTTGTTCAGAACTTAGTGTTGCTGTAACGTTAGTTACGTCACTTATTAGAGAAACGCTTCCAACTTGTGGAGCGCTAGCACTAATAGTTTTTGACCCAAAACTATTAGTAGATGTCACACTAAAATAAGCATAAGATGCTCCGGCTACTAAAACTAGCAAACTTAAAAAAACTATTGAAGCATATAGGATTATTTTCTTTCTATTATCCATAACTATCTCCTACCATCTATCACATATTATTAATACTATATATACTCCCATCCCGTCAATGCAGTATATAATTAAATAAAAAAATTTCACTAATAAGTGAAATTAATTATTTAACATATGGTATTAATGCCATAAATCTTGCATATTTAACTTGTTCTGCAATATGTCTTTGATGTTTAGCACAAGCGCCAGTAACTCTTCTTGGTAATATCTTACCTTTTTCATTAATATATTTATTAATAATCATTACATCTTTATAATCAACGCTTTTACCTGCGCACATTTGACATATTTTCTTTTTCTTACGATAAAATTCTGCCATTTTTATTCCTCCTTTTAGAATGGTAAATCATCACTACTTAAAGTAATCTCTTCGCCAAAACTCTTGAAAGGATCTTCAGATAAATCTGTAGTCTCCATACTATTCATAGCACCTTCAGCATTAAATGATGCCTCCTCTGAAGAAAATCCTCCATTTTGATTAGCACTATCGCTCTTTGAACTCAAGAATGTTACTGAATCACATACTACTTCAGTTACGTATCTTTTTGTTCCATCTTGAGCATCATAACTACTAGTTCTTATTCTTCCTTCAGCAGAAACCAAAGAACCTTTATGACAATATTTAGAAATATTTTCAGCTTGTTTTCCCCAAGCACTACAATTGATAAAATCTGCTCCTCTTTCACCATTTTTATTTGTAAAAGGTTGAGATACTGCAATTGTAAATCTTGCCACGTTCATACCTGTTTGAGTTGTTCTCAATTCTGGATCCCTTGTAAGTCTTCCTACTAACATTGCTCTATTCATGTTTTACTCGCTTTCTTTATTTAAAGTTAAATGTCTTAAAATATTTTCATTAATTCTAAGTTTACGATCAAATTCTTTAACTTTGTCAGAACTTAATTCCATATTCATTAAATAGTAGAAGCCAGAAACTTCTTTATTAATTGGATATGCCAATTTCTTTCTTCCTAAGTCTTTGAATTCGATAACTTTTCCTTTATTGTCACTTACTAATTTTTGAACTTCCTTAGTAACTGCTCCGATTGCATTTTCATCCAATGTAGCCTTAACAATAAACATTACTTCGTATTTAGTCATCTTTTCCACCTCCTTATGGTCTAATGGCTTACAAATGTAAGCAAGGAGTAATAAATTACTCGTTAGATAGTATACCAAAAATATCATTAAAAGTAAACAAAATTATAATGATTAAACTATCATAATTTGCTATAATATCTATATGTGGAGTGTATGATATTATGAAAAAAATAATTACTTTTCTATTAATTATAATATTTCCTATATTTGCTTATGCAGAAGATATAACAAGTTCTTCTAAAATAACTATTAATGGAAGTTCCTATGAAAAAATAAAGGATAATAATGAGAATTCTTATGTTAGTATAAATAAAGAATCAGAATTAAAAATTAGTAATGAAAAAGATATTAAAGGGTTATATGTAATATATGAATTAAAGAGTGTTCCTGGGGTTTTAAACGCCAATGATACATTAATTAATATTGGGGAAAATGGATTTCTTCATGAATATATAGATTTAAATAAGAATAGTTCTAAGGAAATATCTATTAAATATAATGAAAACGTTAAAATTGGAGAAATTTATGTTCTATCAGAAGGAGAGTTACCTAGCTATGTTGAAACATGGAATAAACCTTTAGAAAAGGCAGATTTACTTCTTCTTTCAACTCATAGTGATGATGAACAGTTATTCTTTGCAGGATTAATGCCATATTATGTTGCTAAAGGAGCTAAGGTCCAAGTAGTATACTTTACTAATCATAATGATAAACCTAGTAGATTGCATGAACAGATTCATGGTTTATGGACAGTGGGTATAACAAACTATCCTATTATCGGTTTTGTTCCTGATGCTTGGTCTGAAAGTTTAGATGAAGCTATCACAAACTTAAAGAAAGCTCATTATACTCAAGACGATACAATTAAATACCAAGTAGAGATTATTAGAAGATTTAAACCTCAAGTAGTTGTAGGACACGATGAAAAAGGAGAATACTCCCATGGCCAACATATATTAAATACTTGGGCGTTGGAAAAAGCTTTAGAACTAACTAATGACAAATCATATGACGAACAATCTGCTAATAATTATGGTGTATGGGATGTGCCAAAAACATACCTTCATTTATATGAAAAAAATAAAATTGTCATGAATTATGATGAACCATTAGAGTATTTTAATGGTCAAACTGCTTATGAAATGTCAAAAAAAGGATTTAGTAAACATTCTAGTCAACAATGGACATGGTTTACTAAATGGTTAACTGGCCTAGATTATCATGGAAATGGAACTGCTTATACTAAAGCAACAGAAATTACTAAGTATTCTCCATTAGAATATGGATTATATAGAACTTTAGTTGGAGAAGATAAAGAAAAAAATGATATGTTTGAAAATCTTACTCTTTTAAAAGATCAAAAAGATAAGAAAGAAGATAAAAATATTATAGATGTAACTATTGAAAGAATTGTTAATAATGGTGGATTCAATTATTACTATCTACTATTTGGGGGAGCATTTCTTCTATTGTTAATAATTATAATACACAAAAGAAAAAAGTATAAATAATTATACTTTTTTCATTGGTTCATTTTTATCTAATAAATCAATATATTCATCTAAATCTATACGACCATAATTATATAACTCTTCAATTAAATAGTTATAATTATATTCACCAATTATTGGTTTAAAAGCTTTTAGACCTGAGACGATTAAATCGTCCTTTGTTAATAAAAACTTTAATATTTCATCAGCATTTGTCCAAGTTTCTATTTTAGGCTTATTAGAAACCTTAGCTAATTCATCTTCTGGGTATATATGTAATGCCTCTAAAGATTTAATAAAGTCATCATATTCACTAAGCTTCATAGTGTTTTTTAAACACTCTATCATTTCTAAAGACAAATAACCATTAATGGCCAAAATAATTAAGCCAGAATTATATTCTTTAGTTTCTATTTCAGCATTATCAGAAATATCTTTAACTTCTTCACTACCATTTTTAGTCATTACAGCAATAGCTGCTTCGACTCTATTTTTTTGTTCCTTTAACCTATCAAAAGACATATCTTCTTTAGTCCAATTCTTCTTATGAGAACCAACTTCAAGCTTTTTACATATACTATTAAATCTATCTTTATCTTCTTTTAAGATTAAGTAGTTTCCAACAAGAATTAGTTCGTCAGCTCTATGATTATAGGCCTTAGTAAGTATTTCTTTTAATTCAACAAATTCACTTTGTTCATTTATTTTTGAATCACATTCACTTATTAATTCTTTGTTTTGGACTCTTTCTAGATTGTTTTTTATTGTCCAAAAAGTCTCTTCGGCTATTAGCAAGTCTTTAAATTCAGAGATATATTCTTTGAAAATAGGGCGAAATAATTTTCTTTCAAAAAAACTATCAATATTTTCACCATTAGCAATTAATTCTTCTCTTTTTTGATCACTTAATATAATTATTTCGCTAAGTCTTTTTATTATATCTCCATAAGTATTCATAATATCCCTTTCTATACATTAAATCTAAAATAACATATATCGCCATCTTGCATTAAATAATCTTTTCCTTCTAATCTTAACTTTCCATTTTCTTTTACTTTTAATTCACTACCCAAATCATATAAATCATTAAAACTCATTATCTCAGCCTTAATAAAACCTTTTTCAAAATCAGTATGTATTATTCCGGCACACTCTGGAGCTTTCATACCTCTTTTAAAGGTCCAAGCACGACATTCGTCTGCGCCTGAAGTAAAAAATGTTTGTAATCCGAGTAAATCATAGGTTGCAAATATTAATTTGTCAAGACCACTATTGGTAATTCCAACATCTTCTAAGAATTTTTTCTTCTCTTCATCTTCTAAGTCAGCTAAATCACTTTCTAATTTAGCACACATAACTACAACACTTGCTTTTTCACTATCAGCAAGTTTTTTTAATGTTAATGAATATTCATTATCTCCAACTGAGGCAGATAAATCATCTACATTTGCTACATATATTAATTTTTTTAATGTAATAAAATTAAAGTTTTTTAATATTGCCAATTCATCTTTATCAAAATCTACTAATCTTAAGGCAACTTCTTTTTCTAGGTTTTCTTTAACTTTTTTTAATACATTTACTTCTAAAATTGCTTCTTTATCTTTTGTTGTTTCGGCTTTCTTTTCTATTTTTCCTAATCTATTTAATGCTATTTCTAAATCAGCTAGTATTAATTCCGTATTGATGATACCAACATCTCTTAAAGGATCACAAGCACCTTCAACATGAGTAATATTTTCATCATCAAAACACCTAACTACCTCAACTATGGCATCTACTTCACGGATATGAGCTAAGAATTTATTTCCTAACCCTTCTCCTTTGCTAGCGCCACTAACTAAACCAGCAATGTCGATAAATTCAAAAGTTGTTGGCACAACGCTCTTAGGTTTATATAAACTAACTAAGAAATCTAATCGACTATCAGGAACAGTTACTACTCCTACATTGGGTTCAATTGTTGCAAAAGGATAATTAGCTGCTAAAATATGTTTTTTTGTAATTGCGTTAAATAGTGTTGATTTACCGACATTGGGTAATCCAACTATTCCTGCTTTTAAACTCACCTTAAAAACCTCCTAAATACTAGGGAATACATTTATTCCTAGTGGCAATCCAATTATAAACCATAGAACTAATAAAACTAGTAAAGATAAACTAATAATAATAGTATATGGTATTTGATATTTTATAGATTCGAATAATCTAATTTTCTTATCGCTTTGATTATACTTTTCTAAAAATGATAGATAAACAATAAAGTATGCTAGTAATGGTGTTATATTCATAAAACTAGTTTCTGCAAAACGATATAAAACTTGAGCAAATTCTGGACTCATTCCTGCATTCAACATAGCAGGTATGATTGATGGTGATAAGATATACCATTTAACTTGAGTAGATGGGACAAATATAGTCGCAAGACCAACTCCCAGGAATACTAAGACTATTAAAGGAATGCCTATGAAACCAGAATTAGCAATTACTTGACCAACTGATGCCACAAAAACATTTCCTAAATTAGTTCTTTTAAAAATACTAATAAATGCTGATGCTAAGAATATCATAACTAGGACATTTCCAATGTCATCTAAAGAATGACCTAGGTTATTAAAGAAATCTTTATGATTTTTAATACTTTTAACACCTATACCATAGAATAATCCTAATAAGATAAATAACATGGTTACGATAAATACAAACCCATTACTAAAGAATGAATTAGGATTGAATAACTTATCTATATATGCTACTTGGTTTCTATCCAATAAAGCTCCACTTAATGGTAATCCTGGAATAATACAGTAAATAAATATTATTAAATATACTATAGCACTACTACATGCATATATCATTCCTTTTTTCTCACCTTTAGTTACAACATCTTCTTCTAGTTCAGCTTCAGTAAACTCGTATTTTGGCAATTTTTTAACTATAATAGTTTCGGTAACGATTGTTATTATATAAGAAACAACTAGCACTGCAACTATCATGATAAACAAATACATACCGAAATTAAATGTGTAATTTTGATTAATTGTTCCGGTGGCTAACCTGGTAAAATAAAGCAATGTTGAATCACTACTAGTAAATAAAAAGTTTATTCCACTACCACAAGCTAAGGCTGCAAAGGAAGCAATTATTCCTATAGCAGGGTTTCTTTTTCCATAATAGAAAAGTAAAGCTCCTAAAGGAATAAATATCAAATAAGATAACTCTCCAAATATACTAGATATTACACATATTAAGACGAATAAAAATGTAACTGTTTTCTTCTTCAGTTTTTTTGTAGTTAGGGTAATTGTAGTTTGAAGGAAACCACTTTTATCCATAATACTAATACCCATTAATAATATGATTAAGTTAGTTAAAACAGTGAAATTAGCAAAGTTTGCTACTGTATTAGTAAATATATATTTAATTCCACTTAAACTAAATAAGGATGTTACTACTTCGGTTTGAGGAATCAATTCGTAATTAATAGTATTTACTTTATTAAATGTAGATTGGGAATCCAAAGCATAGAATATACCACTTAGAACTATTGTTGCTAATATAAGCAATACATAGGCCATTAATGGATGTAATTCTCTGTTCTTTGGTCTTTTTAATTTACGCATTTTTAAGCACCTTCTTTAACTTTCTTTGAAATTCTAGTCTATCCATCATAATTTCACGACCACAGTTGCAACATTTAATTTTAACATCTACACCAACTCTAGTAATAACCCATTTATTACTACCGCAGGCATGTTGTTTTCGCATTTCGACTGAATCACCTAAATTAAAAGTTTTATCCATTATTCATCTCCAATAGAAATATTAAATATTTCCATTATTCTTTCTAAATCTTTTACTGAATTATAACTAATTTCTATTTTTTTATTATTTATTTTTACTTTATTACCTATCTTATCACTAATAACATTTTCGTAAATTCCTAGCTTTGGATCTCTTGTTTGAGAAGTTTTAATTGGTTTTCTTTTTACTACTTCTTCTTTATTAGTAATACTTTCTACTTCTCTAACATTTAATCCCTCAGTTTTGATTCTATTTGCTAGAGAAATTATTTCTTCTTCATTATCTAACTTACTCAACACTCTAGCATGAGATGCACTGATTTCGTTATTAATTAACATCTTTTGAACTGGAGCAGGTAATTTTAGTAATCCTAAAAGATTAGTTACATAACTTCTGCTTTTTCCAAATCTTTTAGCGAATTCTTCTTGAGTGTAATTCTTTAATCTAATTATATTATTAACACTCTTGGCCTCATCTATAGGATTTAAATCTTCTCTTTGAATATTTTCTATTAAAGCTATTTCCATCATTTCTTGATCAGTAAAGTCTTTAATAATAGCAGGAACTTCTTGTAGGCCAGCAAGTTTAGATGCTTTGCATCTTCTTTCTCCTGCAACTAGTTCATAACCTTTAATACTCTTTTTTACTATTACTGGTTGAACAACTCCATATTCTTTTATAGATTGAGCTAATTCATTTAAACTATCTTCATTAAATACTTTTCTAGGTTGATAAGGATTACTTCTAATCTCATCTAATTTAATCATAGTTATGTCGCTTTTGTTTTCACTAACAATTTTTTCTTCAAAGTTATTAAAATCTATGACATTATTAGCAAATAATTGCTCTAATCCCTTTCCTAATGCTTTATGTTTAGTCTCCATTTCTACTAATCACTTCCTTTGCTAAGTTTCTATAAGCTTCAGTAGCTCTACTAGTTGGATCATATTCATTAATTGGTTTACCATGACTTGGTGCCTCAACTAATCTAACTAATCTTGGTATTATAGTATTAAATACTTTATCTTTAAAATATTTTCTAATTTCTTCTATTACTTCTAATCCGATATTTGTTCTACCATCTAACATAGTTAGTAAAACTCCTTCTATACGAAGATTTGGATTCATACTAGATTGAACCATAATTATTGAGTTTAATAGCAGTGTTATTCCTTCTAGAGCAAAGAATTCACATTGAACTGGAATAATAACAGAATCACTAGCTACCAAAGCATTCATTGTACCAACACCTAAAGAAGGCTGACAATCTATAATAATATAATCAAAGATATGTTTAATATCCTTAATTGCGTTCTTTAATTGCTCATTTTGATGAAATTCTTTATCTTCTAACATTCTTTTAACAAATTCAATGTCTATACCAGCTAAGTTTAGAGTAGAAGGTATAACTGCTAAATTATCAAATTTAGTTTTGATAATAGCTTGCTCTATTGAATATGCACCAGATATAACACCATAAATATCATTATTAAAATCATTAGAATTTAGCCCCAACCCAGTTGTGGCATTTCCTTGTGGATCTAAATCTATTAATAATACTTTTTTACCTTCTTTACCTAAAGCTGCTGCTAAATTAATACTTGTTGTTGTTTTGCCAACTCCACCTTTTTGATTAACCAAAGAAATAACTTTTGCCATAACACACCTCTAATTTTTATACAAATTTCACTACTTAATATTTTATCATATATTAAGATATTCGCCTAGATAAATATTCTTGGAAATTAAAAATGTTGAAAACTTTATAGTTTTCAACATTTATTTTATTTTGCTCTTAATATTTGGTCTTCTTCAACCAATTCTTTACCTTCATATTCTTCTTTATATATTGTTGTCCAAACTAGAATATCGTGCGCAAAATCATTTTTTGCTAAATATGGTAATGAGCTTTCTTCAATTGCTTTAATAATCACTTTAGCTAATGCATCTGCTGGTATCATATTAATACCAATATTTAATAAATATCTTTTAATATCTTCTTTTAGGTAAGCACATTCATCTTCAACTAGATAGTCATGAAATCCACTAGCATTGTCTTGAACAAAATCTAAAGTATCATATAATTTTGCCAATCTTTCTTCAACTTCAACATAAATAAAATCCATTACTTCTTCTATAGAATTATTTAATTGTTTATATGTTGATTTTTCTATAGTTATAGAATCTAATACTCTAGTATTCTTAAGATTTTTTCTTAAATTACTCATAATAATTTGTAATTTGTCTTGTTTTTCTTTAGAATCTAAATATATAAATGGTGCTCTAGATATAACTGCTCTATAGTATTGTTTAGCTGCACTTAAAGCAATATCATCATATAAGAAATATTTTTCTATTAAACTTTCAGTTCCCTCTAAATTATCTATATCTTCTTTAATCTCTTCATTTAATGATTTTGAATAATCTTTAATATGCTTTGTTTTCTTATCAAAATATTTTTCTACTATAGTATCAAAAACACTAACATTTATATCTTCTAAAAAATCATAGGCAAACTCACTAACTCCAAATCTATCAACTAACCAATCATTTAAATCTTCGTTATCTGATACGTTTAAAAATTCCATTAAATAGTGATTTAATTTTGCCTTTCTTAATTCAGAACGAACTACACCCTTATTATCTATTAATAGTTGTCTTAATTCACTAGTGTTTTTTTCATTATCTAGCGAAAGTGACTCAGCATAAAGAGTTTTAATACGCTTTGCTAAGCCATTGGCCCATTCTTTTGTATAGCCTAAGCTATCTCTTTCAAATCTCTTCATTTTCTACTCCTTTTCTAACATAATTTTTCTTAAGATAAAATCTATAATATAAAAAAAACACTAATATGTCAATATTATAATAGTGGATACTTAATAGAAGATTTGATATAATATTTGTATGAAAAAGATAGTATTGATTTTATGTTGTTTATTAGTTTTGGGTGGATGTTCTAAAGAAAAAAATCCACTAGTTACAATGGAGATAGAAAACTATGGTTCAATTAAAATTGAACTATACCCTAAGTTTGCTCCAAACACAGTTGCAAACTTTGTAAACTTAGTTCAAGATGGGTTTTATGATAACAATTCATTCCATCGCTTAGCTCCTGGTTTTGTTTTACAAGGAGGAGATCCTCAAGGAAATGGATTCGGTGGGCCTGGTTATACTATAGAGGGTGAATTTGCTGAAAACGGCTATGATAAAAACACAATTAAACATGTAACAGGAATTGTTTCAATGGCCAGAGCAACAAAGCCAGATACTGCTGGAAGTCAATTTTTTATAGTTCTTTCTGATAATGTTGGTAGCAGTTTAAATAATAAATATGCTGCATTCGGAAAAGTTATTGAAGGAATGGATATTATAAAAAATATTGAAGAAAGCGAAGAAATTGAAGATAATGTTTCTGGTAAATTAAAGAAAAATATAACTATAAAAAAAGCTACAGTAGAAACATATGGAAAGAAGTACAAGGTAAAAAAGGTAAATGGATAAGGATTTTATATTGAAAGTTAAAAGAGTTTATAATAGAGCTGGTGAATCAATTAATAATGAATTAATTGATAAAATAACTCCGGAAATAAATCAAATGATTAATAATAAAATACAGGATACTAATACAATAGAAAATTATTTGGATATATTGATTGGTTTACAAACTAAAAAAGCTATGAATTTGTTTATTACTTTATGCACATATTATGAAACAGTTAATATAGATTTTGCCAATGACTATTGGGGCTTGTTTAGAGAAGAATATGATTTAGATAATCAAATGGAATTAAAAAGAGCAAAAAAAATAGAACCTAAGAAATAGGTTCTATTTTACTAACTCTAATTTTACTTCTAAAGCGTCATCGCCACGACGTTCACTTAACTTAATAAGTTTAGTATATCCGCCAGCACGATTTTCATATCTTTTAGCTAAGTCATTAAATATTTTGTTAGTTACATCTTTGTCGTTATGTAAAAACGCTAATGCTTTTCTACGTGATACTAATGTTCCTCTTTTTCCATAAGTAATCATTTTATCAACAAACTTACGAACTTCTTTAGCTCTTGCTTCAGTAGTAACAATTGATTCATGCATAATAACATCTTTAGTTAATCCTGCAAGAATACTTCTTCTAATACGAGTTTCTCTTCCTAATTTTCTATACATATTGATTACTCCTTAAATGTAAGTCCTAAATCAGCTACTTTATCAAGAACTTCTTTTAGACTCTTCTTTCCTAAATTTCTAATCTTAGTTACTTCAGTTTCCTTTTTGTCAACTAAGTCTTGAACTGTATGAATACCAGCTCTCTTTAAGCAATTGTATGCTCTAACACTAAACTCAACTTCTTCAATTGGAGTTTCCAAAGTTTTAGTTATAGTATCTACTTTCTTTTCTTGCATTAATCCAGAGAAATCACTAATAGAGTTTAAATCCGCAATTATGTTGAAATGTTCAACTAATATCTTTGCAGATAAAGCCATAGCTTCTTCAGGAGTAATACTTCCGTTTGTAGATATTTCCATAATTAACTTATCATAATTTTCATTTTGACCAACACGAGTATCTACTACTTCATATTTAACTAATTCAATAGGTGAATAAGATGAATCTATAGCAATTGTTCCAACTGCTGCATCTTCTAATCTCTTTTTATTTTCTTTCGCATCAACATATCCACGACCATTTTCAACAGTCATTTCCATATCGATTTTTCCACCTTCAACAAGTGTACAAATTACTAAATCAGGATTCATTATTTCTACATCTGGATCTAATGTAATCATGCTAGCTTTAACGACTCCTTCTTCATTAGCAGATAATCTTAAAGTCTTCTTTTCGTTAGTATGATTTTTTACAACTAAGTTTTTAATAGCTAAAACTATACTTGTAACATCTTCAACTACACCTTCAATTTTTTGAAATTCATGTAATACTCCATCAATTTTGATAGATGTAACAGCACTACCAGGTAAACTAGATAGTAAAACTCTACGTAATGCGTTTCCAATAGTTGTTCCAAATCCTCTTTCTAATGGGTCGATTTCAAATTTTCCAAAATGGTTATTTTCTTGATATTCAGTTATTTTGTACTCTGGTTTTTCAAATTTTATCATAGTCCAATATCCCTTTCTTTCAAATTAATTTCTTGGTCTTTTAGGTGGACGACATCCATTGTGAGGTATTGGAGTTTCATCAATAATACTTGTTACTTCCAATCCTGCACTTTGTAATGATCTAATAGCATTTTCACGTCCAGGTCCTAAGCCTTTAACATATACTTCAACTTTTTTAACGCCTTCAAGTATTGCAGCTTGAGCAGCAGCTTCAGCAGTTAATCCAGCAGCAAAAGGAGTTTTCTTCTTACTTCCTTTGTAACCAATTCTTCCAGCACTTGACCAACTAATTGCGTTTCCTTCTTTATCAGAGATAGTTACTATTGTGTTATTGTATGTTGAATGAATATGAGCTTCTGCTTCTGGAATATTTTTCTTAATTTTTCTTTTTCTTCTATTATATGCCATAAGTTAACCTCTACTTTCCAACCTTTTTCTTGTTAGCTACAACTTTTCCTTTACCTTTACGAGTCTTAGCATTTCTATTAGTTCTTTGACCACGAACTGGTA
Organism: Caryophanales bacterium; assembly: GCA_016288795.1. Classification (GTDB taxonomy): domain Bacteria; phylum Bacillota_I; class Bacilli_A; order RF39; family UBA660; genus SIG200. Next base: position 27,235 of record JAEELI010000012.1, read on the forward strand.
ATCCTTTTTTGTGTCTAACTCCTTCATAACAATTAATTTCCATTTTGTTTTTAATACTCATTTGAACGTCTCTACGTAGATCTCCTTCAACAGTATATTTATCTACTTCCTTACGTAAACGAGTAACTTCATCATCAGTTAAATCTTTAATTTTTTTTGTTTCATCTACACCAGCATCTTTGCAAATTGTTTTTGCTAAAGGACGTCCTATTCCATATATAGCAGTTAATCCTATGCAAGTATGTTTTTCTCCTGGTAATTCGATATTCTTAATTCTTGCCATAAATCCTCCTAACCTTGAACTTGTTTGTGTTTAGGGTTATCACAGATAACCATTACACGTCCATTTCTTCTAATAATTTTACATTTTTTACATATCTTTTTTACAGATGGTCTAACTTTCATAAATTCCCTCCATTATTTCTTTTATTATCCCACGTATTAATAATCTATAATTACCTTTTATTCCAAGTAATTATACCTCTAGTTAAGTCGTATGGCGATAATTGCACTGTAACTGTATCACCTGGTAGAATACGTATCATATTAATGCGCATTTTACCAGAAACGTAGGCTTTTACAGTATGACCATTTTGAAGTTCAACAAGGTAATCACTACCCTTTAGGACTTCAACGACTTTTCCTTCTACTTCAATTTTATCATTTCTTTTGGATTCAACCATATCATCACTCTCCACTCTATGTAAACCCTTACATAACACCCGTAGAGAAGCGCTTTAGCACTTCTCTATAGTGTTTATTATGCATTCTTTATTAATGGTTCTATTTGATTATATACATAATCAGATGATTTTGAATCAACAACATACAATATTCCTTTATTATTATAATAATCTAATATTGCTGGTGCATTTTGTTCATATACATCATAACGAACATTAAATGATTCTTCATTATCATCACTTCTAATGTTCAATTTAGAACCACATACATCACATATTTCTCCATTCTTTGGAGATAATTCTTGAAAATAAACATTATATATTTTATTACACTTAGGGCAATTTACTCTACCTAATGTTCTTTTCTTAGCTAGTTCCCTTTCAACACTCAAATTAACAACTATATAATTGTCGAAAATAGTATCTAGCATTTTAGCTTGTTCTATGTTTCTAGGATATCCTTCAATAATAATTGCTTTTCCTTCAAACTTAGCTAACTCTTCTTTTAATGCTTTTAAAACTATATCATCGGGAGTTAAAACTCCTTTATCTTGCGATTCTATAATCGCTCTTCCTACTTCAGTTTCTGGATTTCTTTGATTTCTCAAAACTTGACCTATAGATAAAACATTATAATTAAAATCCTTCTTTAATAATTCACATATAGTTCCTTTTCCTGCAGCAGGTGGAGCATATAATACTAAATTCTTCATATTATCTAATTCTTTTTCTCTTTTCTTTATAACTTTTAGCAAGTAAGCTACTTTCTAATTGTTTATATGATTCAATAGCAACACCAACAACGATTAATAATCCGGTTCCACCAATAGTAACACTACTAGATAGATTTGAATATTTACTCATTAAAACTGGTAGGACTGCTATAATCATTAGGAAGAAACTACCTACTATAGTTAATTTACTTAGAGATGAACTAATATATTTAGAAGTATCATTTCCTGGACGAATACCAGGTATATAACCTCCTCTTTCATTTAAATTCTTACTCATTTCTTCAGGATTCATTACCATAAAGGTATAGAAATATCCAAAGAACATAATTAAGATTAAATATAATATTAATCCTGTATTACTTGTATAAACAATATATTTATTTACAAAGTCAATAGCGGCTTGTTTTTTTGTGAAAGCCACGATGGTTGATGGAACAGTTAGTAATATTTGAGCAAATATTACTGGAATAACTCCAGCAGAGTTAATCTTTATTGGCAAATAACTTTGCTCTGCTCCATAAGCACTTGTTGTTCTATTTGCATATTGAATAGGTATTCTTCTTTCAGCTAATTGAATATATATAATACCTACTAAAACCAATATATAAATTAATATAAATACTACAAATAAAGTAATTCCCAAAGGTAATTTAAATACCCCATTAATAAAGGAATTATATGCTCCGACAAATATTCTTGGCATACTTTGAATAATACCTGCCATGATTATCATTGAAGCACCATTTCCTAATCCTTTTTTAGTTATTTGATCACCTAACCAAAGACAAAATGCAGTTCCAGCAGTCATAACTAGTGCTGTCTTAATCATATCTCCAGTTCCTAGGGATTTCATATAGAATAGACATAAAGCATAAGATTGAACAAAACCTAGAAAAATAGCTAAATATCTTGTTATCTTATTAATCTTTTGTCTACCAGTATAACCTTGGTCTTTTAGTTCTTTAAAATAAGGAATTATATCCATTTGTAATAACTCAGTAATGATAGATGCAGTAATGTAAGGAGATACTCCCAAAGCAAAGATTGAGAAGTTTTGTAATCCACCACCACTCATTAGGTTAAATATTTCTAAAAAACCTAAATCTTGATATATTTTACTAGCCCAAGGTATTGTTACAGTAGTTCCTAAACAAAATAACCCTAAACAAAATAGTGTAAAATATATTCTTTTTCTAACATCTTTATTAGATTTACTAAAAAGTTGGGAAAACCCACGAAACATCTAAATCACCTCAGCTTTGCCACCAGCATCTTCGATTTTAGTAACAGCTTTACTAGAAAATCTTTGAGCTTTAACAGTTAATTTTTTATCTAAATTACCATTAGCTAAAACTTTAATACCGCTTAAGTTTTTCTTAATTATTCCTCTTTCATTTAATATTTCTGGTGTTACAACATCACCAGCTTTGAAGAATTTATTTAAATCACTTAGATTGATTGTAGCAAATTCAGTTCTAAATCTTTTATTATTAAAACCTCTCTTTGGAATTCTTCTATAAATTGGAGATTGACCACCTTGGAACCAAGCAGGAATTGAAGCTCCACTTCTTGATTTTTGACCATTTTCTCCACGAGTTGATGTTTTACCCATTCCAGATCCTGGTCCACGGCCAACTCTTTTATTTACTTTTGTTTCTTTTGATTTTGGTAAATTTTCTAATTTCATATTATAATTCCTCCACTTTCTTACCGCGAAGTTCAGCAATATGTTCTGGAGTTCTTTGACTCTTTAATGCCTCTAAAGTTGATTTAGCAACATTAATTTGTGTATTAGCTCCTAGACTTTTAGCAACTATATCTTTAACACCAGCTAATTCTAAAACAGCACGAGCTGCTCCACCAGCGATGATTCCACGTCCTTCTTTAGCAGGTTTAAGTAAAACAACACTTCTACCAACTTTTCCAGTTTCTTCATGTGGAATAGTTCTATTATCTATTAATGCAATTTTAATTACATTTTTGTTTGCAGCTTGAATTGCTTTCTTAATAGCTTCAGATACTTCATTTGCTTTACCAGTTCCAATACCAACTAGTCCTTTTCTATTACCAACAGCAACATCTGCTTTAAAACGGAAATGTCTACCACCTTTGGTAACCTTTGTTACCTTAGATATAGAGATTACTTTTTCTTCTAATAAATTCTTTTTTGTATCATTATTTCTTTTAAATGTTTTCTTAACTTCTTTATTATCTTTATTTTCCATAAGTCCTCCTATATCTCTAATCCAGCTTCTCTAGCTGCATCTGCTAAAGCACTTACACGACCATGATATAAATATCCTCCACGATCGAATACTACTTTTTTAATTTTTGCTTTCTTACATTTTTCAGCAATGTCTTTACCAACAGTTTTTGCTGCTTCAACATTTCCACCGTTTTTTAATTTAAGACTACGACTTGAAGACGATACTAAAGTATTTCCAGTTACATCATCAATAACTTGAGCATAAATTTCTTGATTAGAACGGAAAACATTAAGTCTTGGCATTTCTTTTGTGCCACTTATGTTTTTTCTAACTCTCTTATGTCTAATTAAACGAGTTTCATTTCTAGATTCTTTCTTTATCATATTTTACCTCCTTAAGCCGCTTTCTTTCCTTCTTTACGACGAACAAATTCGCCTTTATAACGAATACCTTTGCCTTTATATGGCTCTGGTTCTCTTATTTTTCGAACGTTTGCTGCAAACTCAGCCACTCTTTGTTTATCAATTCCTTTAATAGTTATTTCGGTGTTAGATACAAGTTCAACCTTGATTCCATCAGGAACGATAACTTCAACAGGATGACTATAACCGGCACTAACAACTATTTTGTTACCTTGAACATTGAAACGATAACCTACACCAACAGCCTCTAAGCTTTTTTCAAAACCATCTGATACTCCTGTTAGCATACTTCCAATTAATGAGTTTGTAGTTCCTTGCATAATATTAGCTTCTTTAGAAGGCTTCTTTTGAATAGTCTTAACAACACCGTCTTCAACTTTAACTTCTACTAAAGGGCTAACTCTTAATTCTAATGATCCTTTTGAACTCTTAATAGTTACTAAAGAACCTTCAACAGTTACTTCTACACCTGTAGGTATAGTTAATTTTCTTTCACCAATTCTACTCATAATCAATTACCATATATAGGCAATTACTTCGCCTCCTAACTTAGCTGCTCTAGCTTCTTTATCAGTCATAAGACCTTTTGAAGTAGAGATAATAGCAATACCTAAGCCGTTAAGAACACGAGGAACTTCTGAAGCTTTTGCATATACACGTAATCCAGATTTACTAATTCTTTTTAAACCAGTAATAACTCTTTCTTTCTTAGCACCATATTTAAGTGTTAATGTCAAGGTATCACCAGTAGTATTCTTTTCATAATTAAAATCTTCTATGTAACCTTCTTTTTTTAATATTTCTGCTATACCTAAAGTCATCTTTGTTCCAATAACATCAACAGTAGGATATCTCATAATATTAGCATTTCTAATACGAGTTAACATATCAGCTATCTTATCTTGTACAAACATATTATTCCTCCTTCTTACCAACTAGATTTCTTTACGCCAGGTATTTGGCCTTTATTAGCAAGTTCTCTAAAGCAAATACGACATAATTTGAATTTTGATAAGACACCATGAGGACGTCCACATCTTTCACATCTTGTGTATTCTCTAGTAGAAAACTTTTGTTTTCTTTTGTTTTTTACTTTCATACTTGTCTTAGCCATAATTACACCTAACCTTTAAATGGCATTCCAAATGCCTTTAGTAATGCACGAGCTTCGTCATTACTCTTTGCTGTAGTTACGAATACAATATCCATACCACGAATTTTATAAACATTATCATATTCAATTTCTGGGAATATTAATTGTTCTTTAATACCTAAAGTATAATTTCCTTTTCCATCAAATGAATTACTTGATACTCCACGGAAATCTCTAACTCTTGGTAAACCAATTTTAATTAATTTTTCCATAAAATTATACATGTTTTCTCCTCTTAGTGTTACTTTAACACCAACAGGTTGACCTTCTCTTAATTTGAAGCCAGCGATTGATTTACGAGCATTTGTTATAACTGCTTTTTGACCAGCAATTAACTCTAAATCTTTTTGAGCAGCTTCGATGAATTTTACATCGTGGCAACCTTCACCAACGCCCATATTAATAACTATCTTATCTAATTTAGGAACTTCCATAATACTTTTATATTTAAATTCTTTCATTAGATTATTTTTTATTTCTTTATTATATAATTCTTTAAAGTTACTCATAAATTCACCTACTTACTAGCTTTCTTTGTAGATTTCTTGGTCTCTTTTTTTGCTTCAGTCTTAGATTCTACTTTTTTAGTAGTTTTCTTTGTTTCTTTAGCAACTTTTTCATCTACTTTTTTACTATCTATTTTTTTAAGATTTGATACATGGATAGGCATTTCTATATCGAAAATACCTCCCTTATCATTATTTGTTCTAGGTTTAGTGTGTCTCTTTGAGATATTTATACCTTCAACAACAACTTTATTTTCATTTTTTAAAGTCTTTAAAACTTTACCAGTTTTACCTTTATCTTTTCCGGCTAAAACTTTTACATTGTCATTAACTTTTATCTTCATAGATCCTCCTATAAAACCTCAGGAGCTAAAGATACGATTTTCATATAATCTTTTTCTCTTAATTCTCTAGCTACTGGACCTAATACTCTAGTTCCAATTGGACTCTTATCTTCTCTAATTAGAACACAAGCATTGTCATCAAACTTAATATAAGAACCATCTGCTCTTCTAACACCTTCAACAGATCGAACTATAACAGCTTTTACAACTTTTCCCTTAGGAATTGGACTGTTAGGAATAGCTTTCTTTACTGTTCCAATAACAACATCACCAATATTACCGCTTCTAACTCTGCTGCCTCCAACTACTTTAATAACTAGTAGTTCACGAGCACCAGTGTTATCAGCTACTTTTAATCTTGATTCTTGACTAACCATAAGTGACCTCCTAAAGGATTACAGCTTTTTGAATAACTTCAACTAACTCATATCTCTTTGTTTTAGATAATGGTTTAGTCATTCTTATTCTAACTGTATCTCCTACTTTTGCTTCATTTTTTTCATCATGTGCTGAATACTTTTTAGAGTATTTAACACGTTTATTATATAGAGGATGACGTTTATAAGTTTCAACTAAAACAGTAATAGTTTTTTCGTTCTTATCACTTACAACTTTTCCCGTTAATTCTTGAATACTATTTGCCATTATTTCTTACCTCCATCTAACATTCTTTCTTTAAGAACAGTTTTCATCTTTGCAACATCATGTCTTAAAACTCTTAATTCTGTAGGATGTTCTAATGTTCCATTTGCTTGTTGCATTCTCTTTGTGAATAATTCTTCTTTAGTTTCTGTAATCTTTTTCTTTAAATCAGCATCAGATAACTTTCTAATATCTTTAATATCCACTATTATTCACCATCCTTTTTAACAAACTTACATTTGATTGGAAGTTTATGAGATGCAAGTCTTAAAGCTTCTCTTGCTATATCTTCAGTAACTTCTGTTATTTCAAACATAATTTTACCTTCTTTAACTACAGCAACATATTGGTCAACTCCACCTTTTCCTTTACCTTGACGAGTTTCCAATGGTTTCTTAGTTATTGGTAAATGTGGGAAAATATTGATAAATACTTTTCCACCACGTTTCATATAACGAGTCATTGCAATACGGGCAGCTTCAATTTGTCTAGCTGATACCCAAGCTCCTTCTAAAGCCATTAATCCATAATCACCTTTAGTTAGTGTTGTGTTTCCCTTAGCATGACCATCATATGTTAATCTATGCGACTTTCTATATTTAGTCCTTTTTGGCATCAACATTTTGAGTCGCCTCCTTTTTTACGCTTTTCTTAGCTGGTAATATTTCATCTTTGTAAATCCATACTTTTACACCGATTTTTCCATATGTTGTATTAGCTTCGCTTTGAGCAAAATCAATATCTGCTCTAATTGTATGTAGAGGAACTGTTCCTTCAGTATATCCTTCACTTCTAGCCATTTCAACACCATTTAATCTTCCAGATACTAAAGTTTTAATTCCTTTTGCTCCAGCCTTCATAGTGTCTCTAATAGCTCTCTTTTGAGCAGATCTAAATGGAGCACGGTTTTCTATTTGCATTGCAATATTATCTGCAACTAATTTTGCATTTAAGTTTGGATTCTTTTCTTCAACTATGTTAATAAATACTTCTTCTTTAACAAGTTTAGAAATTTTCTTACGTAGAGCATCAATATCTTCTCCACCACGACCTATAATTACACCAGGTTTAGCGGTTTTGATTGTTACATCAGCTCTATTTTTCTTTCTTTCTATAACTACTGAAGAGATTGATGCTTCTTTTAGATTCTTTAGAATGTATTCACGAATCTTTATGTCGTTGTTTAACTTAGTTGCATAGTCTTCTTTTGCATACCAACGAGATTCCCAATCTTTATTAACACCTAAACGATATCCAACAGGATTAACTTTTTGTCCCATTATTTAGCATCTCCTTCCTCATTTTTGTTATCAGTAACTACTACTTTGATATGACTAGTTCTCTTGTCATGTCTATCAACATTACCACGGCTAGCAAATTGAATTCTTTTTAGTATTGTTCCTGGATTAACAAAACATTCTTTAATAACTAAATCATCTTCTTTTAATCCTAGGTTATTTGTAGCATTAGCTACTGCCGAATTTAATACTTTTAAGATTAATCTACTTGCTTTAGTATTTGTAGTCTCTAAAATAGATTTAGCAGTCTTAACATCTTTTCCTCTTATTAAATCCATAGTCATTCTTGCTAATCTAGGTTTAATAATTGCACCTTTATGAATTGCATAAGCTTCCATTATTTACTACCTCCATGACCATTGAATTTACGAGTTAAAGCAAACTCACCTAATTTATGTCCAACCATTTCTTCAGTTATATATACAGGAATAAAATCTTTTCCATTATGAACTGCAATAGTGTGACCTACAAATTCAGGAAATATTGTGCTTCTTCTAGACCATGTTTTAACTACTGTCTTTTTATTATCTTGATTTAATTTTTGAACCTTCTTTAATAATGATTCTTCAACATAAGGTCCTTTTTTCAAACTTCTTGCCATATTATCCTCCTATTTATTTCTTCCTACTAATAATTAATTTTTCAGAAGCTTTTTTAGATTTGCGAGTTTTATGACCAAGGGCTGGTTTACCCCAAGGAGTCATTGGACTCTTACGACCTATAGGTGCACGTCCTTCTCCACCACCATGAGGGTGATCGTTAGGATTCATTACGCTACCACGAACAGTAGGTTTAATACCCATGTGTCTTTTTCTTCCAGCTTTTCCTAAATTAACTAAATTAGCATCTTCATTTCCAACAACACCAATTGTTGCAATACAAGTTCCTAATATCTTTCTTGTTTCACCTGATTGTAAACGAACTATAACATATTTGCCATCACGTCCTAGTATTTGAGCACTAGTTCCAGCAGCACGACATAATTCAGCTCCTTTACCAGGTTTTAATTCTACACAGTGAACCATAGTTCCAACTGGTATAGCTGCTAATGGTAAAGCATTACCAACTTTGATATCTGCCTTTTCACCATTTTCAATTATCATATCAACTTTTAATCCATTAGGTGCAATAATGTATCTTTTTTCACCATCACGATAGTTAATTAAAGCAATATTTGCATTTCTATTTGGATCATATTCTATTGATGCAACAAGACCTGTAACATCAACTTTATTTCTTTTAAAATCAATAACACGGTATTTTTTGGTTGAACCGCCACCAATATGACGAACAGTCAACTTACCTTGATTATTTCTTCCACCAGTTTTATTTACCTTTTTAACTAAAGATTTAGTAGGATTATTACTTACAGTAATTTCTTCATTAGAAAGTGAAGTCATTCCTCTACGACCATTAGTTGTAGGTTTATAATGTTTTATTGCCATAATATATCCTCCTATAAATCTATTGTAGAGCCATCTTTTAAGGTAACTATAGCCTTTTTATAAGTTTTAGTTTTACCTGCATATTTACCAACTCTACGTCTTTTTGATTTAGTATTTAAAGTATTAACGCTCTTAACACTAACCTTAAATGCTTCTTCTATAGCGAACTTGATTTCATCTTTAGTTGCATTTTTAGCTACTTTAAAGATGTATACATTATTTTGTCTTTCTGCCATAGATTTTTCAGTAATAACTGGCGCTATAATAATATCACTATAATGTTTCATTATTTAAGCACCTCCTCAATTTTCTTAACTGCATCTTCAGTAACAACTAACATATCAGCATTAACTAAATCATAACAATTAAGTTCATCTGCCATAAGAACTAAGATATTTCCTAAGTTTCTTGTAGCCATATATAAATTTTCGTTTTCATCATTTGTAACAAATATAACTTTTCCAGATAATTTTAAATTATCTAATATTTTAGTTATTTCACTAGTTTTTAAAGATTTTAATTCAATTTTATCTAAAACTAGTAAGGCTTTCTCTTTAACTTTATATGTTAAAGCACTCTTTAATGCTAAAACTCTTTCCTTCTTGTTAATTTTAAAAGAGTAGTCACGAGGATTAACACCAAAAGCAATTCCGCCACCACGCCATTGAGTAGCTCTGATACTACCTTGACGAGCACGTCCTGTTCCTTTTTGTTTCCAAGGCTTTTTACCGCCACCAGATACTTCTGCTCTTGTTTTAGTTTTTCTTGTCCCTTGACGCATACTATCTAGTTGTAATCTAATCATTTTCTTTAATGCATCATCACTAACTTCAACATTCCAAACTGAACTTTCAAGATTTAAATCTTTTACAGCTTCGCCCTTAACGTTCTTAACGCTTACTTTTGCCATTATGCTTCCTCCTTACTTTCTTCTGGAGTTTCTTCTGCTTTAGCTTCTTCAACAACAACTTGTTCTTTTTCTTCGACAGCTTCAGTTGATTCGACTTCTACATTTTCAGTAACTTCTTCAACTTGATCAACAACTGTTTCTTCTTCATAAGAAATTATTTCTTTAGCTTTTGCTTTTTTAGAATTCTTATTTGCTTCTTTAATAAGCACTAATGCATCTTTAGCTCCTGGAACATTACCACTTACTAAAATGTAATTATCATTAGTATTAGCTTCAATAATTTCTAAATTTTGAACTGTTACAGTTTCAACACCCATATGTCCAGGTAACTTTTTACCTTTCAAAACTCTCTTTGGTAACATTGTTCCCATTGAACCTGGTCTTCTATGATAATGTGAACCATGTCCCATAGGACCACGTGATTGATTGTGTCTTTTAATAACACCTTGTGTGCCTTTTCCTTTTGAAGTTCCAGTAACATCTACTATTTCTCCAACTTCAAAAATATCTACTCCAATTTTGTCGCCAACATTATAATTCCCTGCAGCGTCTTTAATTTCTTTTAAGAAGCGCTTAGGATTAGTGTTTGCTTTTTGTGCTTTGCCTTTTTCAGCTTTATTAGCACGATTTTCTTTTTTGTCTACTACGCCAAGTTGAATTGCATTGTAACCATCTTTTTCAACTGTCTTAACTTGCATAACTACATTTGGTTCACAAGCAACTACAGTTACAGGAATTAATTTACCATCTTTGGTAAATACTTGAGTCATTCCAACTTTGCGTCCTAAGATTCCTTTCATTTTCATTTCCTTCCTTACTATAATTTAATATCGATATCAACACCACTTGGTAAATCCAAATGAGTTAAAGCATCAACTGTTTCCTTACTAGGATTTTTAATATCTATAAGTCTCTTATGAGTTCTTCTTTCAAATTGCTCACGTGAATCCTTATATTTGTGAACCGCTCTTAAAACTGTCCACTTTTCAACTTCTGTCGGAAGTGGTACTGGGCCAGATACCTCGCCACCAGTTCTCTTAACAGTATCAACTATTTTTAAAGCAGCTGCATCCAATAATCTATGGTCATATGCTTTTAAGTTGATTCTCACCCTGTTATTTGACATTTCCATGTCCTCCTTTCGCCTATATCTAGTATAGACTTGCTCCACTCGAATTCCCTGGGTTAACTAGAGATAATTTTACCAACTTATCCTAGCGTATCAGCAACCTCGCGCATCATCGCAGTCATACGAATATGATTATATCACACTAATTATATGAAAAGCAACCCTAAAATTAACTATTTTTCTTGTTAACCCAACATTTCATTGCATAAAAAAATTCCCCTGAGGGAATTTTAATTAATAAGTAAATGAATTGGCATATGGACTTAGTTTGTTTATATCTTGATATAATGATACAAATCCTTCTTTTTTAGATAAGTTTTGCATTATTTCTAATGAAGTATTATCATCAATTTTATCAACATCCACATAGTCCGCAAATTCTTTTGTAGATACTCCACTAATAGGCTTCATTGTATATGACATCTTAATATTTCCGGAAACTTCATTTGTTACAAGTGACATTGTTGCTTCACCCTTTTGATCGTTTCCTTCCATTTTCATATTTAGTTTTACACCCATGAAGTCCATATCTATTGAACCACTTTCGTTTTTACCATTTCTAGTAATTGAATAACCTAATTTTAATCCATTATAATCGATGTTAATTGCAAAAGTATTATTATTCATTGTTAAAGTTCCAATTGTAACAAATTCTCCATTCATATTAACATTAATGTCATATTTATCATTATTCTTTTCTAGAACAATTTCTGTTTCACTTTCCTTTATTGATATTTTTTCAACGTCTTTTGACCCCTTAGTCCAAACATTAACTACTAGGTTATATTCTTCTACAGTTAAACTGTTTTTAGATTCTAAAATATCATTTTTAACTTCTTCAACTGTCTTATTAGTAAGTTTTCCAACAGTTGTTAACACTTTTTCATTTTTGCTTAAATCATCTAATATATTTGATTCAAATTCAATTTTATTTTGACCATCCATAGTTAATGTTACTTTCTTAAGTGCTCCATCATTTGATACAGTGAAGTATTTATCTTGAAGATTATTCTTTATAGTCTTAGAAATTTCATCTATTAATACTTCATAATCATCTAAGTTATATACTTCCCAAATCATTTTTAATTCTTCTGAACTTTGTTTTAGCGCTTTACTATATAAATCATCACTCTTTATATACATATCTTGATTGTTTAGAACTACTAAAGCCTTAAGCAACTCCTTATTATTATACTTTATATCATAATTAACATTAGCTAATTTGTTTTTATAGTCTAACTCTGTGTTCATTTTGATATTCATTTTGTTAATTAAATCTGTGATTGCTTTATAATCAGAACTAGTTGAATTAAAGTTAAGTTTAATATCAAAATCAACACTACTAGGTTTTTCTACAAACATTTCTGCACTCTTAATTGAGTTTTTTGCTTCACTAGCGATTCTATCAATTATATTTGAATAAATCACTTTAGGTGAACCATTCCCTTTAAATAATAGGAAATAGCACACCACTAAGGCAACCAAAGCCACGATTGCTATTCCAAGTCCTATTAATAGTCCTTTCTTATTCTTTGGATTAGTCATATTAACTGGTTCCACCGGACTGACCACTTCCACTGGATTATTATTATTTTGAACAATATTTACATTATTCTCTTCCATACTATCAAACTCCTTTTCTATATATAAATATTATTTAACCAATAATATATCGGTTTCCTTCATTTCTTCTGGGACTGCTATATCCATATACTCAAGTATAGTTGGAGCAACATTAGTTAAGTCCCCTTCTTTTTTTAGAGATACATTCTTATCCATTATAATGAATGGCACTTTAGATAAAGTATGAGTTGTAACTTTATTACCTTCCTCATCAAACATTATATCTGCATTTCCATGATCTGCTAAGATTATTACCTTATAAAAGTTTTCTTCTGCTTTCTCTATTATTTTATTTAAGCATAAGTCCACTGCCTTACAGGCGTTAACTGCTGCGTTAAATACTCCCGTATGTCCAACCATATCCGGATTAGCAAAGTTAACTAAGATAAAATCATAATCTTGAATCATACATTCAATAACTTTCTTTGTAACTCCTACCGCGCTCATTTCCGGTTTTAAATCATATGTCTTTACTTCAGGTGATGGGATATGAAAAGTAGAACACTTAGGTATTTTACCATTAAATCCTCCATCAAAGAAATATGTAACATGAGGAAATTTTTCTGTCTCAGCAATTCTTGCTTGAGTTAAATCTAACTTAGATAAATATATACCTAAAGGGTTATTAACATTTTCTTCTTTTATAAATACTTTTGTTGGAATATTCTCATCTATAACTAAGAAACTATATACTTCAACATCTTCCATATTATAAGTTCTAAATGGTATTTCTGATGGATTAACAAAAGTCGATATTATTTGTTTAGCCCTATCAGCCCGATAATTCATCCAAATAAGGACATCGCCATTTTTTATTGTTGCAGAACTATCCAGTATTATAGGGTTTAGAAATTCATCAGTTATCTTTCTTTCATACATCATATTTATGATTCTTTCATAATCTGTAGTTTGAATTCCTACTCCTCTAGTAACTAACTCATAATATTTTTGAGTTCTATCATAGTTGTGATCCCTATCCATTGCATAATATCTACCACATATACTTGCAATAGAACCAATGTTAAATTTTTTTATTTCTTCTTCTATTTGTTTAATATACTTAACTGCATCTGTTTCTTTGGTATCTCTACCATCAGTAATTAGATGAAAATGAATTTTCTTAAATCCTTTTTGAACTAATATATTATATAGTTTAATAAAATCATCTATACCTGCATGAACATTTCCATCACTACAGAGCCCCATGATATGCACATTTTTATCCTTTTTTTCAAGTAAATCCTGAAATGTTGGGTTCTCTTCAACTGGACTATCTAAAAACTCATCAACCAAAGTTTCGTTTTGTTTAATTAATCTTCCAGCACCAATTGTCTGATGCCCTGTTTCACTATTACCAAATTGGCCTTTTTTAAGACCTACAGCCTCTTCTGAGGCTTTTAAAAGTGAATGTGGGTATTCTTCCCATAACCCATTAAAACAGGTCATATTTGCGTTTCTTATGGCGTTTCCAGCCGTTTCTTCTCTATAGCCGAATCCGTCTAGTATAATAGTTAAAATTTTTTTCACACTATCACCTTGAAATTACTATACCATAATCAAAAAAAAATTACAATTTTTTGTAATTTAATTATAGACTAATCTTTGATTTAATCTTAGCCTATCGGCTATGGTTAATAAATATTCAGCGTTAGTTGGTTTATCTCTATTAATATCTAAACTATTACCAAATATTTCTTCCATTAGATTAATATCTCCTCTTGTCCAACTAACCTCAATGGCATGCCTAATTGACCTTTCAACTCTAGTCGCAGTTGTATTATACTTCTTGGCTATCTCTGGATATATTTCTTTGGTAACATAGGATATCATTTGTTGGTTACTTAACACTATGGCTATGCCTGTTTTTATATATTGATAGCCTCTTATGTGTGAAGGTATACCTAATTTATGTAGCAAATTAACTATTATTGCCTCTTGATTAAATATTAATTCTTTCCTTTCTTTGGCATTAATACCTAAAATCCTCTTTTCTAGATTAAGGAAATTAATTGGTTTCAACATGTAATAATCGACACCAAATTTATTAGCCTCATCCATTACATCATCATCTTTAAAACTAGTAACAATAATTATATCCTTTTTTATACTTCTTCTTTCTAACTCTTGAAGTATAAATAAACCATCTAATTTAGGTAATATTAAATCCATTATAATAATATCTATTCTAGTATAATTATTTAATATATATTGGAGACCTTCCTCTCCATCATTTAAACAAGCTACTACATTAATTACTTCATGACTGCTAAAATACTTCTCAATTCCTTTAGCTAATGATTCATTGCTATCAATAACTAAAGTATTAATCTTATTTTTCATCATTTTCTCCTTTTAAAAATAAATTTTTGTACTGCTTGTAAATTAATTATAAAAGAATATTTGACAAAAAGCCATAGGAAGTTTTGACAAGTTTCGTCAAATAATGTCAATGGTTGTCGAATTGTGAAATAAATAAAAATGTTGAAAACTATTTAGTTTTCAACACCATTTTCTTTTATCCAATCTAATGCTTTCAAACTCCCGAAGGCTACATACTCCAAGGTGGCACCGCCACCACTGGATAAATATTTAAAGCTATCTTTATATCCAAACTTAATTGTGGCTCCAACAGTATCTCCTCCACCAATAAATACAGAGGCACTTGTATCATTTAAATCTTTTAATAATTGCAAAGTTCCAAACTCATATTCTTTTTCTTCATATTTACCGCATGTGCCATTGTAAAAGATAATTTTACCATCATTTAATATATCTAATAAATTAGGAATATTATCATATATAATATCTCCATCTTGAATATCTTTTAGAGAAACAGTTAGAATCTCCCCGTTTCTTTTGATAACAAACTTATCTCCGAAGAACAATTTTTCTTTATTATTATTTAAAACTCTTCTAACACTTTCTAAAACATCCTCTTCTTTGCTAACCAAACTTTGGCCCACATTTTTTCCAGACACTTTCAAAAATGTATTAAGAATACCCCCAGTTAAGATTAATTTATCACACTTCTTTAAGATACTCTCAATTATTTTAATTTTATCATCTACTTTTGCGCCACCCATTATAACTATAAATGGATGTAATTCGTTATTAACTAATGGCTCAAGATTATTTAATTCCTTTTCAACTAAAAAACCATAATAGGTTGGCAAATATTTACTTATTCCAGCAGTTGATGAGTGAGCCCTGTGTAAAGACGCGAAAGCATCTATTACAAACACATCACCAAAACTAGCCCAATATTTAGCCAAATCTAAGTCATTTACACTTTCTTTTTTTTCAGGGACATCAGTCCATCTTGTGTTTTCTACAAGAAAACAATTGCAGTTGGTAACGTCCGTTACTTTGGATAAATCTAAAGGATTATTTATAAATTCTAACTCAATATAATCTTTTAAATATTCATACACTATAGCTAAACTATTATTTGCTTTATCTTCTTCAGTTTTAACTCTACCTAAATGGCTAAATATTATTACCTTATTATTATTATCTAAAAGGTGCTTAATAGTTTCTAAACTTTTTTGAATTTTACTATCATCTATAATTGTCCCGTCTTTATATGTAACATTAAAATCACATCTTAATAAAACTTTTTTATTAGTTATGGTTGATTCACTCAATGCTTTCATATCATCACCATTTTAATTTTAACATATTTTTTTCGAAATATAAAAAAAGAAGTTATCAAACTTCTCATTTAAACATTCTCTTGGCAGTTCTTAGCATTTGAACTGTGTATCCCAATTCGTTATCATACCAAGCGATTATTTTATAAAGCTTTTTGCCATCGACAGTAACTTCTTTTGTTAAAAGTGTATCTACTAAAGCTCCGATACGTGACCCGATAACATCAGATGATACAATAGGATCTTTCGTAGCTTTAATTGTTTCATTTTGATTATTAAAGAAAGTATTATTTATATCGTCGACTGAAACATCGCTTTTTAATTCTAGTGTTACATCTATCAAAGAACCATCTGGAGTAGGAACTCTTAAGGCCATACCATCCATTTTCCCATTTAACTCAGGTATAACTTTACCTATAGATGATGCTGCCCCGGTAGATGCCGGAACAATGTTTAGTGCTGAAGCTCTTCCCCTACGAGATAAAATTCCCTTTTTATGAGTTCCATCTAAAGTGTTTTGATCAGATGTATACGCATGAATGGTAGTCATAAATCCTTTTTCTATTCCATAGTTATCATTTATTACTTTTAGAACTGGAGCTAGACAATTTGTGGTGCAGCTAGAGGCAGAAACAACTTCTTCTGTTCCATCCAATATATTATCATTTACATTATAAACTATTGTTTTCATTTCTCCTTTACCTGGAGCTGATATCAAAACTTTTTTTGCTCCGGCAGTAATGTGTTTTTTTGCATCTTCTAAAGAAGTAAATAAACCTGTGCACTCTAAAACTAAATCTATTCCTAAATCTTTCCAAGGTAAAGTTTCTGGATCTTTTTCAGTAAATACTCTAATTTTTTTTCTGCCTGCAATAATAATATTATCTTCGTCAAAACTTATTAAATCTTCGTGAAAAGAACGATGAACTGAATCATATTTTGCAAGATATGATAATTCTTCAGCGTCTTTAGTGCTATTAACTGCAATCAAATCAAAATCCTTTGAAGTTAATATTTCTCTAAAGGCAATTCTGCCAATTCTACCAAAACCATTTATTGCAACTCTAATCATTATTACCTCCTATAAACTCTCTTATAATAGAATCATTAGTAACATACTCTCCAGGAATAGGATAGAATGGCTTTAAGAAATTTAATAACCTTCTAGCTTCCTCATAATAGTGACTATTAACATTAATTGAACGAAGTAATGGTTCAGCAAATACTTTTTCTACTCCAATTTCATATGGAAGCGCTGTATTAATAATAATATCTGCTTGATGAATGAATGGAAAAATATTTTTTTCTTCGCCATTTCTTACTCTTTGCCATGATTCAATTGTTTTATTAACATTGTATCCTCTAGTTCTATTATCTCTAATTATTCTTCTAAGTAATCTTAAATCAACAGTAGAAATATAATTATGACGATCTATATTTAAAGGAATAAATGGACTTAAATATATTTTGTATTTTAAACTAGGATCAACTGATGGTAGCAAATCATCATTTAAAGCATGTAATCCTTCTATTAAAACTATTCCATTATCTTTTAATTCTAAATAATTATCATTAAACTCTTTTTTTCCAGTTATAAAATTATATTGAGGAATGTTTGCTTTTTTTCCATTTAATAAGTCACTAAGTACATTATTAAATAATTCTATATCTATAGCACTTAATGATTCAAAATCATATTTACCATTCTCATCTTTAGGAGTCTCATCTCTTTCTAAGAAGAAATCATCTATAGATAAACATATTGGTTCATATCCTTGAGCAAGAAAATAAGATGATAGTCTTTTTGTTGTAGTAGTTTTACCACTTGATGATGGTCCAGCTATTAAAACAAACTTAATATTCTTATTATTGTATATTTCATCTGCAGCTTTCGCCACATTCATATTAAATACTAACTCACAAGATTTTATAAAATCTTTAATCTTGCCATTTCCTATGGTTTGATTGATTGAAGTAGCGTATTTCATATTCAATCTTTCTAACCAATTTTTACCAACTAAAAATGAATTTATAATATTATCGTAATGAACATATTCCGGAATTTGACCATTTTTTGACTTCCCTGGAATCATAAAAACAAATCTATTTCTACCTAAGAAAATAATTTCATATTTAGTAATACTTCCAGTAGAATATGGCATATCATTATAATAATAATTATAGAACCCTTTCAATTCATATAAAGTAACAACTTTATCAGATATATTTTGAATATTTTGTTCCTTTTCTACTTGTTTGATTTTGTGATAGAACTGAATTGCTTCTTTTTTCTTAATATTTAATTTTTTAAACTTAATATTATCATTTACTATTCTAGCCATCATTTCTTTAATTTTGGATAAATCTTCTTGAGTAAGAATTTTATCTCCAGTTACTTCACCTAGGAATCCTTTAGGAACACTGTGTTGATAAGTAATATCTAAATCCGGAAATAATGTTTTTAGTGCTACTTCAAAAATAAACTCTAGTCCACTTTTATATATTTTATTTCCTATTAAATCATGTAAGTCTATAAACTCTACTTCAGCATCTGCAAGTGCTACCTCTTGTAAAGAAAAAACCTCGTTTTTTATTTTAACTGCTAAGATATTTTTGCCCAAATTAAAAGTTTTACTAATTTCGTAGTAAGTTGTATTCTTTTTTATTTCTTTACTTTCACCATTGTATGTAATCTTTATATTCTCCATTAGCCTAACCCTTTACTATAGATAGTTTAACACAAATTTATTCTTTTTTGAATAAAAAGTTCAATATTTTTATATTATATTTATAGGTGAATATATGAACATAATTCCTACTGTCTTAGAAAAGAACAATTCGAGAGAATACGCATACGATTTGTATTCTCGTTTGTTAAACGATCGAATCATCTTCTTAACTGGTGAAATTAATGACTCTGTATCTAGTATTATAATATCTGAATTACTATATTTGGATAGTTTAAATCACAATGATATATTTTTATATATAAATAGCCCAGGCGGTTCAATTACAAGTGGGATGGCCATTTTGGATACAATGAATTATATTAAAAGTGATGTTAGAACAATATGCATTGGTTTAGCTGCAAGTATGGGAGCTTTTTTACTTGCTAATGGCACCACCGGTAAAAGATGTTCTCTTCCAAATTCAGAAATAATGATTCATCAACCGCTTGGTGGAATTGAGGGACAAGCTACCGATATTAAAATAGCAGCTGATAGAATAATAAGAATAAAGAACAAATTAAATAAAATATTAGCTAAAGCAACAAATAAAAGTGAAAAGCAAATTGAAAAAGAGACTGAAAGGGATAATTTTATGGATGCTAAAGAAGCTTTAGCGTTCGGTTTAATAGATATTATTATCACATAAAAAAACCTATTTCTAGGTTTTAATCCATTTTTATAATTGTATCTCCTTCTCTAGATAACATATACTTTTCTTTAGCATATCTTGCAAGATATTCATCATCTTGTAATTTTGTAATTTCAGCATTTAGTTTTTCTTCATTATCTAATAAAGTATTATATTTACTTGTTAATTCAACCTCTAACTGTCTATTTTTTAATATTTGTTGCCAATCCTTATAAACACTGCCAACTAAAACAACTAGCAAAGTAACAATTGCTACAGTAATAATTAATAATCGTTTCTTTTCTTTCCTGCTAGTTTTCATCCTAATCATCCTATTTCACTATGAATGTTAGCATAAGTCTATTACTTTTTCAATTTGCTTAATAAGCGATTTACAACAATTTTACTATGTTTTTTGTATAATAATAGCCCTAAAAGAAATGATATAGCTGTTGTTCCTAAATAATATATATGAAAATAACCATTATTTATGTAAAACATTATTAATGAATATATGACAATCATGTCAAGAACAAAGATGGAAGTGATACTGTTTTTAATAATTGGCTTTAATTTGTTAGTTATTTTATAGTTATATATAGTTAATAAGGAAAAAATTAATCCATAGATAGAAGAATATAGAAATGATAATAATTGAATGGAAGCACTCATTATTTAAATATTTTAGTCCATATACTTTCATCTTTATTCTTTTTAGTATCAATATAACTAATACTATCTAAAATGCCTCTAATTTTTACATTTCCATCATGAGTATCTAATCTTACTAACTCTAATTTTTTACCCTTCAACTCTATTAATCCCATATTAGATTCCATAATAAACTCTTGATCGTCAAAACTATCTATCTTACTAATACCACTTAAACTTATTATTCCTCTATCTACCACTCTTATTTCTTGATTACCATAATTATTATTATCTACTCTATTATCCATTATTCCTCCTAGTAGATAATATGCAGGAATTAAAAAAATTAGCACTTGGCTAATTTTCTTCACTTGGATTATTATATTCTTCTAGTATTTTTGCTTCAAACATTTCTCTAGTTTCAGAATTAGTTGGATGAACTATATCTTCAAATTTATCATCACTTACTTTACGACTAGGCATTGCGCAAAATAATCTATTTGCTCCTTCAATTATTCTAATGTTGCTTATAACAAAGCAATCATCAATAGTTACAGTTGCATAACCTTTAAGTCTTGAATCCTCTCTATCTACTTTGTGAACGCGTACTTTTGTAATCTCCATATTACCACTCCTATCTTGATTTCACAACCTATTTATATTTTAAAACAAGACAATACTTTTTTCAACTAATTTATAAATATTTTATTTTAATGTCTCCAATTATATAATCGTTATAAGAAAAACTCTTTTCCACCCCATTATCTATAATAGAAAAAATATTGGGATATGTCTTATATAGAGTTCCTTTATACTTTTTAATTTTATTTCTCAAACCATAAACAGTGATTAAAACCTCTCTATCAATATTATTATTTATTTCATTTCTAACTAAATCTATATTCATTCTCTGGGATACCCCACAAACATTAAACCTCTAGTTACTATTCCTCCCATTCCATCAGAACCATACTTAGTTTTATCTAATATTTCCTTTAAGTTAATATCTTTATTTCTTTCAGTTAAGGCAATAGATACTGCTATAATGGCCGGATCTAATGCATGAATATTAACTCTCTTTGGACTAGATGCAAAATTTGCACCTGCTTTAATCAATTCTTCATAATCACTTTGACATGCTCCAGCTATGATTACCAATTTTTCATGGCTTTTTTCATAATTCCTTGCTATATTTATTGCTTTAATAAAATTTTTTGTGTTCTTATAATTATTAATATCATTTTTATTTCCTTTTTTCTTATAATAGGCATCATGCCCAGTAATAATGACTATGTCTGGTTTATATTCCTTTAAAAGACTTCCAATTTGTTCATATATACTTTCTTCTCTAATCTTCTTACCAATTGCAAATACATTCATTTTTTTATAAAACTTTAAACATCTTTCTAAATATTCATCATCACCATCTATATGTAAAACTTTCCCTGGTAAATAAAAATATTCATCCTTTATTTCAATTTTACTTTTTCTGCTATCTTCAAAATTATCTTCTTTATAATCTAAACACTTTTTTAAATCACTTAAATAACTATCTGCATAGAGACGAACTTCAACACCCTTTAAATAATAAATGCCGTCTTTAATATTAATTACCTTAAATATAGTATCATTATTATAGCTATTCCTTGTTACATAATCGTTTATATTTATGTCCATAACATCACCAGTAAATTATATGTTATTAAAAAAAATAATAACACTAACTAGTAGCAACAGATGTTGCCATCGGAGTTTTGTTTTTATTTATTATAAATTTATGTTAGAATTTATATTGAGGATGATATATTATGAAAGAAGGAAAGAAGAAACTAAGATTAAAAAAGAAATATGATCGTATTCTAACTAACTTTGTAATCGTAATTCTTCTAGGTCTATTGTTATTCTCAAGTTTTAAAATATATGAATGGTTACGTGATACAAGTAATGCCAACAAAATAGAAAATGATATTCTTAACAAAGTTGAAATAAATCCAATAGTAGATGAAGGAGAAGTTACAGAACCTAGTGATATTCAAAAAGATTCTCTATATTGGAAATATAAAGATGTTGCTTTGATAGATGTTGATATTTCAAAATTAAAAGAAGAAAATAATGAAACTGTTGGATGGATACAAGTTGAGGGAACAAACGTTAATTATCCAGTTGTTAAAGCAAATTCAAATGATTATTATTTAAATCATGATTTCTTGAAAAAATCTAATAAAGCTGGATGGATATTTGCTGACTACAGGAATGATTTAAATAATTTAAGTAATAACACAATTATATATGGTCATAAGATGAAGAATAAATCAATGTTTGGCTCATTAAGTAATCTTTTAAATAGCAGCTGGTTAAATAACACTGATAATCACATAATAAAATTAGCAACAGATAATTATAGTTATTTATTTCAAATTTTTAGTATATATACCATAGAAGATGAATCTTACTATTTAACTACAAGTTTTGCAAGTAATGATAAACATCAAGAGTTTATAGATACTATCACTGGAAGAAGTAGACATAATTTTAAAACTAGCATTTCTACTAATGACAATATACTTACTTTATCTACATGCCATAGTTCAAGTAAAAGATTGGTAGTTCATTCTAAATTAATTAGAGCAATAAAAAAATTATCTTAGATAATTTGCTATTTCAACAAATATATCTTCAGATAATTCTTCTGCTCTAACATTAGGAGTTAGTCCATTTTTTATAAGAATAGGTTCTATTTTATTATATCTATCTGACCCTAAGTTATTCTTTAGGGTTTTTCTTTTCATTTTAAAACAATCGTCTACTAACTTAAAATATACCTCTTCATTTACTTTTGGTTTATCTATTCTTTTTTCAAACTTAATAATTGCGCTTTCTACCTTAGGAATAGGATTAAAAGCTCTCTTGCTAACTTTAAATAATTTAGAAATATTAAAATAATAATTCAAATACAGAGTTATGCTTCCATATTCCTTTGAATTGGGTTTAGATGTCCATCTATTCGCTACTTCTTCCTGAACCATGAAATACATTTCTTTAGCGTCTATATTTGATTCTATTATTTTTTTTATTATTGGGGTTGTAATGTAATATGGCAAATTCCCCACAACAAAAAGATTATTATACTTAATGCTTTTTATATCATCTTCAACATTTGCATTCAAAAAATCTTTGTATATAATCTTAGTCTTGTTATCCTCAAGAGCATTTAAATACACTCTTAAATCTTGATCTATCTCATAACATATTATATTAGCACTTTTAGTTTTTAAGAGTTTAGTTAATGCTCCTCTTCCAGGGCCAATTTCAATTATTAAATCTTCTTTTTCTACATTTATAGAATTGATTATTTTATTGATAATGTTTTGGTCAATCAAAAAATTTTGGCCTAAACTTTTTTTTGCTTTCATGAATTAGTTTTTCCCCAACCTTGTCTTAGAACATCATACGTAATAACACTTCTACCTAATTTAACGGCATAATCATAATCTGGGCTTAATAAATCTAATGCGTTGCCACGAACTCCTCTATCAAGAACTATAGCAATTACAGGTTCTTCAGATACTCTTTTAGTATTAAATCTAACAATAGAACCACAAGGTAGATTTGAAGATGAAGCAACTATTCTTACATTTCCATATACTTCATCAGGATAAGTTGTTTTACCATCTGTTATATCGTAACTTCTCTTACAGCCTAATGTTCCATTACATAATGGACAATTATATATATATCCAGTTAAATCTCCAGTGAAAGTATCTTTTACACTATAAATATCATTTTCTTTAAATTCTTCTAATTTTAATGCCATTGTGGACAAATTAACATTTTTGTTAATATTTCCACTGTAAGTTTTACTTTCAATTATATGAACGTAACAAGTAGATGACACAACAAAAAGAATTATTAAAGAAATTTGAATTGTTCTTAGGACTATTCTTTTCATTAAATCACCTTCTATTTCCTTAATAATTATAACGAATTATTGCTTTTTTGTAAAGGCTAGAGGATATAATAAATATAAAGCAAGAGAACTAATTAGTTCTCTTGCTTAGATTCCAAAAATTCTCTTAATATTATTATTTGTTATTTTAGATAAATCTTCTAGATTGATATCATAGAGCTTAGCAACAAATGTTGCTATGTCCATAATATGGCTTGGATTATTTTGTTTGCCACGATGTGGCTCCGGTGTTAGATATGGAGAATCAGTCTCAAGAATAATTCTATCTAGAGGAATGTTTTTTATAACATCTTTTATATTTGCATTCTTAAAAGTTATAACACCATTAATGCCAAAGCAAAAGCCCAATTTCATATATTCCTTGGCAGTTTCTAAACTTCCAGAAAAAGAATGAATAACTCCATGAACTTTATACTTTTTTATTGTTTTTAAAGTATCCTCAGTCGCTTCACGACTATGGATAATAACTGGTAAGTTATTATCTTGGGCTATCTTTAACATTCTTTCAAATAAAACTATTTGTTTTTCTTTATCTTCCTTGGAGTAATGATAATCTAACCCTATTTCTCCAATTGCTATAACTTTATTATTATTTAGGTTATCAACAATAAACTTTATATCTTCTTCACCATAATCATTAACATTTTCCGGATGAATTCCTAATGCTCCAAACATTCCTTCATATTCACTAATTAAGTTAATAACTTCCTCATTGGTTTTAGTTTCACATCCATTATTTATCCATCTATCTACATTGCTTTTTTTAGATTCTTCTAATATTGAGTTAATATTATCATAATATTCACTATAGATATGAGCATGGGTATCAGTAAACATTATTTATCCTCGATTCTTTGGAATAAGACTTTAGCTTCGCCAACATTTAAACTATTGTAATATCCAAATTTATCTAATGAATCATAATCTCTATACTTTGTATTAATTATTTCAAATATATTATTAGCAGTTTCTGGTAAAAAAGCTTGTAATAAAACTGTTCCAAATCTTATTGATTCAATTAAATTATATAAAACTGTTGATAATCTTTCTTTTTTACTTTCATCTTTAGCTAATATCCATGGTGTTGTTTCGTCAATATATTTATTACATCTACTATATAATTCAAATATTTTATCAATAGCGTCAGCTACTCTAAGATTATTCATTTTTTCCTCAACAACACTTGGCAAATCTATTGCCATAGTAACTAATTCATCATCAATTTCTTCTTTAGAATCATAATTAATTACTACACCATCAAAATATTTATTAATCATACCTATTGTTCTATTAACTAAGTTTCCTAAATTGTTAGCTAGATAATTATTAATACTATCTATAAACAATTCTTTAGTCCATGTTCCATCACTTGAATAAGGCATTTCGTGCTCTAAATAGAATCTAACTGCATCTATACCATATTCTTTTACAAGATCATCAGCATAAACAATATTACCTTTACTTTTACTCATCTTATCACTGCCAAATAATAACCATGGATGGCCAAATATTTTTTTAGGTAATGGTTCTCCTAATGCATGAAGCATTATAGGCCAATATATAGTATGAAATCTAAGTATATCTTTACCAATTAGATGAATATCACATGGCCAATATTTATTATATTCCTTAGAACTTTGGCCATCTACTTGATAACCTAAGAAAGTAATGTAATTAGATAGGGCATCTATCCATACATAAATAACATGATTAGTATTAAATGTAACTGGAATACCCCATTTAAAACTTGTTCTAGATACACATAAATCTTGTAAACCAGGGAGAATAAAGTTATTCATAATTTCATTTTTTCTTGATTCCGGTTCAATAAATCCTGGATTATCATTTATATAGTCTTTTAACCATTCAGAGTATTTACTCATTTTAAAGAAATAAGCCTCTTCCTTAGCTTCGTGAACCTTTCCATTACAATCAGGACAATTTCCATCAACTAATTGGGATTCAGTCCAAAAAGATTCACAAGCAGAACAGTATAAACCTTTATATTCACCTAGATATATATCTCCTTTATCATATAACTTTTTGAAAATATCTTGAACTACTTTTTCATGTTTTTTATCTGTTGTTCTAACAAATTTATCATAACTAACATTCATTATATCCCAGATACTTTTTATTTCATTAGCTATATTATCCACATATTCTTGTGGTGACATATTATTATCTTTAGCTTTATTCTCAATTTTTTCTCCATGTTCATCTGTTCCTGTTTGAAAATATACATCATATCCTTGTAATCTTTTATATCGCGCAATAGCGTCTGCTAAGACTGCTTCGTACGTATTACCTATATGAGGCTTAGAAGAGGTGTAAGCTATTGCTGTAGATATATAAAACTTTTCCTTTTTCATAAATAATTCCTCCTTATTTTCCAGTGGAACCTATTCCACCATTTCTTTCTTTTATAATTTCTTTTTCATTATCTACTACTAAATAATTAACAAATATGCCTTGGGCAATTTTATCGCCTTTGTTAATTATTAAATCTTCATCTCCTAGATTAATTAATCTTATTTTAAAGTGTCCTTCATTATCCGGATTATTATAATAATCTTTATCAATAATGCCAACACTGTTGACTAGTGTAGTGTTATATTTATATCCGAATGAACTGCGACTATAAATAGTCAAAACTTCATTATCATTCATATTAACTTTAAGTCCTGTTCCGAAGGTCTCGGCCACACCTTTTTTTAGCACTTTATCTTCTATGCTTTTAATATCATATCCTGCACTATACTTAGTAGATCTTCTAGGAATTTCAATACTATTATACAAATCTAAGTCATCACCAATATCTTTTTTAAATTGTTCATAGCTAATCTTTTCAAAATATCTACTCATTTTTCCTCCTAAATAAAAAAATCCATAAACTAAAGGACGAGAGAACCCGCGGTACCACCTTAATTTATGAATTTATCATACACTTTTATCTTTATCGCAGATATGCGCTTTAACTCCTAAGTTCATACCAAATTAGTTTTGTTATTAGTTTCCATCAACCACTAACTTTCTTTAAACATTCCTAATTCTAACACTTATTCCTCGTTAACTAGGTTTAGTTTAGCATACATTTAATTAGGACGCAATATCTATTTTTTGAACTAATAGTTTTTGAATTATTTTAGCATATTTAATATCATCTTCATGATACTTATTGTTGCATATCATAACTAATCCCGAAGAGTCTTCCGTAGTAATAATGGGTATAATTGTCCAAAAACAATCAATATTATAATATGTTTCTTTTACTTTACTTTGATAAGACTCCCTACCATCTATTAATTCTTTGTGTTTTGATGTAAGTTCTCCGTTATCAATATTCTTTGTTGAAACAATGATTCTTTCCCTATCACTTATAACAACATCAACTTCAAATACATCTTTTATAATTAAACATAGTTTTTCACTAAAAGGCTTGTAATTATCTAACTGAGAAAACTTATCAATAATAATTTTATTATCTTCAACAAATATTTCTAAATTGTCTCCTTCTCTTATTCCTAGATTATATCTAATTTCTTTAGGAACAACAATTCTACCTAATTCGTCTATTTTTCTAGTAATACCACTTTTTTTCAACACTACTCACTCCATTCTTTAATAGTGTGAATAGTTTTTCCTTTATTATACTTAATTGTCCTTGATACTAATCAGTAATTGAACTAAGTAATATATATAGTGTCTTTCTAAATTTTTATAGAATAGAGTTATTATTATATTTTTATGAATATATTGAATATTGAATTTAGAACTAATACTCATAGTTTCAAACAATAACTTATCACCTTTTATGTTATTAGATAATTCCTCTGGAAGAACTATTTCTACCGTTCTATCAGTCTTTTTAATTCTAGTTATATTTAGTTCTTTAGCTAAGTAACTAAAATATTCTTCATACATGTATATTTCCAATGTTTCACTAATAGGGCCAAATCTATCTACTAACTCTTCTTTAACATTTCTTAATTTTTCTAATGAATCTATTTCATTTATTTTTTGATGAATTTCTATTTTAATATCTTCATCTGATACATAGTTATCATCTATATGAGTTTCTACCTCAATTGGACTAGTTCCTTCTTCTTCATCACTTTCGACATATTCGCCTTTAGCTTTTTTTAGTTCATCTTCAACCATTTTCATATATAGTGAAATTCCTACAGAATCAACAAAACCTGCTTGATCACTACCAAAGATATCACCTGAACCACGTAAGGACAAATCGCGCATAGCTATTTTGTAACCTGATCCTAATTCAGTAAATTCCTTAATTGTTTGCAATCTTTTTACCGCGATGTCATTTAACATTTTCTTATTATCATAAAGAAGATATGCGTAAGCAATTCTATTACTACGGCCAACTCTTCCTCTAATTTGATATAATTGGCCTAACCCAAAATGATCGGCATTATACACAATTAAAGTGTTGGCATTAGCAATGTCTATACCATTTTCAATAATTGTTGTGCATATTAAAATATCAAATTTATAATCAACAAAATCTTCCATTATTGTCTCTAATTTTTCTTTCGTCATTTTGCCATGGGCGTAAGCAATTCTTGCTTCAGGAACTAATTTTTGGATTTTATCGACAATTGTATCTAAAGTTTCTATTTTATTATAAAGAATAAATATTTGACCATGACGAGATAGTTCTTTATAAATAACATCTTTTACTAATAAATCATTTTCATTAACAACATAAGTTTGAACTGGATATCTATTTACTGGAGCTGAGTCTATAATAGATAAATCTCTTAAACCGGATAGAGCCATTTTTAATGTTCTTGGAATTGGAGTTGCAGATAAAGTTAAGACATTAACATCATTTTTTAATTCTTTTATTTTTTCTTTGTGTTGAACGCCAAAACGTTGTTCTTCATCAACTATTAAAAGACCTAATTTAGATGGTTTAATATCATTGCTTAAAATTCTATGTGTTCCCACTAAAATATCTATTGTTCCCTTTTCTAATTTACTTAATATTTCTTTTTCTTCTTTTGCTGTAGTAAATCTATTTAATAATCTTATCTCTACAGGAATATCTTTAAATCTTTCTTTTAAAACGTTGTATTGTTGCTTAGATAAGATAGTTGTAGGACATAAATACATAACTTGTTTATTATTTAAGACTGTTTTAAAGATACCTCTCATAGCAACTTCGGTTTTACCAAAACCAACATCACCACATAGTAATCTATCCATTGGAACAGATGATTTTAAATCATTATTTATTTCCTCGATTGCTTTGGTTTGATCCCTTGTTTCTTCGTAAGGGAAAGCTGAAGCAAACAAGGCTTCTTCTGGATAATCTTTATATGCTGGGCCTTTAATACTTGCTCTTTTTGAATATAATGCAAGCAATTCTTGAGAAATGTCTTTAGCCTTAGACTTAATATAAGTTTTGGTTTTAGCCCAACTGGTAGAATTTAACTTATTTAATTTTGGTTTAACTCCATCTTTATCTGAATATTTGTAAATATTATTTATTTTTTCTACCGGAACATATATTTTATCATTACCATCATAAAGTAGTTGAATATAGTCTTTTTTTAATCCATCTTTTGTTAGTGAAACAAGACCATTATATATTCCAATTCCGTGGTTAATATGAACTACATAGTCCCCTTTAATTAAATCATTATAACTCTTTATTTTTTTACCAATTCTTAAATTATTTTTATAAAGTGTTTGAGTTGGAACATGAACTCCTATATCATTTTCACCAATACAAACAATGTTATTGAATATAAATCCTTTAGTAATAGCTCTTTTAATAATATTTGCACTAGGAAGTAATGATTTAATCTTTTTTATTTGTTTATCTTTATTTAGAAAGAAATATATTTCTTTATTCTCTTTTTTCCACTTGCTATAAGTATCTTTTAGTAATTCAAAATTTTCATTAAATCCATTTAACTCACCAGAAATAAAATCGGTTGGATTATTTATGGTATCGATAAATAACTCATATCGAGGATGTATTTCTTCAATATTAAACATGTATTTTTCATTTTTATTATTGGATTCATTATATGACATTATTTCTTCGTGTAGCTTTTTATATGCTATATTTATTTGATCTTTATTGTAAAAAACCACTATTCCATTATTTGTCCAATCATATAAAGAGTTTTTATCTGATGTTGCTATTTCTTGAAAATTCTTTATTGTTATCTTTTTTATCTCTTCTACAGTTCTTTGGGTATTTTCATCAAAATATCTGATTGTTTCAATTGTATTTCCAAATAATTCTAATCTAATTGGGTGATCTTCATTTATCGGAAATATATCGATAATATATCCACGCACAGAGTATTCTCCAGTTGAAGTAACTAGTGATTCTCTTTTATAACCAAAGTCATCTAATTTAGATATTAATTCATCTCGATTAATTGTAGAGTTTTTACTCAACTCTATTGTGTTTTCAACACTCTTGCTTGGTAAATATTTTAAATATCCCATAAGATTTGTTATAATTACTAACTTTTCATCTTTTAATCTATCTAGGGTACTTATTCTTCCTAATTCGAACTCAGGTGATTTAGCAATTACCCTTGAGGTAATAAAATCATCCATAGGAAATAGGGAAACGTTATTCATATGAGGACTAATATAGTTATATAATTTATTACTATCATACAAATTGCTAGTAACTAAAATTATATTCTTATTCTCTTTTTTAAATAATTCTTCAACGTAAAAGGAGATTAACTCATTAGTTAATCCGTATGTTACAGAACCATTTTTAAAATCAAAATATTTACTAAAATTCATATGACTCCTAGCGATTATTATAAGTAACCATTGTTTTTTCTATTCCCTCATTAATAAATGAATCTATAATTTCATTAAATACATCAAAATTTACCATTATTTCTTTTAATTCTTTTGATGAAAAAGAACTTAAAACATATTTATCTGTTGGAATACATTCACTTTTTCCAATACCAATCTTTAATCTAGCAAATTCCATAGAATTTAGCTCACTTATGATTGATTTTATACCATTGTGACCACCAGACGAACTATTTTTCTTAATTTTATAACTTCCCACTGGTAAGTCTAAATCATCATGAATAATTAAAACATCCTCAATAGGAACTTTATAATATTTAATTAATTTTTTTACTGATAATCCCGAAAGATTCATATATGTTAGTGGTTTTGCAAAGATTATTTTTTCACCATTTTTTTCTTCAACATAAACATAAGCTTCATGTTTTAATTTATATGAAACTTTACCTAAATAATTATCTATAACCATAAATCCTAAATTATGACGTGTTTTTTTATACTCACGTCCAGGATTACCTAATCCAACAATTAATTTCATATTTCCTCCTTAAATAGATTTTGATATGTTTTTAATTCTTCTATTACAATTATATCATTCATTTTAATTCCCATTCTAGAGTCCTTAATACATTTTACCAATGCAATGGTGGGTTTTCTTATTTCTTTGGTCTTTATTAATTGAATTACTTTAACATTAAGACGATATTTGTTTCCCAAAATAATAATTTCATCTAGTCTTTCAACACGATGAACTAAATAAAACTCTCCACCTGTTTGAAGATGGCTTGAAGCAATAGCAAATATTTCCTCTAAAGTAATAGCAATTTCATGTCTTGCTATAGCCAAAGATTCGCTTTCATTTACATTACTATTTTCATTTACTCTAAAATATGGGGGATTGCATGTAATTATATCATATTTTTTATTAAAATGATTATCTATATTTTTTATAGAGTCATTCACTATATTGATATTATCCATATTATTATATTTTATAGACTTTAGGCCTAGATTATATATTAAATCTTGAATTTCTATTGCGTCAATGTGAGCATTTGTTTTGGTTCTCAAAATCATAGGAATAACGGCATTGCCTGTGCATAAATCTAAAATATTCTTAGTTTTATTCTTAACGTTGACAAACTCAGCCAATAAAACTGAATCTAAAGAAAACTTAAAACTATCAGGAGATTGATATATTTTTAAGTTTTTATAATCGAATAAATCATTTAGAACTTCGTTCATTAGGCTTTCCAAACTCTACCTCTTCTTTAATGCTGCCGACAATGGCCTTACATTTTCTATTTAATATATCGACGCTTATAACTTTTCCTTCTCCACTGCTAGTTTTAATTGTATCTCCAATACTAGGCATACCTTTTGAACAGGCTACATAGTTTTCATCTTCATATTGTAAACAACAAAGAAGTCTTCCACATACTCCATTTATTTTTGAAGGATTTAGAGCAAGATTTTGATTTTTAGCCATATTCATAGATATGGCATCAATGTGATCTAGAAATCTTGCACAGCATAATCTTTGCCCACATACACCTATTCCATCTACTTCTTTAGCTTTATCCCTTGCACCAACTTGCCTCAATTCTATTCTAGTTCGGTAAATACTAGCTAATTTCTTGGCTAATTCTCGGAAATCTATTCTTTCATCAGCAACAAAACTAAACATTAATTGATTCTTATCAAATGTCCAATCGGCATTTAAAATATTCATATTCAATTCTAACTTTTTAGCAATTTCTTTGCATTTTTTTAAAGCTTCTATATTTTCTTTTTGAATTTTATGATAAGTCTTTTCGTCTTCCTTTGTAGCTAATCTGATGATAGATTTATAAATGTTATTCTTTGCATCTTCTTCAATTATTTTATTTATCTTTCCATATTGAAGACCTCTTTCAGTTTCAACTATTACTTTATCATCAACACTATAATTATCCTCACCATTGAAATAGTAACCTTTACCATTTAATTTAAATATTACACTAAATACCTTCATTATTTATTCCATCCATTTCTAATACAAATCTGTCCAATAGCAATTCTATATTAACGTTATAGTTTATTTGACCAAGTATTTTAATGATTAAATCAACCTTTCTTTTTAGTTTAGTTGGAGAATTGCTTTTTAAATAATTATAATTATTATACTTGTTTTCTATATTATAACAATTATTACAATAATTTTGATAAATATCTAATAATATTTTCAATATTATTTTTATATCTTCTCTTTCCATTTCACTAAAGTATTTTTTATTATAAAGAATTAATTCTTTTCTTTCTACTTCCAAATCATTCAAATAATTTGACACAATCTCAATGAGTTCATCAAATTTATCCTTATCAATGTCTAAGTCCTCAAATAACTCGTTTTGGAATATTATGTCTATTTGCTGACACCTACTTTGAATTGTTGGCAAAACATTATCCAAATGATTAGTAATAAAGAATCCTATAACATTATCTGAAGGCTCCTCTAAAAATTTTAATATTGTATTGGCAGATTCCTTATTCATTTTTTCACATTGATTAATAATGTAAATATTTTTGTTTGTTATTTGAGATGATTTTGAAAAAATATTTCTTAATTCCAAAACTTGATTCTTTTTTATAAGTGCCCCATCAGGATTTATTATTTTTAAACTTGGAAGAGCATTAATATCTATTAAATGACATAAAGAACATTTATTGCATTTTTCTGAATACTCATCATCACAAAAAAGGTTCTTTATAACATTTAAAAGAACTTCCATACATTTTTGATTATTATTTGTGGATATTAAATAAGCATGTGCTAATCTATCCTCATGGTAATAATCAATCAATTTTTCTAATTCAGTTTTATTAATAATTTCCTCCTATTTTATTAGAAAGAAAATCGCAAATAATGATAATAAACCAGGAACCCCTAAGATAGACGTTATTCCAATCGTGATCATATTAATTGGAAAATATATTCCAGTAAATCTTAACCCAACATTTATTCCATATATTATTCCAAAAGCAAACACGATTTTTCTTATTATTATTCCAATTTTTTTCAATTGTTATCACCCAATAAATAATATTAATTATTATTATATTTATTCTTGGTAACTAGTCTGATATCTTTTTACGATCTTCTAACGCTTTATCCAAAGTTATTATATCTAAATAGTCTATTTCTGCTCCGATTGGTATTCCATATGATAATCTAGATATGGTAACTTTCTTATTTTCAAATATCTTTTTTATATACAGTGTTGTTGTCTCACCTTCAATTGAAGATTTCAAAGCTAAAATTATCTCCGGATTTTCTAATTTTTCCACTCTTTTAACTAAATTAGATATATTAATATCTTCTGGCCCAACACCATCCATTGGTGATATTAATCCATTCAGAACGTGATATACACCTTGGAAATTACCAACTTTTTCAAAAGAAAATACACTCTTATAATCCTCAATGACACATATTAAATTATGATTTCTATTTTCATTTGCACATATTGAACAAATATCATTTTCTGTTAAATGTCCACATTCTGAACAAGGATGTAATTTTTCTTTTGCTAAAGTGATATTAATTGAAAAGTCGTTTATATCTTTTTCTGACATATCTAAAGTGGCTAAAGCCATTCTTTCAGCAGACTTTTCTCCTATACCAGGTAACTTCTTATAATAATCAATTAATTTTTGCAATAATTCAGGATATATCATAATTACATTAACCCATCTAGTGCGCCAGCATATTGTCCTAATTTTTCGTTCATTGCTTTATTAATTTGACTAAACGCATCCTTAATAGCTATTTGAACCATGTCCTCAAGTATTTCTTTATCTTCGGAACTTAGATCTCCTTCGTGTAAAATTTTAACCTTTTGCACTTCTCTTGCACCATTAAAAGTAATTTCTACTAGTTCAGATTTTCCAGTAAAATTCATTTTTTCTAGTTCTTCTTTTTTTTGATTTATTTCTCTTTGCATTCTTTGTGCTTGTGCCATTATATTTTGCATATTCATGTTTATCACCTCCTCATTTACTTAAACAATTTCTACTTTATTAACATCAAATACTTCGGTTAATACCGGAACTTTTTCTTCTTCTTTTTCTTTAATTAATTCATATTTTTTTCCATTTTTAATATTTTTAATATATTCTTCTTTTTCTCTATTCCATTCTTCTTCAGAAATAAATGCTGTCTTTTTTCCTAATATATCATCAATTTTTTTGCATAGTTCATTCGCGTTATTTGCTTGATGTTCATTTAAACAACTAAATATTAAATATTCATCGGACGCTACTACAAGGTTTGCGTCTATTAGCAATGCCTTAGCCTTTCCCTTTATCTTATTATCTTTTAAAAGATTATCAATCATTTCTTTACCCTCATTTAAATATTTCTTTTGCGCATTTACAAAACAATTATTAATTCTGATTTTAACCCAGTCATTTTCTTCTTTTGATTCAATTTTTTTATCAACTATTTCTTTAGAACTTTCCTTTTCTTCACTTACTAATTTTGTTACTTTATTGACTTTTTTAGTTTGAGTTTCAAAATAATCTAACATAATCATTTCAATTATAGTATATGGATTTACATTTATATTTATTTTGGTAAAAGCTTCAGTTAATTCCAAAATCAAGTTCTTATAGTCCTGAAAACTCAACCTGGTAACTAAACCACTATTCTTTATTTTTTTAGCCCTAGAACTTATATTATCAATAATTTTTTTAATAAGACTTTTATAATCTACAGCTCTTGTTTTAAAATCTTCAACCATATTTAAAAAATTGGAAATATCGTTGTTTTCAATAGAGTCAATTAAGTCATTTATACTTTTTGTAGATATAGTTTTTATTTCTTTTTCAATTAATTCAAGGGTTATAGTTTCTTTGTTTTTAGAAAGTTGATCAAGAATACTTAGTGCATCTCTCATTCCACCTTCAGCCAAATATGCTATCTCTAGTAATGCTTCCTCAGTAACTTTTATATTTTCTTTTTCAGCAACACCTTTTAAGTTTTCAACAAGTTTATCTTCTTTTATTTTTTGAAAATCAAATCGTTGACACCTAGATAATATAGTTATTGGAACACTTTCTATGTTTGTTGTTGCCAAGATAAAAACAACATGTGAAGGTGGTTCTTCTAATGTTAATAAAAGAGCATTAAATGCGCTTGTTGTTAGCATATGAACTTCATCAATTATATATATTTTATATTTACCATTAGTTGGAGCTATTTTAACATTATCTATTATCTCTCTAATCTCATCTACTCCATTATTTGATGCAGCATCCATTTCAATAATATCGGGATTTTCATTAAAATTAACACAAAAAGAACACTTCCCACATGGAGAACCATCAATAGGATTTAAACAGTTAATAGCTTTGGCAAATATCTTTGCTGTGCTAGTTTTTCCGGTTCCTCTTGGGCCCGAGAAAATGTATGCATGAGATATGCTATTATTAACTATTGAATTTCTTAAAGTCTTGATTGTATAATCTTGACCCACGATAGAATCAAAATCAGTTGGACGATATTTTCTATATAAAACTCTATAATTCATGATGAATGCCTTTCTATGAATATTATACCATTTTAATAGACAATAATTAAGTTATTTTCTTAATTTTTCAAAAAAACTTTCCACCATTTTTTTATATTCATTCTTCATTTTAACACAATCATTTGTTCGTATGACGTTAATATTATTTTTGCTTACATTATTATTTTCGATAAGATAAAACACATTTTTAATTCTTGATTCACTAATTACAGACTGACACATTTCACAAGGGGCCAATGTTACATACAAATCACAATTATCTAAACGCCAGTCTCCAATCTTCTTTTCGGCTTTAATAATAGCGTTTATTTCTGCATGACCAAGAACTAAGTTTTTAGTTTGTCTAGTATTATGAGCTTTAGAAATAATTATATTATCCTTAACAATTACAGCACCAACCGGTATTTCGTTCTTTTTATCTGCTTTAATTGCTTCTTTATAAGCGTATTCCATATATTTATTCATAAAATCACCTAAAATAAAAAGCACACACAAACAGGGATCGATGTGGCTGCTGTTTTCCAACTCTGACCAGATTACGATATATTTGTTGTGCACTTAGATATTAACACACATAATTTTAAATATCAACAATTATTTCAACCACATATTTCAAAAAATATTTCCCGGGAAATAATTTTCTACCATTTCTTAGATTTTTGGTTTATTTTTTATTACCCAAGAAATACAATTCTAACCATTTTTATCAAAATTGGTAATTCAATGTTTCACGTGAAACATTAGATTTCTTTTATTGAGTTAAATTAATGATAATAATCAAGCAGAACTTTGATTCAACCTTATTAATGTATACACCAATTTAAAAGCAATGATATAAAAAAACAAATTGTTTATTTTAATTTCATATAACATATCATTTATAGCATTTTTTACTCAAGTGTATTTCTAACAAATTTTAAAAAATTGGTTAATATTTTATTTCCTGGGAAATAAAAATCTTATCTTTTTTATAAAAATTGGTATTTTAATGTTTCACGTGAAACATTAGTTATAGATAAATGTTATATGTATTCAATGAAATATTATTTATAACTCATTTAGATTAAAAACAATAACGTTGTTAATGTCACTTATAGAAATTTATTAATCTTTATTGAATGTTTCACGTGAAACATTCAATAAAATATTTAAAAAAAATAAATAAAAGCAAATTATAAAAAACAGATCATTTTATAATATTATATTATATTATTTTATTTATTGAATATTAAGTGCTTTTATATCACTAATGTTTCACGTGAAACATTTTTTACCAATTCTGTAGATTTGGTGTAATTTTTATTTCCCGGGAAATAAAAAAAGTGATTAATAAATCATTAATCACTTTCATTATCATCTGAACTAACTTTATCTACAATACTAACTGTAGCAACTGTTTGACCTTCTTTTAATGAAATTAGTCTTAGTCCTTGAGTTACTCTTCCTAATAATGATATTTGTTCAATTGGTAATTTAATTGTAATTCCTGCGTTAGTCATTATCACTACATCTTTATTATCTTCGACTAATTTAGAAGCTACTAGCGAACCATTCTTCACGGTTAAATTTAATGCTAAAACTCCTTTGCTTCCACGTTTTGTTTGCCTGAATTCACAAACTTTCGTTCGCTTACCATACCCTTTCTCAGTTACCAATAATATTATAGATTCTTCATTTACAACTTCACTACAGATACATTTACCACCATTTAAATTAATTCCTTTAACCCCAGTTGCGGTTCTTCCCATTGCTCTGACTTCAGATTCATTAAATTTAACCATGTGTCCTGAAGAACTTCCAAGAAGAACTATGTTATTTCCATTTGTCTTCTTGACATCTATTAATTCATCATTTTCATTTAGATTAATACAAATCTTTCCTGATGTTCTTATACTTTCAAATTCACTAATATTTGTCTTTTTAACAACTCCGTTTTTAGTAGCAAAGAACAAGTATTTTGCATCATCATCTTTACTTACTTTAACAATAGAATTAATTGTTTCATCTTTTTCTATTTGTAACAAATTGATTATAGGAATTCCTTTTGATTGACGGCTAAACTCAGGAATCTCATAACCTTTAATTCTATATACTTTACCTTTATTAGTAAAGAACATTATGTAATCATGAGTAGAAAGATTAATTAAATGATCAACATAATCTTCTTCATTTGTAGTTAATCCTTTAACTCCCATTCCACCTCTGTTTTGAACTCTAAAGGTATCATTTGTTGTTCTCTTAATATACCCTTTATTAGTTAAAACAACCATAATATCTTCTTCAGGAATAAGAGATTCATCTTCTATATACTCAATCGCAGTCATATCAATTTTTGTTCTACGATCGTCATAGTATTTATCTCTAATTTCTAATAATTCTGTTTTAATAATATCTAATATTCTATCCCTTGAAGCTAATATTTGCTTGTATTCCTCTATTTTAGCTAATAAATCCTTTAATTCTTCTTCTATCTTAGCTCTTTCTAATCCAGTTAAGCGACGTAATCTTAATTCTAGAATATTATCAGCTTGAATTTCTGTTAAATTATACTTAAGAATCAATTTTTCTTTTGCGATTACATCAGTTTCAGACTCTCTAATTATTTTAATAAAATCATCTAGATTATCTAAGGCTATTTTGTAACCCTCTAATATATGAACTCTCTTTTCAGCTTTATCTAATTCGAATTTTGTTCTTCTAATTATAACTTCTTCTTGATAGTTTATATACTTAACTATAATATCTTTTAAGCCAAGAGTTCTAGGAACTCCATTATCTATCATTAAGAATATAATTCCATAATTTACTTGAAATTGTGTATGTTTATATAAATTATTTAAAACAACTTGAGGATTAGCGTCTTTCTTTAAAGTAATCGTTATTTTTATACCATTCTTTAAATCTGTATGATAATCTGATATTCCATCAATTATCTTATTATGAACTAATTCCGCAACTTTATTTTTTAATTCAGATACATTAACACCATATGGAACTTCATCAACTATTATATAGTGTTTTCCATCTTTTTCTTCAATAGTAGCAGCACTTCTAATGGTGATACTTCCTCTTCCAGTTTCATATGCTTTTTTAATACCACTATTTCCTAATATTATTCCACCCGTAGGAAAATCTGGACCTTTAATAATTTCCATTAATCCGTTTGTATCTATTTCTGGATTATCTATATACGCTACACAGCCATCAATAACTTCAGCTAAGTTATGTGGTGGAATATTTGTAGCCATACCTACTGCGATTCCCATCGTTCCATTTACTAAAATATTTGGAAATCTAGATGGCAATATTTCAGGTTCTTTTTCTGATTCATCAAAATTTGGAATAAAGTTTATTGTATCTTTATTGATATCTCTTAATAATTCTAATGATATTTTTGATAGTCTAGATTCGGTATAACGCATTGCTGCAGCTCCCGCTCCAGCAATATTACCAAAGTTTCCATGACCATCTACCAATGGATATCTATAACTAAAATCTTGCGCTTGACGAACCATTGCCTCATAAATACTTGAATCACCATGAGGGTGATATTTACCCATAACATCTCCAACTATACGCGCTGATTTTTTATGAGGCTTATCAGGAGTATATCCAGATTCAAACATTGACCATAAAATTCTTCGATGAACAGGCTTTAACCCATCTCTTAAGTCTGGTAAAGCACGAGAAATAATAACACTCATGGAATATTCCAAGAAAGATGTTTCTATTTCATTTACTATATTATTTTCTTCTAATCTATCTCTACTATGATCCATACTAAACTCCCCTCTAGACATCTAGATTTTCAACAAATTGAGCATTTGTCTCAATAAATTCTCTTCTAGGTTCTACTTCTTCTCCCATT
The DNA here is from genome assembly GCA_016288795.1 of Caryophanales bacterium. Classification (GTDB taxonomy): domain Bacteria; phylum Bacillota_I; class Bacilli_A; order RF39; family UBA660; genus SIG200. The sequence goes on from JAEELI010000012.1 coordinate 68,216, forward strand.
AATTTAGAAAAAGCAGCATCTGCAGCAATCGCATCATCAACAGTTATTTTTCTAAGAACTCTTGTATTAATATCCATAGTTGTTTCATTTAATTCTTCTGCATCCATTTCTCCTAAACCTTTCATTCTGAATATATCATACTTAGTATTAGGATTTAACGATGCTATATAACTATCTCTTTCTTGTTCATTTAAAACATATTTAATAACTTTTCCATGTTTAATACAAAACAACGGCGGTTGAGCTGCATATACATGACCTGCTTCAACGATAGGTTTGAAGAAACGATAGAACAAAGTTAACAATAATACTCTAATATGTGATCCATCTACATCGGCATCGGTCATGATTATTATTTTACCGTATCTTAGTTTATTCAAATCAAATTCTTGACCTATTCCTGTTCCAAAAGCAGTAATAATTGTTCTAATTTCTTCATTCGACAAAGCTTTATCTATTCTAGCTTTTTCAACATTTAATATTTTTCCTCTCAGAGGAAGAATTGCTTGAGTCATAGAGTTTCTTCCTTTAATAGCAGAACCTCCTGCACTATCCCCCTCGACTATAAATAATTCACAAATAGAAGGGTCCTTCTCTTTACAATCTTCTAGTTTACCACCAAAATTAACAACATCTAAATCACTTTTTCTTCTTGTTAATTCCCTAGCTTTTTTAGCAGCAATTCTTGCTCTTGCGGCAGTCATTGTCTTATCAATGATTATTCTTGCTTCATCTGGATTCTCCATTAAAAATCTTTCAAATCCTTGAGAAAATACATTATCAGCTAATTTCCTAACTTCAGAGTTTCCTAATCTTCCTTTAGTTTGTCCTTCAAATTGTGGATTAGGATGTTTACAAGAAATAATCATAGTTAAACCTTCTTTAACATCATCTCCTGTTAAAGAATCATCTTTATCTTTTAAAATATTTGCTTTTCTTGCATAATTATTAATTACTCTTGTTAATGCTCTTCTAACTCCTTCTTCGTGAGTTCCACCATCGTGAGTATTAATATTATTAACAAAAGAATAAATACTATCGTTATAACCAGAGTTATATTGCATTGCAACTTCAAATAAAATACCGTCTTCTTCACCTTCAAAATGAATAATATCTTGATGAATTGGTGTTTTATTTTTATTTAAATATTTAACATATTCTGAAATTCCACCCTCATATAAGAAAGTTTCACCAGTTGTATCTTCTCTATCTCTATCATCTCTTATTGTTAATGATAATCCTCTATTTAAAAATGCTAGTTCTCTTATTCTTACTTTTAGAGTTTCATAATCATAAATATCTGTATCAAATATATCTGGATCTGGTTTAAAAGATACTACAGTTCCTGTTCTATTATCTTCACATTTTCCAATCTCTGTTAGTTTTTGAACTACTTTACCACCATTTTCAAACTTACATTCATATATTTTACTATCTTTATATACAGTTACAGTTACCCATTTCGATAAAGCGTTAACAACTGAGGCTCCAACTCCATGTAGTCCACCGGATACTTTATATCCTCCTCCACCAAATTTACCTCCAGCATGTAGGACTGTATAAACTGTTTCAACTGTAGACATTCCTGTTTTAGGATGAATACCTACAGGTATACCACGACCATCATCTTTAACAGTTATAGAATTATCTTTGTTAATAATTACTTCAATATTTTTACAAAAACCTGCTAGGGCTTCATCTATTGCATTATCAACAATTTCCCATACTAAATGATGTAATCCTTTAACATCTGTCGTTCCAATATACATTCCAGGTCTTTTTCTAACTGCTTCAAGTCCTTCTAAAACCTGAATATCACTCTCGTTATAATGTAATTTATTATCTTCCATTATTAATCTCCCTTATACTATTATTTTCTACCTTAAATAGATTTGCATTTTCTAATAATTTTTTATCAATTTTATCTAGATCTGTTGTTGTTATAAATGTTTGAATATTATTATTTAATAGTTTAACTATATTCTTTATTTTTTCATTATCCAAAGCACTAAAAACATCATCTAATATCAATATTGGTTCTTCATTTTTTTCTTTTTCAAATAACCTTATCTCTGCTAATTTAAAAGCTAGAACTGAATTTTTTCTTTGACCATTACTTCCCCACTCATTGATATTTTTATTATCTAGTTCAAATATTATATCATCATGATGAATACCAATAGCAGTCTTTCCAATACTTATTTCTTTATCATAATATTTTTTATAACTTTTTATTAAATCATCTTTATTCTTTTGTGAATAATCAGATAAATATTTTATTATGACATTTCCAAAACCAAATATCTCATTATAAAATTCATTAATATATTCATTTATCTTATTAATAAAATCTAATCTATAATGGTGAATCTTTAAACCATTATCAACTAGTTTATCAGTTAAAATATCTAAATAACTTCTATCTTTATTACCATTAATAAACATTTCTCTTAAATAAAAATTTCTTTGTTTTAATAATTTATTATAATCATTTAAAAGAAATATATATTCTTTATTTAATTGACTTATTTCAATATTAAGAAGTTTTCTTCTTGCTGAAGGAGCTAAATCAAATATTCTCTGTTCATCAGGTTCTAGTAAAATAATATTTATATTAGATATATAATCACTTATTTTACTTTGAAGGTTATTGTTTATCTTAACTTTTTTTCCTTCTTTATTAATAATAACTTGGTAGGAATCCAAACTACTCTTCTCAACTTCACCCTCTATTTTTAAACTTAACTCACCATTCTTTATTAAATTCTTATCTACGTTAGTTCGAAAAGATTTAGTTAAAGCTAGAACATATATAGCCTCGACTAAATTGGTCTTTCCTACTCCATTCAAACCATAAATAATATTTAATGAATCATTAAAACTCACTTTTATCTTTTCATAATTTCTGAAATTAGTTATGTTTAATGACTTAATTTTCATAATTTGCCTTTCTTTTGATGAATAATGAATTTTTATAGTTCACCTGGGCTCCTATACCTACATATAATTATAACATAAAATAACCACTTTTTAAACAAAATTATCTTCTTTTTTTATTATTAAGTGATTATTTAATATAAATCCATTTAGTATTAATCTTTCAAATTTATATTTAGAAATCCTATTTCTAAAAACTATATTATTAACACAGTTAATTATTAGATATTCTTTATATATTGAATAATTAATTATTTTATTTAGGACTATATATAAACATTGACTACTTCTAGGATTATTTATTTGAAGTAATATTATATTCTTATTAATAATAATTGGAACTTTATAACTTATTCTTAATAATCTTTTAGCACTTTTTTTTCTTCCATCTAGAGAACTACCATAAAATAAACAATTACTATTTAATATCATATTAATATTTTTGTTGATAACTTTAATGTTATCAACATCAATAATAATAGTATTTTTATTATTCTTTAAGATAGCTATAGTTCTACTTGTAATAAGCCAATTATCCATATAAACCTCCTGAATTGGCTTCTAGAATATCATAACTATATATAATAATTTGTCGAAAAATAAAAAAATTAGCTAAAAGCTAATTTTTAATAAGTTTTTACTGGTAATATTAATTCTAGTAATGATTCATCTTTAATTGATTTAATTAAGATTGGTTTATCATCACTATTAATTAATAATAATATATCTTCATCTTTTAGAACTTTTAATGCTTCTAACATATAACGTGATGAGAATGCTATTTCTAATTTATCTTTATTACTACTCTCTATACTTAATTTTTCTTCAGTCTTTCCAATTTCACTAGCACTTGAACTTATAGTCATTACTTTATCATCTATTAAAACTCTAACAATATTTTTATCTTTGTTTTGAGCAAGTAATGAAGCACGATCAACGGCATCACTAAAATCTTTTAAATTTAAGTTGATCATATATGCAAATTCAGTTGGAATGAAATGATTTGTATCTGGATAAGTTCCTGATAAAAGATTTGTTTGAAACTCTATATTCATATATTTAAATAGTATTTTATTATTGAATATATGCATAACTACTTCATTATCGTTATCTCCACCTAACATTTTTTCAAATTCATTAATACTTCTTCCTGGAATAACAATATTAACAACATTATTAATAGGATTATTTAATTTTATATTCTTTTTAGCTAATCTATAAGAATCAGTAGCAATACATTCTAACATATCACCATTAATTTTTAAATTAACTCCTGTTAGCAATGGTCTAACTTCTTGAGTAGATACAGCATATGATGTAGAACTAATAATACTCTTTAAAGTTCCAGCATCTATAGTTATTGGTTCCTTACTATCTGTTAAAGCAATATGTGGATAATCATTAATATCATAACAGTTTAAATTGTATTCATTATTATCCGTATATATTTTAATCTTAGAACTATCTAATGCTTCAAAATAAATAATATCTGATGGCATCTTTCTTATTATCTCTAATATATATTTACTTTGAATAACCATAGATCCTACTTTATCAACTTTCTTTATATCTTTTTCATTAATCATTACTCTAATAGTTAATTCAGAATCACTTGCTAATAAACTTAACCCATCTTTTGTTAATTCAAATTTAATACCATTTAATATTGGAATAGTTGTTCTAGTTCCAATGGCTCTAGTTACATTAACAAGAGCCTCAAGTAAAATATTCTTATCAATTACAAATTTCATAAACATCCTTCTTTCTTTTTTTTATTTATAATTATTCTTTTTATTACAATGTTGAAAATGTTGAAAACTCTATAAAGTCCCTTTTTATTGGCTTAAATCAATGTTAATAACTATTAAATAACTAACAATATTATAACTTTGATTTTATTTCTTTTAGAGTTGCTTCTAGAGAACTATTATTAACTAATTCTTGTTTTATTTTTTCAAAACTTGCTACTACAGTTGAATGATCTCTACCTCCAAAGTCTAAACCTATTTTTGCTAGATTTTCATCAGTCTCCATTCTACAAAGATACATTGCTATATGCCTTGGTCTTGCTATATTATTGCTTCTTTTTTTGCTTTTTAAATCATCAACAGTTATTTTAAAATAGTCCGCAACTACCTTTTGAATATTAGCTATACTATTTTGTTGATATATGTTAACATTAACAAAATCTTTTAAAGCTTCTAAGGCAAAATCTAAATTAATGTATTCAGGTGTCATCATTGCTGTATATGCGAGTAACCTGTTTATTGTTCCCTCTATATGACGAACATCATTTGGACAAGCATTAGCTATATATTCAATAACATCTCTATTTACTTTGTCCTTTATACTTGTATTAGCTAACTTTTGTTTTATTATTTCACATCTTAATTCAAAGTCAGGTGGATAGATATCTACAGGTAATCCCCAAGTAAACCTACTTCTAAGTCTTTCCTCTATTTTCTTTAAATCATCAGGACTTCTATCACTTGATATTATTATTTGCTTATTTGCTTGGTGTAAAGCCTCAAATGTATGGAAGAATTCTTGTTGGGTTTTCTCTGCACCAACTAGAAATTGAATATCATCTATTATTAATACATCAACATTACGATATTTGTTTTTAAATTTATTAGCGTATTCAATAGTGTCTTTTCCTTTATCTTGATTGGATATACCAGCATATTCATCTCTAAAATCATTACTTGTTGTATATAAAACCTTTTTATCAGAGTTTTTTGTTATATAATTTCCGATTGCATGCATTAAATGAGTCTTACCAATACCGCTTCTTCCATATATAAATAATGGATTACGAATAGTTCCTGGTGTTTGAGCCACTTGAATCGCAGACACATAAGCTAATCTATTGGATTCACCAACAATATAATTATCAAAGTTTAAATTAGGGTTTAAATTAGTATTCCAAGTAATTATATCTTCATTATCACTTGGATCATCCATTAAATTTTCTATTTTATCTTTATTTAAATCATTAACTTCATCCTGGGTTAAAAACTTCCAATCGTAGTATTTTCCACATAATGAATACATTGTCTCATCTAATAATTCTTTATAAGTATCAGTTCTTAACTGAGCTTTATGACTTGATAGAGGTACTTTAACAACTATTTCTGAATCATCCATGCTAACTAATTCTAATTCACTAAACCATATAGAATAAGATCCTGGACTAACTTGCTCTTTTATTTCTTCAAGCATTTTTTTAAATATTTCTTGTGCTTTCAATACCTCACCCCACAATCATATATATCCCAAAATCATTGTATCTTAAATAAAAAACGATTACAAGTTAAATATTTCAATGTTGAAAACTTGTTAATAATTAACATTGATATTTCCTTGTAGATACTATAATAAACTAAGTTTTCAACACTTTCAACATTTTTGTTTATGTTTATAAATTATCAACATTTATTTGTTAATAAAAAATTTGTTGAAAGTGTTGAAAACAAATATATAGTAGGTGTATCCTTAATATATATATATACTAATAGTGTTGAAAACTTGTTATTTCTTGACAATATTATTGCTTTAATATTATAATAAGGGCGCTTACGAAAAAGAGTAATAAGAAAGAGGTGGAACCAATTATGAAAAGAACTTATCAACCAAATAAACGTTCAAAAGCTAAAAAGCATGGTTTCTTTGCAAGAAAAGGAACAAAGATTGTTAATAATCGTCGTAGAAAAGGTCGTAAGGAATTAACAAAATAATTTCTTGCGTGTTTTTTTAATTATGAAGAAAAGGGATATTGTTAAGTCTAAATTATTATTTGATGATATTATACATAAAGGAAATAAAATTTCTAATAAGTATTATATTGTCTATTATAATAATAAGGATGAAAAAAAATTTGGTTTAGCCGTTGGAAAGAAAATTGGTTCGGCTGTTATGAGAAACAAAATTAAAAGACAACTTAGAAATATAATTGATAATAACTATGATATATTTCCAAATAATTATAACTATATTATAATAGTGAAAAAAGAAATTTTAAATTTAAAATATCATGATATGGAAAATGAATTAGTTAAATTATTAAAGGAGAAATTCAATGAAAAATAAAGTAATGGGAATAATTCTTGCCCTAGTAGTCTTATTAACAACTGGGTGTGGAGCAAGTAATTATATAAAAGATAATGACAAGAGAATCGTTCAATATTCTGAAACAGGGCAAAATTTGCCAAACAATATTTTATGTAAACCAAAACAAGGAACAGATTTATATAAATTATATGAAGAATATAATGATCAATTAAAAATACCTTTAAAAAAATTACCAACATGTCAAAAATTTAATATAACTTCTAACAAGAGTTCTGGTATATGGGAATTTTTATTTGTTAAACCATTAGCATTCCTAATATTAAAATTAGGATTACTAGTTCGAAATATGGGTATTTCATTAATAATTGTAGGTTTATTAATAAGAATATTTTTATTACCTTTTGCATATAAAACACACAAACAAACTAAAAATATGCAAAAAGTTAGTGGGGAATTACAAAAGTTAGAATATAAATATCGTGGTCGAGATGATCGTGAATCAATGATGTTGAAGAGTCAAGAAATGATGGAAGTATATAAGAAGAATGGGGTTAAACCAACATCTGGTTGTTTATTAACATTCTTACAATTACCAATATTCTTTGCTTTCTTACAAGCAATAAATCGTGTTCCAGCTATATTCGAAGGAAAATTACTTGGTTTTAATCTAGGTATGACTCCTTATGTTGGTTTATCTAAAGGTAATTATTTATATATTCTTTTAATCATTTTAATTGCTTTATCTACATACTTCTCATTTAAGTATTCAATGAATAGTGCCGGAGCAATGGCTCAAGGAAATAGTAATAAAGATCAAATGAAGATGATGACTAATATAATGGTAGTAATGATTGTTATAACTTCATTCTCATTGTCAACTGCGTTATCATTCTATTGGATTACTACTTATGCATTTATTGCTATTCAAACATATCTATTTAAAAGATTAGCAAATAAAAATAAAGATAAAAAGATCGATAAAAATAAGATAAAAGATAAGTTAAAAGTAAAGGAAGGACTTAAATATGGTAGTAATAAATAGAGATGGAAAAGATTTAGAATTAATATTAGATTCTATCTGTGATGAATTTAATGTTAGTAGAAATGATTTTTACTATAATTATAATGAAAGTAAAAATGGATTATTCAATAAGAATGTATCAATAAGTGTTAATGCTATATTAAAAAAAGATTTATTATTAGATGTTAAAGAATATTTAGAGGAATTGCTGTCTAAAATGAATCTAGAAGTTAATTTTGAATCTAAATTAAGAGAGGATACTTTATATATAAAGATTTACTCTTCAAATAATCCTGTTTTAATAGGAAGAGGAGGAAATACTCTTAAAGCTTTAGAAAATATAGTTCGTCAAAGAGTTAGTACTCTTTATGGAGTAAAACCTTATATTAGTTTAGATGTAGAGAACTATAAAGAAAAACAAGAAAAGAGATTAGAAAGATTAGCTAAGAATTTAGCAAAAGAAGTAGTTAAAACTAATGTTGAAGTTCATTTAGATGATATGAATGCTTATGATAGAAGAATTATTCATAATGCTTTAACTAATTTTAAAGGAATTAAAACAGAAAGTACTGGCGAAGAACCAAATAGACACGTTGTTATTAAGCCAGAATAATTAAATAAAAAATTACGGTAGACCCGTAATTTTTTAATGATTTTATTTATAATATGTGCTAATATATAGCCGGGAAGGAGAATCATTATGGATGATACAATATGTGCAATTGCTACTTCATCAGGAATTGGAGCTGTTTCCATAATAAGATTAAGTGGACCTAAGGCAATTGAAATTGCCAATGGGATATTTAAAGGAAAAGATCTAAGTAAAGTAAACACTCATACAATTAATTATGGGTTTATTTATGATGGAAAAGAAAAAATAGATGAAGTTTTAGTTTCTGTAATGAGGGCTCCTAAAACATATACAAAAGAAGATATTGTTGAAATAAATTCTCATGGTGGTTTATTAACAACTAAAACTATATTAGAATTATTATTAAAAAAAGGAGTTAGATTAGCTGAACCTGGGGAATTTACCAAAAGAGCATTTTTAAATGGTAGAATTGATTTGTTAGAAGCAGAAGCAGTAAATGATTTAATCTATGCCAAAAATGATATGGCTAGAAATATGGCATTACAAACTATGGGAGGTTTATTAACTAGCAAAATAAAGAAAATAAGAAATAAAATAGTGGAAATAATGGCTAATATAGAAGTTAATATAGATTATCCAGAATATGAGGATATAGAAGTAGTAACAAAAGAAAATTTATTACCAAAATTAAAAGATGTTGATAAAGATATTATGGGTTTACTTGATGATGCTAAAAATGGAAAAATAATCAAGGAAGGAATAAATGTAGCTATAGTTGGTAAGCCTAATGTAGGAAAGAGTAGTATTTTAAACACTCTATTAGATGAAGAAAAAGCCATTGTTACTGATATAGCTGGAACAACTAGAGATACTGTTGAAGGAAGTATAACTTTAAATGGTTTTTTAATTAATTTTATTGATACTGCTGGTATTAGAGAAACTAATGATGTAGTAGAAAAAATAGGAGTAGAGAAGAGTAAAATGGCTATTTCTTTTGCAGATTTAGTTATAGTTACTCTAAATAATAATGATGAGTTAAGTAATTATGAAAAGGAATTAATTGATAGTATTCCTAAAGAAAAAAGAATTATATTTGTTAATAAATCAGATTTAGAAGATAATATAAATATTAATGAACCATTTATAAAAGGAAATACATTAACTATAGATGGATTAAAATCTTTAAAAGAAGAAATAATAAATAGATTTAATTTAAATGATATTCTTAATAAAGATATGACATATATAAGTAATGTTAGACAAAAAGATTTACTAAGAAAAAGTAAAGAATCAATAGAAAACGCTGTAGAGAATTTAGAAAAAGGAATGCCTGTTTCTATAGTTCAAATAGACATTAATAATGCTTGGAATTATTTAGGTGAAATAACTGGTGAATCTTATCAAGATGAATTAATATCAACTTTATTTAATAATTTTTGTTTAGGAAAGTAGTGATATTATGTTTGATATTATTGTAGTAGGAGGCGGACACGCTGGATGTGAAGCTGCTAATATAGCAGGAAAAATGGGGTTAAAAACCCTTCTTTTAACTATGAATAAAAATAATATTGCTGATATGCCATGTAATCCCTCAATTGGTGGCACTGCAAAAGGAATTATAGTTCGTGAAGTTGATGCTTTAGGTGGATTAATGGGGATAGTTGCAGATAAATCTCATTTTCAAATAAAAATGCTTAACAATAGCAAAGGACCTGCAGTTAGAAGTTTAAGGGCTCAAGCAGATAAAATAGAATATCCAAAACGAATGCTTGAAGCTTTAAATAATAATAAAAACTTAGAAATAAAAGAAGGCATGGTAGAGGATTTAATTGTTGAGAATAATAAAGTATTGGGTGTTATTTTAGATAATAAAGAAAAGATATATGCTAAAGAAGTTATATTAACAACAGGAACATACTTAAAAGCTAATATTTTAGTAGGAAGTGATAATAAACCTTCAGGTCCCCATGGTGAAAAAAGAAGTAATCACTTGAGTGATAATCTAAAGAAATATGGATTAAATATAATTAGATTAAAGACGGGGACACCACCTAGAATAAAAAAAGATTCAATTGATTTTAGTGTTTTAAAAGAAGAATTAGGAGATAATGAATATTGGACATTTAGTTATGATATTGAACCTCAATATGATATTAATAGACAACAAAAATGTTATTTATTGTGGACAAATGATAAGACACATAAAATTATAAAAGAACACTTAAAAGAGTCTGCAATGTATGGTGGATATGCTACAGGAGTAGGACCTAGATATTGCCCATCTATTGAAGATAAAGTAGTTAGATTTGCAGATAAAGAAAGACATCAATTATTCTTAGAACCAGAAAGTATCCATTATGACGAGTGGTATTTACAAGGGTTTTCAACAAGTATGCCAACTTATGTTCAAGAAGAAATGGTTCATAGTTTAGTTGGATTAGAAAATGCTATTATTACTAAATATGCTTATGCAATTGAGTATGATGCAATAGATTCACTACAAATAAAACCAAGTTTGGAAAATAAATTATTAGAAAATTTGTGGACAGCAGGTCAAATTAATGGAACTAGTGGATATGAAGAAGCAGCAGGTCAAGGAATAATTGCTGGTATAAACGCAAGTTTAAAGTTAAAAAGAAAAGAACCAATAATCTTAAAAAGAAATGAAGCTTATATTGGGGTTTTAATTGATGATTTAATAACAAAAGGAGTAAAAGATCCATATAGAATGTTAACCAGTAGAGCAGAGTTTAGATTATTATTGAGACATGATAATGCTGATTTAAGATTAAGAGGTATTGCACATGATGCTGGAACTATAAATGAAGAACAATATAATAGATATTTAAATAAAATAAAAAACATAGAATTATTAAAGGAAGAATTAAAAATTAAAAGATTAGAATTTAATGAGACAACAAAAAGGGTGTTTGAAGAAAATAATATAGAAATGCCAAAACATGGATCAAATTATTATGAATTATTAAAAAGACCAGAAATAACATTTGAATTATTATCTAATTTTGAGAATTTTAATTATCCTAAGGATGTTATTTACCAAGTTGAAATAGATTTAAAATATGGGGGATATATTGAAAAAGCTTATAAAGAAGCTGAAAAATTAAAAAAATTAGAAGAAAAAGAAATACCTTCAGATATTGACTATAGTAAAATTAAGAATTTAGCTAGTGAAGCAAGACAAAAATTAGAGCAAATTAGACCTGAGACAATAGCACAAGCAATACGTATAAGTGGGGTAAACCCAGCTGACATAGCAGTCTTATCTGTATATTTAAAAAAGGAATATAATAATAATGAATAAAGAAGAGTTTGTTGAAGAAATAAAAAAGATAAATGTTTTAGTAGATGATGAAAAGTTAAATTTGTTAGATAAGTATTATAATTATATGATTGAATATAATAAAACAACAAATTTAACTAGGATAACAGAGGAAACTGAAGTATATTTAAAACATTTTTATGATTCATTAACTATAGCTAAAGTTATAAATCTAAATAATTATAATACTTTAATAGACGTAGGCACTGGTGCCGGGTTTCCTGGGGTAGTTTTAAAAATATTTTATCCTAATCTAGAAGTTACTTTATTAGATTCAAATAATAAAAAAACTACATTTTTAAAATCTTTAATAAAAATATTGGATTTGGATATTAAGGTAATTAATGCAAGAATTGAAGATTATTCTTTGAATAATTTAAATAAATATGATGTATTGGTTTCTAGAGCAGTTGCTAACTTGAGGGTTTTATCTGAATTATCCTTACCATTAGTTAAAGAAAATGGGGTATTCATTGCTATGAAAGGAAATATGGATGATTCTTTAGAGGATAGTCGTGAAACCATAGAAATAATGCATGGAAGGATAGATAAAATTGAAAAATTTGATTTGTATAATTTAAATGGTTCAAGAACAATAATTATGGTTTCTAAGGTAGGAGAAACCTCAAAAAATGAAATAAGAAGATATGATAAAATAGTTAAAAAGCCATTGCAAAAAAAGAATAATTAAGATAGAATTAATATAGTAAGGTAAAGGGGATAATTAGTGTGGATACAGAGACACAAGTTTTAAATATACCTATTGAAGATATTATTCCTAATCGTTTCCAACCACGATTAAATTTTGACGAGGATGGATTAAACGAATTAGCTGCTTCAATAAAACAACATGGGATTATTCAACCCCTTGTTTTAAGACGCCTTGATGATAAGTATGAAATAATTGCTGGTGAAAGAAGATATAAAGCAGCAAAAATGGCTGGATTAACTACAGTTCCAGCAATAGTTCGCGTTATGAATGACAAAGATAGTGCTGAAGTTGCTATTGTAGAGAATGTTCAAAGAAGAGATTTGTCTGCAATAGAGGAAGCTAAATCATATAAAACTCTATTAGATAAAGGTTACTTAACCCAAGAAGAATTAGCAAAAAAGATGGGATTAAGTCAATCAGCAATTTCTAATAAACTAAGATTGTTATCACTAGATGAATCTGTTCAAAATGCTTTGATGGAAGGTAAAATTTCTGAAAGACATGCTAGGACTTTGTTAAAGTTAAATGATAAACAAGATCAAGCAAAATGGTTAAAGACGATTATTGAAGAAAGATTAACTGTTCAAAATTTGGAAAAAAGAATTAAAGGAGACATAAAAAAAGATGATGACATACCTAGGGTAGAAAGTGCACCATCTATAGATAGCATAAGGGAAAATGCTGTAGATATTTTAAGTTCTCCAGCTAATCAAAAAGTTGTTGACATTGTTCCTCAAAACACTGCTCCAGCAAATAATTTTGATAAACCTATGCCTAATAAGTTCTTTAATTTCTTAGAAGATGAAGAAGTTAATATGAATGTTCAAGAACATCCACCAGTAGTAGAAAGTGCCCCAGTTGAAGAAGAAATAGAATTATTAGATTTTGATATATCAAGTCCTGAGGTTAATATGATTGAACCAAAGAAGGATATGTCTAAAGCAAGAAACTTAGTAGATAATTTAGTTAGTGAATTAAGAAGTAATGAATATGATGTTACATTAGATACTGAAGAGGCTGACAAATTAAAATTTATTATTGAAATATCTAAAGACTAGGAACTAGTCTTTTTTTCATCTTCTTTAAATATTTTTTCAACATTTATACTGGGTTCACTCCCTTTTAAATAGTAATATATAATGGCATTATCCGGATTATTTGTAACTTCACCTGTTACAGCATCTAAAATAATACCAACAACTCCACTAGGCATATCATACCAATTATCAATTTTATCTTTTTGAATTTCTTCCATCGTATCTGCCCATATGTTTTTAGCTAAATAGCCATAGTTTTGTGTAAATATTCTATTATTATCATAACCAACCCAAACTAACATTAAATCATCTTTATTATAACCGACAGTCCAATAATCAGTAGAAGTAGTGCCGGTTTTAATTGCATATTTTCTTGATAATTTACTAGCAATAGAAGCAGCAGTAGCGCTTGTATAATCTTTAAAAGCACTACTAGAGGTATTTGATAATAATTGATTAAGAATAAAAACATAATTAGGATTAAGAACTAAACTTTTAGAATTATTCTTTTTATATAAAACAATTCCATTTTCATCTTCTATTTTTCTAATTAAATATAAATCTTTTTTATAACCACCACTAGCTAAAGTAGCATAGCCTTGGGCATAATCAATAATATTAATTTCTTCAGTGCCCAAGGCCAAGGAAGGTATAGCATCTAACTCTTCTTTTATGCCAACTCTTTTTGCAAGAGCAGGAAGTTTATCTACACCAAGAAAAAGATTTGTTTTAACTGCATAAATATTATCTGAAAAGGCAATAGCAGCGGCCATGGTTATTTCTTTATTTGCATATTTATCATTGTAATTAGTTGGAGAATAACTACTTTGAGAACTTAGATTAAAAGTGGTAGCTTCGCTACTAAACTTTGAAGATGAAACCAAATTATTTTCTAATGCTGAATAATACAAAAAGGATTTCATCGTTGATCCAACCTGTCTTTTAGAATCAGTTGCTCTATTATATTGACTCTTTTGATAGTTTAAACCTCCTGTCAAGGCTTCAATTGCTCCTGAAGTTGGATCAACTATTAGACTAGCCACTTGTAATTCTTGATTATCTTTAAAATTATTTAAGATATTCTTTTCTAAAGCATTTTGTTTATCAATATCTAAATTTGTATATACTTTTAATCCCCCAGATTCTAAAACTTTTTTATTTATTCCAAGATTTTTTAACTCTTTATATACAGCATCTTGATAATACATTAACATTTGACCATCATTATTTTTATTCTTTCCATATATCTCAACATTAGAGTAATTTAAATTGTTATATTCGTTTTCAGTAATTGTATGATTTAAATACATAGCCTTAGCAACTACTTTAGCTCGATTAATTGATTCATCATAATTAGAAACAGGATTAAACTTATTTGGACTTTTTGGGATGCCTGCAAGTATTGTTGCTTCTTCCAAAGTTAGGTTATTTATGTCCTTATTAAAGTAATAAAAACACGCGTTACTAACACCATAATTTCCATTTCCATAATTAATAGTATTTAAATAAGACTCTAATATTTCATCTTTATCGTATTGCAATTCAGTTATTATAGTTAGAAAAGCTTCTTCAATTTTTCTTTTCCAAGTTTTTCCAAAATCCAAGTATAAATTTTTAACTAATTGCTGAGTAATAGTCGAGGCTCCTTGAACAATATGTCCAGTTTCTATATTAGTTACCATAGCTTTTCCAATTCTAAGTAAATCAAACCCTTTATGTTGATAAAACTTTTTATCTTCTATAGAAATTACAGCATCAATAAATTTTGAATCTATTTTCTCTAAAGGAGCCCAAGAGGAAGTGCTACTTCCTTGATAAATTAATTCGTCTTTGTTATCAAAAAGAAAATATGTTCCCGTATTAGTTAAGTTTAACTTTGGTGTTATAAATGCATAAATATTTATACCAATATAACAAATAATAAAAGAAATGAATAAGAATAAATTAAATTTAAAAAACCACTTTATAACACGCATGTTTCTCACCTAAATTTATTATGTAAAATTTCTTAAAAATTATGTTGAAATTATATATACTATATGTTATAGTTTTCTAGACAAACGAGGTGGTTATAATTTGTGAAGTCAAAAACTAAGCAAATGAATTTGCGTTTGTATAACAATAATGAAGAAATATTAAATATAAATAATATTGAATATGAAATAGATAATGATGTTATCACTTATAAAGAAGATGCATATATTAATAAAGTTGATATTAATAATAAAATGTTTATAAGAGAAAACAAAGAATATAAAATAATGTTGGATTTTTTGAATGAAGTTCAAACAATATTAATTAAAGATAAAGATATAGTATTTAATGAAAAATTAGATGGTTTTATAAAAAAGAATAATAATATAATAAATATTAAGTATAATAGTTTTGATGAAGAAAAGAAGATTATAATTGATTTATTATAAATATCGATTTAATTGAAAAAGGAGAAGTTATGAAATTAAAGGATATACCAAAAGAAGAATTGGAAACAATGGGATATGATGAAATTGCTTACATCGTTTTGAATGATGCAGGCAAGAAAATGAAACTATTAGATTTGTTTAAAAAAGTATGTAAAGCTTTAGATTTACCAGAAGAGATAGTAGAAGAAAGAATAGGAGATTTCTTCGAACTATTATCTATAAACAAGAAATTTATTTTACTTCCTAAAGGATATTGGGATTTAGCCACTAATCATGTTCAAAATATGATTATTGAAGATGAAGATTCTGAAGTAAGTGAAGATATTTTAGAAGATGAAGAAGAAGACATGATTGAAGAGGAAGAAGAGGAAGAAGATATATTCTACGACACAGATTTAGAAGACGATGATACTGAAGATGATGATTTATCAGATTTAGTTATCATAGATGAAGACGAGAATATTCAATAGTTTTAAAAAGTGATTTGTTTCACTTTTTTTAGTTTTTAAGATATAATATGAAAGAAACAGGTGATATTAATGTTTGAAAGATTAGATAATATTATAAAAAGATTTGAAGAATTAAAATCTGAATTAACCAAAGAAGAAATTTTAAGTGATTATAATAAACTAAAAGAATTATCTAAAGAACAAAGCGATTTAGAAGAAATTGTTTCTTTATATAATGATTATAAATCAACTCAAAAAGCTTTAGATGAAGCTAAGTCTTTAATAGATGATCCAGAGTTTAAAGATATTGCTTTAGGGGAAGTAGAAGAATTAACTAATAAAATGGAAAAACTTCATAAAGAATTAGAAATGGCATTAGTTCCTAAAGATGAGAATGATGGTAAGAATGTTATTATGGAAATAAGAGGCGCAGCCGGAGGAGACGAAGCAAACATATTTGCTGGGGACCTATTTAGAATGTATTCTTATTATGCTGAAAAGAATGGCTGGAAAATAGAAGTTCTTAACTCAATAGAAGGGTCATCTGGTGGATTTAGTCAAATTGAATGTATGATAAAGGGTAGTAACGTATATTCAAAATTGAAGTATGAAAGTGGATCTCATCGTGTTCAAAGGGTTCCAGTTACTGAAACTCAAGGAAGAGTTCATACATCAACTGCAACGGTCCTAGTTATGCCTGAAGTGGAAGATGTAGATATAGAAATAAAAGAAAGTGATTTAAAGATAGATGTTTTTCATTCCAGTGGAGCAGGTGGTCAATCAGTTAATACTTCGAACTCAGCAGTAAGAATTACTCATATTCCAACTGGAGTAGTAGTAGGTTGTCAAACAGAAAGAAGTCAGTTGAGAAATAAGGAAAATGCAATGCGTCTTTTGAAAATAAAGTTACACGATGATATGGAACAAAAAAAGATGCAAGAGGCTGGAATGGAAAGAAAGACTAAAATTGGAACTGGGGATAGATCAGAAAAAATTAGAACATATAATTATCCACAAAATAGGGTAACTGATCATCGTATCAACTTTTCAATAATGGAATTAGATAGAGTTATGGATGGTAACTTAGATCCGATAGTTGAAGCATTAATTACCGAAGACATGCGATTAAAATTAGCAGGAGAAAAGTTTAATAGTTAATGAATGATTTAGAATTAATTAAGAAATATGTCGTTAAAGATAAGCAAGAAGATGCAATTAATAGATTAAACCAAGGATATCCAGTTCAATATATTATTGGTAATGTAGAGTTTTATGGTAGTTTGATTGAAGTTAACGAACATGTTTTAATACCTAGATTTGAAACTGAATATCTAGTGGATAAAACAATTAATTATGTTAATCAGATGTTTAATAAAAAAATAGATGTTTTAGAAATAGGATGTGGAAGTGGTTGTATAGCAATCTCTTTAAAAAAGAATATAGATTGCTCAATAGATGCTTTGGATATTAATGAAGATGCTATTAAGTTAAGTAAACTAAATGGTTTAAAAAACAAACAAGATATTAATTTTTTTGTTCAAGATATTCATAATTTCAATAATAAAAAGAAATATGACCTCATTATTAGTAATCCTCCCTATGTTCCTTTTGATTCTTTAGTAGATGAAAAGATAAAGTATGAGCCAGAAAATGCAATATATGCTAAGGATAATGGATTATATTTTTATAAGGTAATATTAAATAAAATAAAATACAATTTAAATAAAGATTATCTCATTGCTTTTGAAATTGGAGATAAAGAAGGGCAATCTATAAGTGAGATTGCCAAGGACCTATTACCTAATAGTTTTATAAATATTGAAAAAGATTACAATAATTATGAAAGATTTTTATTTATTTGTAGTAAAAACTTATTTGAATAAGTTTTTATTTTTGGTATAATTTATTTAGGATAGGTGATGTAATGAAAAGAAAAGTGTTATCAATTGCATTGATGTTAGTTTTAATGTTTGGCTTAACTGGATGTATGAAGATTAGTAATGAAGTAGAAATAAAAGATAATAAAAAAATGACAGTAACGCTTTTATATGCAATGCAAGTTGATGAAGAAGAAATAAAAAAGAAAGAAGAAGAGGAAGCAAAAATCGAAAAAATGCTACCTGAAGAATATGAAGAATATCTTGAAAAATTGGAAAAAAGAAACATTCAAATAAATGAATATAGCGAAGAAGGCTGGAGAGGCTATGAATTTGTAAAAACAGTTGATAACATTGATGAGATTAGTTCTGAATTAGATGATATAACTAATGATCTTTCAGCGTTATTCTCAGATAATCCTAAACTATTATACTATTTCAAATTAAAGAGAGGATTCTTTACTAATACTTATGAAGCATCTTTCCTTCCAAGTGGTTCAGAAGGCTTCAGTGATATGGAAACTCCAATTGGAGGAGATAGTGCGTTCGGAACAGATAGCATGACAACTCCTGACGAAACTCAAATTGGAACAGAAGATCTTGGATCAATGGTAGAAGGTTTAGAAGAATTATCCAAAGATGTAGAATATAAATGGGTAGTTAAATTACCAAGACCAGCAATTTCAAATAATGCAGACGAAGTATCTACAGATGGAAAAACACTTACTTGGGATTTAATAAAAAACAACAAAGAAAGAAATATTGAATTCAAATTTGAACTATTAAACTTAAGTCATATTATATCAGTTTCAGTTGTTGCTGGAGCTATTCTATTAATGTTTATATCTAGTTTTATAAATTTAAATAAGAAAAGAACAAAAAAAGAAGTAGTTTATAGCACTAAGAACGTTGAATCTAAAGATATTGGTGAAGTAGACGAAACAGGAACTAGTATGAACAACGAAATGAATTCTGATTTATCAATATAATATTGAATAGAAATAACTATAACTAATCATTATTAATTTAGGTGAAATAATGAAAAAAGTTATAGTTTTTTTGTTTGTATTTCTAGTTTTAAGCGTTTTTATAAATGAAAAAGAAAACATATTAATACCGAATGATGCGATAAGATTTAGGGTTATAGCAAGCAGCAATAACAAAGAAGATCAAAAATTAAAAATTAAAGTTAAAAATGAAGTTGAAAGAAAAATATATAAGTTAATTAAAAATGCCAAAAATATAGAAGAAGCTAGAAAAATAATTGGGGATAATTTAGGTTTAGTTAAAAATATTTTAGATAAGTATAATATTAATTACGAAGTTAATTATGGATATAATTATTTTCCAAATAAAACCTATAGAGGCGTAGAGTATTCTAAAGGATTATATGAAAGTTTAGTAATTACTATAGATAAAGGTTTAGGAGAAAATTGGTGGTGTGTTTTATTTCCTCCTCTATGCCTCCTTGATGAAGAAAACAATTTAAATAATAGAGAATATACCTTCTATGTTAAAGAATTAATTAATAATTATAAAAGATAACAATATATTTATATTGGTGATTAGGTGTCAACAATAATACCTCTATTAGTATTGGGAGTATCTTTATCAATGGATACTTTTTCTTTATGCTTAGGCATTGGAAGCTTAAATATTTCTAAAAATAAAATATTATTATTTTCTATAATAGTAGGAATATTACATTTTATAATGCCACTAGCTGGAGCTTCCCTAGGTAATAATATAGCCATATTATTACAGTTAAAAAGCAAATTATTACTAGGTATAGTCCTAATCTTCTTGGCAATAAAAAGTCTAATAGATATATTTAAGGATAGTCCCAATATATATAATATATCTTTATATGGTTTATTAATTCTAGCTATATCTGTTAGTATAGATAGTTTTTCAACAGGATTGGGACTTAGGGCTATAACAAACAATTATATTTTAGCTAGCAGTATATTTAGTGTATTTTCCTGTTTATTTTCAATTCTTGGTTATATAATTGGTTCCTATTTTGGTAAAAAATGTGGTTCTTATGCTAGTTTAATTGGTAGTTTCTTACTTCTAGTTTTAGGGATTGCCAATCTTTTTAAGTAATAATGAATAAAAAATTATTAATATAAACATTATTAATTAGAGAGATGAAAATATGATAAAAGAAAAAAGAAAACTAATAATTATTAATATTGTAATATTTATATGTCAAACTGTATTTTGGTGGGTATTATTAAATCATATCTTTTCTACGGACTTTATTGGTCCTTAGAAAGGCACTAGAGTGGAACTTTATGTTCCACTATTTTTATTGACAAACCCTATATAAAATCGTATCATAGACATAGAAATCCAAATTGGAATATAAAAATATATACTGATATACATTTATTATTTTTGAATTGGTACAAAAATGCAACTTTAACATAAATAATAATGAAGTATAGTTTTAGAAGAAGGTATATTTATGAAGAAAATAGTAATTGATGGAGGATATCCATTAAGTGGAACAATATCTATAGGAGGAGCAAAGAATAGTGCAGTAGCGCTTATTCCTGCATCACTTCTTGCTAATGATGTTTGTTCTATCAGAAACGTTCCTAATATAACAGATCGTGATGCATTATTTGATATAGTAAAGTTGTTAAATTGCGAAATAAAACAAAAAGATAATACTATAACTATAGATCCTAGTGAATTAAAGAATACTCTTATTTCTCAAGACTTGAGTGTTAAACTAAGAGCTTCTTATTATTTCATGGGAGTTTTACTTGGAAAGTATAAACATGTTGAAATATTTTTTCCAGGAGGCTGCAATATAGGTTCTCGTCCAATTGACTTACATTTAAAAGGGTTTAAAAAGATGGGGGCTAAAGTTACTAAAAGAGGCCATAAATATATCCTTGATGCAGAGAACTTACATGGATCAGATATAAAATTAGATTTTGCTAGTGTTGGTGCTACCATAAATATTATGTTTGCAGCAGTTCTAGCAGATGGAGAAACAATTATTAATAATGCTGCTAAAGAAGTAGAAATAATTAATATAGCAGACTATCTAAATAAGATGGGCGCTAAGATTACTGGTGCTGGAACTGGCACTATTAAAATAGACGGTGTCAAAGAGTTACATGGATCAGAAATAAATGTAATACCAGATAGAATAGAAGCAGGAACTTATATTATTATGGGAGCTTTATTAGGTAATAATCTAAAAGTAGCAGGTATTATACCTTCTCATAACGAAGCTTTATTTAATAAATTAAAAGAAATGGGAGTAGATTATAAAATTGGTGAAGATTACGTTATTATTAATAAATGCGACAATTTAAAACCAGTTAATGTAACTACTGAAGTTTACCCTGGGTTTCCAACCGACTTGGGCCAACCATTTAGTGTATTATTAACTCAAGCTAAAGGTCAAAGTATAATGGAAGAAACTATATGGGAAAATAGAGTTGGCCACTACCCATGCTTAGAAAAGATGGGGGCCAACATAGAAGTTGATCATTTAGTTGCAACAATTAAAGGTCCATCTAAATTAAAAGGCACTGAAATAAATGCTACAGATCTTAGAGGTGGAGCAGCTTTAATAGCAGCAGGGTTATTAGCTTCAGGAAGAACATATATTCAAGATATAGATTATATATTAAGAGGGTATGAAAACATTATTCATAAGCTTACTTCAGTAGGTGCTAAAATAAGAATTGAAGAAATATAATGTAGAGATAATCTACATTTTTATTTTGGGTGATAATGTGTCAAGAAGAAATAAAATAATCTTAATAGTTTTGTTAAGTAGTATCTTTACTTATATTATATACTTTAGTAACAGAGATAATAGAATTAACATATTAGCCTTAGGCGATGGAATCGCCAGTGGGGAAACAAATACTGGGACTGATGGGCTAAGTTATAACTATTATTTAAAAGAAATCTTAAATAATAACGTTTGTTACTATAATGATTATTATAGTTTTAAAAACAATAAATTAGACAAATTTTTAAAGTTGTTAATTAATAATGATAACAATTTAGAACAATTAATTTATAAGGCGAATATAATAACCATAGCATTTGGAGAAGAAGAGTTATCTGAGTTTATTTCATTAGATAAAGTTCATACATTATTAAATAATTATAGTGAGTTATTATATAGAATAAGAGGAATAACTGATGCAAAGATATTTATTATCAGTCTATATAAAAATAAATATATTAATAATAGTTATGTAATAATTATGAATAGTGAATTAAATAATATGTGTAATAAATATCTTTGCCAAGTTATACCCATTAACTATTCAACTAGCGAAGAGTATATTGATTATAATGTTCATAAGGCTATAGCTAAAGATATTATTAATTTTTTATAACCATTATCAAGATAACTCAGAGGATATTTAGACTTGCAGTATTAAAAAAATATGATATAATACATAAGACGAAAGGGACTATGCTAAAGGATTAGCATGGCAAAGGTGAGAAAATGAAAGCTAATATTCATCCAGAAATGAAAGACGCTAAAGTTACTTGTGCTTGTGGAGCTACATTTAATACTAAATCCACAAAAGATGAAATCCATGTTGAAGTTTGTAGTGAATGTCATCCATTTTATACTGGTGCCCAAGGTAAAGCAAAGAAAACTGGTAACATTGAGAAATTTAATAAAAAATATGGTTTCAATAAAGAACAATAATAATTGTTCTTTTTTTCTTATCAAAATTTGGTATAATATTAATGTAGGAAGGTGTTGAAATGAATAGTTTGGATGAAAAGAAAAGAAAAGCATTAAAATGCACTAGTAAAATTTTATATATTATTTCAATAATTATAAAAGTATGTGCAATAGTTGGAGCTATTTGCATATTCTTATGTTTGATTGTATTACCATCAATAATGAAGAATATTGAATTTAAAAATAATGAATTATATGTTTATGATTCTAAGGTTGAGATAGTAAGATCTTCAGATAACATAGATATTCAATTTCGTGGAGAAGAATATAGAATAGATAGAGAATCCGATGTTAAAGATTTTAACTTTGTTCTAGATCTATTAGAAAAGCAAAATTTATCTAAGATAAAAATTGATTTAAATATCTTATTGCTAGGTGCCTTAGCTGAGTTAGTATTTGTTGCATTAACTTTTGAATATTTAAAGAGATTATTTGATAATGTTAATAAAAAAGATACACCATTTATTATGGAAAACGTTGATATATTAAGAATGGATGTTATCTTTATGACTGTGTCATTAATCATCCCAATCGTTGTAAATATTCTAATTGCTATAATATCTAAAACTCAATCATACAGTATTGCATTTAGTTCAATTAATATAACAACAATATTAAGTGTTCTTGCTTTATCATATATATTTGAATATGGTGTTATCCTTCAATCAAAATCTAATAAGAAAATATATGTAGAAGTTCCTGATGAAGTTGTTGTTGAGGAAAAGAAGAAAGAAGCAAAAGTAGTTAAGAAAACTACTAAGAAAAAAGAAACTAAACCTGCAACTAAAAAGAAAGAAACAAAAAAAGAAGTAAAGAAAACAAGTAAAGAGAAATAGTTATCCCTTTGGATAACTATTTTTTGTGGTATAATTATTAACGAGGAAGAATATGATAACAATAAAAAACGAAAGAGAAATAGAATTGATGAAAAAGGCAGGAATGATGGTTTCTAAAACCCATCAATATCTAAAGCCTTTTATTAAAGAAGGAATTACAACTAAAGAGTTAGATAGACTAGCTCAAGAGTTTATTGAAAAGAATGGATGTGTTGCATCTTGCATCGGATATGAAGGATATCCTTCGGCTTTATGCGTGAGTGTTAATGATACTGTAGTCCATGGGATACCAGATAATTATAAATTAAAAAATGGAGATATTGTTACAATAGATTTAGTTGTTGGGTATAAAGGATATCAAGGAGATGCTGCTTGGACTTACGGAGTTGGAAATATCAGTGAAGAAGATCAATACTTAATGAAACATACTGAGGCGGCTTTATATGAAGGTATTAAGGAAGTTAAACCAGGAAATAGAGTGGGGGATATTTCTTATGCCGTTCAAGAATATGCTAATAAGCATAATTTAGGAATAGTTAGAGAATTATGTGGCCATGGAATTGGTTTAGATATGCACGAAGATCCTGATGTGCCTAACTTTGGCATAAAAAATACTGGCCCAAGATTAAAAGAGGGAATGGTTATATGCATTGAGCCAATGTTAACTTATGGAAAAGAAGATGTTTATCTTGAGGATGATAATTGGACAGTTAGAACTGTTGACGGCTCTAAGGCAGCCCATTATGAACACACAATATTAATAACAAAAGATGGTTATGAAATACTTACACCTAGATTAGATGGTGAGTAATATAATGAATAAGGAGAGTGTATAAATATGAAAGTTTATATTGCTGCAGACCATTTAGGTCTTGCAAATAAAGAAGAAATTATAAAACATTTAAAGAATAATGGAATTGAGGCTTTGGAAATAGGTCTCCCTAACTATGAATTAGATGATTATCCAGATTTTGCTTTTAGATTAGGAAAGTTAGTGGCTAGTAATGAAAATTCATTAGGTATATTATTGTGCGGAAATGGCTTAGGAATGTCTATTGCTGCCAATAAAGTAAAAGGTATTCGCTGTGCAAGAGTTGTAGATACAGATGATGCATTTAAAGCTAAAAATCATAATAATGCTAATGTTATAGCAATTGGAGCTAATGTTGATATAGAAACGGCTAAAGAAATTGTAGATACTTTTATATCTACAAAAACTCCTTCTTTAGACAGATATTTAAAAAGAATAGATAAAATCATAAGTTACGAAAATGGTGAATATAATGAACTATAAGATATGTTTATACGCTATATTCTTATTATTAAGTGTATTTATCTTATCTGGAGTTAATATTAATGCCATGATGAAAAAAGGAAAGACCATCGAAGCAAAATTGCTCGTAATGGTCCTAGCCTGTTCTATGTCATATCTATTAACAAATTTTGTCTTATCATTTTTAAGTTTAAGTTAAAGGAGGATTATGCTAAATAGAGGACTTTTATTTATAGTTGTTCTATTAAGTGTTGTTCTAATAAGTATTAAAGGTAGTTTTAATACTTTTTTTAATTCAACTCCAAATATTAGAATAAATGAAGATAATATAATAAAATCTATTAATTTGGAAGAATATGTTATTGGGGTCGTTGCCGCAGAAATGCCAGCATCTTTTAATATTGAAGCTTTAAAGGCTCAAGCAGTTGCAGCAAGGACTTATGCCACATATAAAATGCAACATTCAAAGAAAAATTACGATGTGGTAACAGATGTTTCTAATCAAAGTTATATAAGTGTTGAGGACATGAAAAAGAAATGGAATAACGATTTTTCTAAGTATTATTCTAAAATAGAAACTGCAGTTAATGCTACTAAAGGTGAAGTTATAACATATGATGGATCTGTAATCGAAGCTTTCTATTTTGCGTTAAGTAATGGCTGGACTGAAGATTCAAATTTAGTCTTTAGTGAAGATAAAGACTATTTAAAAAGTGTTTCTTCTACTTATGATATAAATGTGAAGAATTTTGAAGCAACGAAAGTATTTAGTCAAAATGATATTTGTAATGCTTTAAATATACCAGAGGAAAACTTAACGTTTTCCGATGTTGAACGTAGTTCAACTAATAGAGTTAATTATATAACTATTAATAATAAAAAATATAAAGGAACAGATATTAGAAAAAAATTAAAATTAAGATCTACTGATTTTAATATTACTAAGGAGGGAAATAGCATAATAATAACAACTAAAGGCTATGGCCATGGGGTTGGTATGAGCCAATATGGAGCAAATGGCATGGCCATAGCTGGGGCTACCTACGAAGAAATATTAAAGCATTATTACAAAAACACAAAAATTCACTCTATTTAAGTATAAACTACTAATTTTAGTTAATACTTTAAGTAGGATGGTGAATAGTTTGAAAAGAAGACTTAAAAGATTTGTATTACCAACATTATATTTTTTAATAACTATAAGCATATTTGCCGGGGTTATTATTTTAGGAAGCGATTCTCAATACATTAATAAAGACTATAATTATAGTTTAGATACTTTAGAAGATGTTACTTTGCCTACAATAAGTGAAGATAGTGAAGTTTCTAGTGAGATTTTATCTCCAGTTGAGGAGGGCTCAGCTCAAATAGGAGTAAATTTTTATAATAGAGATGATGAGTCTTCCAAACAAGAATTAAGTTTAATATATTATCAAAATACCTATATGCCAAATACCGGAATCTTATATGTTAGCAATGATAAATTTAATGTCTTAAGCGTTAGTTCTGGAGTAATCGAGGCAATTAATAACGATGAGTTCTTTGGCTCTTGTGTTGTAGTTAAACATAATGATAATTTGAAAACTTATTACTATGGCTTAGATGAACTTGAAGTATCTGTTGGTGATGAAATAACTAGCTCAGCAGTTTTAGGAGTAAGTAAGAATAATGATATAATGAATGATAAAAAATCTTTCCTATTTGAAGTTTATTATAATAATGAATTAATTAATCCAGAGAGTTTTATTGGCACTAATATTAAAGATTATAAATAATCCCCTGGGATTATTTTTTTAAAAAACATATGAATATATTATATTTAGATGATTATATTAATTTATATTATTATAAGAACAAAGAAATAATCTCTAGGGTTCCTTATAAAGGAACATTACAATATGGATTAATTATTAATAAAAAGAAATTTATTAAAAGTTTTAGTAAATTATTATTAGAAAAAAATATTAAAAGTAGTTTAATAAAAGAAACTATAATGGTTATCATTAATAGAATTTGGACTACTAGAGATAAAGAATTAATAAAAGACATATTATTGCTATTTAATTATAAAAAGGTAGTATTTGTTAATGAAATATCATATTTAAATATTAATAAAAAAGAAGTATATATTAATTATAACCTTGGATACTTTTATTTAAGTTATATAGATGATTATGGTGAAGTTATAACTAGTGTATATGATAATAGCTTAGTTAATAAAAGTATCATTACCTGTTTACTTAAGAAAATAAATAAAGAGGTAATGTGTTATGGCAATAACACTAAGGAATTATTAGAAATAATTAATAATATCAATAAGGAATACTATGTTTATAAAGATAGTTCTAATTTTATTTTAAAAACAATCATTTATAGTAAAGAAAATTTTTGGTTTTAAAATAAGTTATAATTTGATATTATTAGAATGTCTTTCTAAAAATGCATGTCGATTTTTGTCGCACGAATTTTCTTGCAGTGGATGTATTTAAGTGGAATAATTAAATCACAAAGAAAAGAGGTGGGATGTATGCATGGCAAAGTAAAATGGTTCAATAATGATAAGGGGTATGGATTTATTGAATATGAGAATTTGGAAGATATTTTTGTTCATTATTCGGCTATTGTCAAGGAAGGTTATAAGACATTGAATGAAGGAGCACTTGTAAATTTCAAGTTGGTTGAAACTCCTAAAGGTTTACAAGCAATTGATGTAGTAGAAGAGCAAAAAACTAT
Organism: Caryophanales bacterium; assembly: GCA_016288795.1. Taxonomy (GTDB): domain Bacteria; phylum Bacillota_I; class Bacilli_A; order RF39; family UBA660; genus SIG200. Next base: position 96,258 of record JAEELI010000012.1, read on the forward strand.
TGTTTAATAGTTTTTTTTGTGGAAGTATTTTATACTTCCTCAGGATGTGGTATAATGAACTTAGGAGAGTGATTGATAATGAAATACAATATAAGAGGGGATAAATTAGTAGTAACTAAGTCAATTAAAAACTATGTTGAGGAAAAATTAGATAGATTAAATAAGTATTATGAAAATAAGAATATTGAATGCAAAGTAGTTGTTAAAACTAAGAATGAAGATCAAATAATAGAAGTAACAGTGCCTTTTAACAAATTTATATTAAGAGCAGAAGAAAGAGATAAAGATTTGTATGCTGCAATAGATTTAGTAGTAGATAAATTAGAGGCACAAATCAGAAAGAATAAAACTAAAATTAAAAGTAAATTAGAAAAAAATGTTGAGGAAGTTCTTTTAGATTTTGAAGATGAAGAAGAAGAGGAATTATCAATAATTAAGAGAAAAGATATTGATACTAAACCTATGGATGAAGAAGAAGCTATATTACAAATGAGATTATTAAATCATGATTTCTTCGTATTTAAAAACATTGATGAAGAGTGTGTATCAGTTCTATATAAAAGAAAAGATGGAAAATACGGAATAATAAACGTTAAATAAAAAGAATAGAAAGAGGAAAGCTAATGGCTAGTAGTGATGGCAATAAAGATGTTTCATTAAAAGTAAAAATACTTAGTAGTGTTTTTGTGACATTGCTTATCGTAGCTATTGGTATTTTTCTAGGAAAACTAGTATATAAAGGTGATTACCAATATGTTTGTGTTTATCAAACTAATGTAGCCGATAAAGTTGGTAATACTAAAATATATATTAAACAACATGGGAATGATATTCATTATAAAACAGAAATAACTATCAAGGCAGATAAAGAGGAACCTTTTAGTCCACAAGATTATCAAAAGTTCTTTGATGAAGCAAATAAATTGTTTGCCCAATATAGAAACTTGGCCTTTGGGTATTCTAATTCAAGAATAGTAATTAATTATAGTGGAGAGCATCCTAATGTTAAAATTAAACTATTTAAAAATAGTTTAGAAGAAACAGGAGCTAAATGCATGTAATAGAGCTATTAATAGCTCTTTTTATTTGAGATTATGTCTATACGTGATATAATAAATAATGAGGTGGATTATGGGAATATTAAAGAATTTACTAGATAGTGAATATAAAGAATTAAAAAGATTTAAAAAGATAGCAGATCAAATAGTCTTATTAGACGAAGATATGCAAAAATTAAAAGAAAAAGACTTTAAAAAGAAAACTGATGAGTTTAAAGAAAGATTAAAAAATGGAGAAACTTTAGACGATATAATAGTTGAAGCTTTTGCCTTAGCTAGAGAAGCTGCATATAGAACTATTGGTGAAAAAGCATACTATGTTCAATTACTTGGTGGATTAGCAATCCACTATGGAAATATTGCAGAAATGAAAACAGGTGAAGGTAAAACTTTAACTACTATTTTTCCTGCATATGTTAATGCTTTAACTGGTGAAGGTGTTCACGTTGTAACAACCAATGAATATCTATCTAGTCGTAATGCCGAATGGATGGGACCAGCTTATGATTTGCTTGGAGTAACAGTAGGGGTTAACTTAAGAGAGATGAGCCCTCAAGAGAAACAAGAAGCATATAATAAAGATATTTTATACTCAACAAATAATGAAATAGGATTTGATTATTTAAGAGATAATATGGTAGTTCGTAAAGAAGATAGAGTTCAAAGACCATTAAACTTTTGTATTATCGATGAAGTAGACTCAATTTTGATAGATGAAGCTAGAACTCCATTAATCATTAGTGGTGGAAAGATGAATTCTCGTAATCTATATATTGATGCAGATAGAGCAGTTAAAAGGTTAAAAGAAGTAGAAGACTATGATATAGATGTTAAGACTAAGAATGTTTCTTTAACTGCTGAGGGAAGTAAAAAAATAGAGAGTATATTTAATTTAAAGAATTTATATGATTTAGATAATACTGCTTTAGTTCACCATTTAAATCAAGCTTTAAAAGCAAACTATGGATTTAAAAAAGATGTAGACTATGTAGTGCAAGATGGCGAAGTTATAATAGTAGATCAATTTACTGGACGTTTAATGTTTGGTAGACAATTTAGTGAAGGATTACATCAAGCCATTGAAGCTAAGGAAAATGTTAAAATTAATGAAGAAACAAAAACTATGGCTACAATAACATTCCAAAACTTATTTAGAATGTATAAGAAATTAGCAGGTATGACTGGAACAGCTAAGACTGAAGAAGAAGAGTTTAGAAATATTTATAATATGTATGTTATAGAAATACCTACTAATAAGGAAGTAATTAGAGAAGACTATGCTGATTTAGTTTATTCAACCAGCAAAGGAAAATATAATGCAATTATTCAATATGTTACTCAAATTCATGAAACAGGAGAACCAATTTTGATTGGTACAATTTCAGTAGAAGCCAATGAATATTTAAGTAGTTTACTTAAAAAGGCAGGATTAAAGCATGAAATATTAAATGCTAAGAATCACGAAAGAGAAGCTGAAATAATAGCTAAAGCTGGAGAAAAGGGTGCGATTACATTAGCAACCAATATGGCTGGACGTGGAACCGATATTAAACTAGGAGAAGGTGTTAGAGAACTTGGTGGTTTGTGTGTAGTTGGAACAGAAAGACATGAATCAAGACGTATTGATAATCAGTTGCGTGGACGTGCAGGTCGTCAAGGAGATCCAGGTAAAAGTCAATTCTTTGTTTCTTTTGAAGATGATTTAATGAAAAGGTTTGGAACCGAGAGAATTAAAGCTATGTTGACTACTTTAGGAATAGATGAGAGTCAAGCAATTCGTTCTAAAGCTTTAACAAGAAGTATAGAAACAGCTCAAAAGAAAGTAGAAGGAAATAACTATGATATAAGAAAAACATTGCTTGACTATGATAATGTTTTAAATGAACAAAGAGAAATAATTTATAATAGAAGAAATGAAATATTAGATCAAGAAAGTATTCATAGTAGTATTCTAGAGGTATTTAAAAATACCATTAGTAATCTAATTGAGAGTCATACAGATGATAACAATAAAATTAGTGAAGAAGGATATAAAGAATTAACTGAATATATAAATGCTAATTATTTAAAAAATAATGCTTTAAAACAAAAAGATATAGATAAATTAAATAAAGAAGAATTGTTAGATAAAGTATATAATTTAGTTATTAAAGACTATGAAAAGAAAATGATAGAAGAACCAGTTATGAATGAATTTGAAAAAGCAATATCTTTAAGAATAATAGATTCTAACTGGGTAGATCATATGAGTGCCATGGAACATTTAAAAGAAGGAATTGGATTAAGAGGATATAGTCAAACTAATCCAATACAAGCTTATACAATGGAAGGATTTGAAATGTTCGATGATCTACTTATCAAGATAGAGGAATTGACTGCTCAATTCTTACTAAAAGCAGAAGTAAGACAAAATACTGAGAGAAAACAAACATTAAAGGGAGTTGCAAACGATGGTAAAGAAACAGTTAAAAGCGCTCCTAAAAAAGTAAATAAGATAGGTAGAAATGATCCTTGTCCATGTGGCAGTGGCAAGAAGTATAAGCAATGTTGTGGTAAATAACTCGTAAAGTCCCATGAATAAAGGGAAAACACGAGTTTTTCTTTTCTTAAAAATTATTCAAAGAAAGGATTTAGATCAGTTTTAG
>JAEELI010000013.1 GCA_016288795.1 Caryophanales bacterium
ATTGGTAAAATATTGTTGAAAATAGTCGCTTTATAAACATTTTGGTTACATTCCATTCAAAATAGGTGATATAATTAAATTGGTGAGATGGTTTGAATGAGAAGTAATCAAAAAGATAAAAAAAAGAGTCCAAGAAGTGCAGAAGAAAAGAAATACTTAAGGACAAGATTAAATACTATTGAAGGACAAATAAAAGGCATTTCTAGGATGGTTGATGAGGATAAACATTGTGATGATATCTTAATTCAACTGTCTGCAGTTAGTAAATCAATTAAAAGTCTAAGTGCTGATATACTAAAAGGCTATTTCTCTGATTATGTAATTAAAGATATAAAAAACAATAAAATAGAAGTAATTGATGATATAATGGAATTGAATAGATAGTTCTTTTAGCAAGATAATTCTGTTTTTGAAAAGGAGAGAGGTTTATGTCATTTTATGAATGCCAATTAATGGATAGAGATGGAAATGAAATCTCTTTAGAAAACTTTAAAGGGAAAGTATTAATAGTAGTTAATACTGCAACTGGATGTGGATTTACACCTCAATATGAGGGATTAGAAAAATTATACAAAAAGTATCATGATAAGGGCTTGGAAATAATCGATGTTCCATGCAATCAATTTGGAAATCAAGATCCTGGTAGTGATTCAGAAATACATGAGTTCTGTGCTTTAAAGTATAATACTTCATTTGATCAATTTGCTAAGGCGGATGTTAATGGTGAAAATGAACTTCCTCTATATACTTATCTAAAAAAGGAAATTAAAGAGGATACAATAAAAGGAATGAAAAATAAAGTTGCGATGAAAGGAATAGAAAAGATTAGTTCAACTTTTAAAAAAGAAGGAGATATCAAGTGGAATTTTACTAAATTCTTGGTAGATAGAAATGGTGCTGTAATAGGTAGATATTCTCCAACATACAAACCAGAAGACATGGAAGAAGAAATAAAGAGTGCTTTGTAAAAATACAAAGCATTTTTTTGATTGAAAACATAGACAAAAAAACTTGGCAACAAATGTTGCTATGGACATTTAAATAATGCAGATATATAATAAGTATGAAAAGTATAACTTGTCATACTTTTTTGAAGGAGAGATTATGAGAGAAAAATTTGTTGGAATAGCCAAAGTTGGAGAAAAGGGTCAAATAGTAATACCTAAAGAAGCTAGAGAAATGTTTGATATAAAACCAGGAGATTCAGTAGTAGTTTTATGTGATGCAAAAAAAGGAATGGCCATTGTTAAATCTCAAATTTTTGAAGATACAATGGACAAAATAATGCCAGAAGGTAAATAATATGAATGCAATTGAAGTTAGAGATTTAACTAAGCGATTTAAAGATAAAATCGCAGTTAATAATGTAAGTTTTAAAATAAAAGAAGGAGAGTTATTTGCTCTTTTAGGAACAAATGGCGCTGGTAAAACTACTACTATAAAAATGTTATCTGGACTTATTTTGCCTACCTCAGGTGAAATATTAATAAATAACATGGATATGAAAAAAGATGTATTTAAAATAAAAGAGATTCTTAATGTCTCACCACAAGAGACTGCGATTGCACCAAATTTAACTGTTTTAGAAAACTTAAAATTTATGGCTGGAATATATCAAATAGAATCTAAAGACAAAAAAATAAAAGAGTTAGTTGATATATTTAAATTAAATGAAATATTAAATAAAAGAGCAAAAACATTATCTGGAGGATGGCAAAGAAGACTATCTATTGCTATCAGTCTAATAAATGATCCCAAAATACTATTCTTAGATGAACCTACCTTAGGGTTGGATGTTATAGCTAGAAAGGAATTATGGAAAATAATTAATTCTTTGAAGGGGAAGATAACTATTATATTAACAACCCATTACATGGAAGAAGCCGAGGCTTTATCTGATAGAATAGGAATTATGTCAAATGGAGTTATGGTGGATATTGGAACATCTGAAGAATTAATTAAAAAGACTAAAGCAAAGAACTTTGAAGATGCCTTTGTTGCTATAGCAACTGGAGGTGAATTATAATGAGAATGATTTGTTTTGCTAAGCGTAATTTTATGGAATTAACAAGAGACGTTCTTAGTTTAGTATTTGAAATTGCTTTACCAATCTTCTTGTTATTTATATTTCAACAAATAAAAATACCAGGGGATACTTTTAAATTAGTGAATTTTACTCCAGGAATTATTATCTTTGGCTTTGCTTTTATTACTTTATTTACTTCTACCCTTGTAGCAAAGGATAGATCTACTTCTTTGTTAATTAGACTTGGCACATCACCAATGAAACCTAGAGATTATATCCTAGGATATATATTATCCTTAATTCCTATAATAATAATTCAAAATGTGCTTTTCTTTGCCGCGGCAATATTATTAGGTTTAAACTTTAGTGTAAGTATTATTTGGACTATATTAATATCTATAATAGTATCAATTCTATTTATTGCCATGGGGATATTGATTGGAAGTTTAGTTACAGAAAAAGCATCAGGAGGAGTAGGAAGTATAGTTGTTCAATTAGTAGTATTTACTAGTGGAATGTATTTTTCAAGAGAATTAGTCGGAGCATTTTTTGCTAAAGTATGTGAAATATTACCATTTGAAAGTTCATTAAATATTATTAAAGGTTTTTTGAATAACGATTTTAGTCTTATCTCTTTAAGAAATATCATTGTGTTTTCTCTATGGACAATAATAATACTAATAATATCTATAATAGTTTTCAAAAAGAAAATGGTTAGTGATAACAAGTGAAAACACTCTAAAAAAAGTCCCTAGGGACTTTTTTGTGTTATAATGATTCTATAATGAAGGGAGCATATATGAGAGTATCTATTTGTTCATCATCTAAAAATAATATAGATGATATTTATAAAGAAGAATCTAAGAGGGTTATAGAGTATTTAGCTGAAAACAATTGGGACTTAAACTGGGGTGCTGGTTCTGAAGGAATAATGGGAATATGTTATGAAATATTTTCTAAATATAATCGCAAAATATATGGTTATACTACTCCTAAATATATTGATATGTTAAATAGTTTTAGTAATGTAGAGCATTATATATATGAAGATACGTTTTTATTAAAACAAAATCTATTTAATGATGGAGATATAATATTAGTCTTACCAGGGGGATTGGGTTCTATATCTGAGTTTCTAGCTTATTTAGAAGAAAATAGAAGTAATGATAGAAACAAAAAAATAATTCTATATAATGTTAATCATTACTACGATAAAGTATTAGATGAACTTAAAGATTTAGTCGATAAAAGATTTAATGATGAATCAATATATGATTATTTTGTGTGTATAGATAATTTAGAGGATTTTAAAAATAGTTTATAGTATTGATTTTAGTTTAAATACTATTTATAATAATTATTAGAATAAGGAGTGAAGAAATGAAAAAAATAACAAGAATAATTTTTGCATTTGTAATGAGTTTCTTTTTGATATCTGTTGCTAATGCAGGCGAAATATCATTTAAGACAACTACAGCAAGCAATTTAAACGAATCTTTGGGAGCAGTAGAAGCTGCTATTATACCAGAAAGATTCAAATTATCATATGCTCAGGAAAATGATGGCATAATATTACCAAATAATAATTATGGTATTATGACCGGAAAAGCTTACGAAGCATTGGATATGGCAGGTGCTAATCCTACATTTGATGCAGAAAGGGATAATTATATAACCTGTGGTTCAAGTGTTCAACATACAGGACCATTTATTGTATATAAAAATTCATTGGCAGCTAACCCTGCTGGAATTAATGGTCATGAATTACCTGTTCCAATTAAATTAAAATTTAAAGAAGCGGTAATATTTAATGATGGAACTTATGGAGATTTATATTTAGAATATGAAGCTGTATATGTATATTTAGAAGATAATCCAACAACTAAGGCAATTCCAATTATTGGCCCTTCAGTTGGATTCGTTAGTTACTATTCTGCCCAAGAAAGGGATGCAGCATATTATTTAGATAAGTTTGAGAATGGCTCATGGAGTGGTAAGACTGGCGATGGTATTGTGTCATATTCAACTATTGGATCTCATTATGATATTAAGATGTATGTAACAAAAGCAGGAACTAATGAAAAAGTTAATAAAAAATTAGGTATAGTATTTAAAGATTTAGATCAAGCTTCATTAGGAGGAGAAAGAGAAACAGCTCAAGGAGCACCTAAGACATATACTGAAAGTATTGGTTTAAAATCTGGTGTTATCAATGATGAAGTAAATGTTCTAGATGGTAACTACATGAAAAAATACTATGAATCAGGAACAGGTGTGACAATTTTATATGGATCTCAAAGCACTAGCAGTAACAATGAAGATTTAACTGGTTTTGCAGCAATGGTTAGAACTGATGGTGTTGAATTTGGTTGGTCTGGTCATCATGCCGCTACTGGATGGGCATTGATACCATTGTCTAAAGTTTTAACATCAAGATCTGGAGAATATAAAACTAAAGTAACAATTACTAAGACAGATGATAAAGTTCTATGGAAAAATAACAAATCTATAGTTATGACTCCAAGCAAAAACTTCTATGTAACAAAAGTTACTATAGATGGAGTTGAAATTGATTATCAAAGTCTAACTTTAACTAACGGTAAAAGAACATATACTAAAGATTCAAAAACTTATAACTTTACTGAGGAAAATGGCGTAGTAACTTACATATTCTCTAAAGTTGTAAAGGATCATGAAATAGATGTTCAAGTATCTAGAAATTGGAAAATAACAACTAAAGTAACAAATGGAACAATTGATCCAACAGTTACAGTGGCTGATGGAACCGATAAAACTATTAAGTTTAGTCCAAATGAAGGGAATATATTAGTAAGTGTAACTGTTGATGGAGAAGTATTAGAGGGAACTGATTTAACTCAATATGAATTCACTGAAATAAAAGCAAATCATGTTATTGAAGTATTATATGCTCCAAAGGATGCAAAATTATACAAAATTACAACTAAGGTTACCAATGGTGAAATAAGTGATTCTTCTACAGCTATTGAAGGTTCAGATGTAAAAGTATCATTCAAACCAAACGAAAATTACTTATTAGAAAGTGTTACAGTAGATGGAGTTAAATTAGAAGGAAAAGATTTGACAGAATATGAATTTAAAAATATAACAGCTGATCACACTATTGAAGTTGTATATTCTAAAATTCCAAAAACTGGTAGCATAGCAATTGGATTATTCCTAGCATTATCATTCATTGGTGGAGGAGTTTACTTCGCACTTAAAAAGAAAGATAAAATAAGAGAAATATAATATTTCTCTTTTTATTTGCTATTTTTCTCTAATATCTATATAATTTAATTAGGTGATAAATATGAAAAAAAATATTATTGTATGGGGAATTGGAATTTTAATAATGTTTATATTATTCTATTTGGAATTACCTCCAATTAATGTAACAAGTATGTTGTTTTGGCAATATATTTTTATGGTTTTAATAATTATCTTAGTTTGTATAATAATAAGTGATGGTAATAAAATAATTGAATCTAGAAGATTTAATACTAATCTTTTATCAATGTATAAGTATATTTTTATGACTATGGCTCTATTATTTTTAGTCCTTGGAATTATTAACATTATTAATTCTCCTTTATTTAATGCAAAGAGTTATAGTAGAAGAATTACTGTTAATGAAGATAATTCTTTTATTGAAGATATTAAACAAGTTAATTTTTCTAAGATACCTTTAATAGATAAAGAAAGTAGTCAAAAACTTGGCGATAGAAAAATGGGAGAGTTTACTTCATGGGTTAGTCAATTCTATGTAAGTGATTTATATACTCAAATTAATTACAAAAATGAAATAGTTAGAGTTACACCAATTGAATATGATGGATTTATTAAGTATTTAACTAATAGAAAAGATGGCATTAAAGGTTATATTAAAGTTAATTCTGTAGATGGTAAAGCATCATTAGTTAAATTAGAAAAAGGTATGAAATACATGCCTAGTGCTTACTTCTTTGAAAATCTTTATCGAAAACTAAGATTCAAATATCCAACTGCAATATTTGATGAAGCATCTTTTGAAATAGATAATGAAGGGAATCCATATTGGATTGTTCCAACTGTTAAATATACAGGAATTGGGTTAAAGAAAGATATTAATGGAATTATCATATTAAATCCAATAACTGGCAAAAGTTCCAAATATAAATTAAAAGACATTCCAAGTTGGGTAGACCATGTTTATGGTGCTGAACTTATAATAGATCAAGTTAATAACTGGGGAGAATATAAAAATGGTTATTTCAACTCTATATTTGGTCAAAGAGATGTAATCAATACAACTGAAGGTTATAATTATTTGGTAATGGATGATGACGTATATTTATATACAGGTATTACTTCTGTATCAACGGATGAATCAAATCTAGGATTTATATTAGTTAATTTAAGAACAAAGGAAACTAACTACTATTTAGTTCCAGGAGCAGAAGAATATAGCGCAATGGCTTCAGCCGAAGGTTTAGTTCAAGAGAAAAAGTATAATGCATCATTCCCACTTTTAATAAATTTAAATGATAAACCAACTTATTTACTTAGCCTAAAGGATGCAGCTGGTTTAGTAAAAATGTATGCATTTATTGATGTATCAGATTATCAAAAAGTAACTGTAAGTGATGCATCTTTAGGCATTGAAGCCGCTGCTCAAAAGTTTTTGGGAGATTCAGTAATTATTAATGGTTCTGATAAAAAAGAAAAAACTATAACAATTAAGAGAATTACTGATGCCATTATAGATGGCAATACATTCTATTATTTAGTTGATAATGATAATAATATGTATTCAGTATCTATAAAAGCAAATAGAAATTTACTACCTTTCTTAAAAGCAGAAGATAAGATTAAAGTTATCTATAATGAAGGAACTATTAATCAAATTGTTAAGATAGAAAAGGGAGAATAATATGTTAGATGAATTAAATAAAGATTTATTAAATATTGGGAGGTCTCTTTGACATAGATGGATTATTAAATAAAAAATCTATGTTAGAAAATGATATTAATAGTGAAACCTTTTGGCAAGATGTTAATAAAGCTAATGAAATAAATAAAGAATATAATAATATATGTAAAATCATTAATAATTACAATGGTATTAAAGATAGTATTAATGCTTTAGAATTGTTAAAAAATGAATTAGATGAAGAGTCATATGAAAAAGAATTAGACTCTATAGAAAAAGAAATAAGATTATTAGAAGAAAAGGTTCATTTAAATGGTGAATATGATGATTTGAATTGTTACTTGGAAATTCATCCTGGAGCTGGAGGAACAGAATCTTGTGATTGGGCTTCGATGATATTAAGGATGTACCAAAAATTCTGCGAAAAAAATGATTACAAATATGAAATGATTTCTGAAAGTGCTGGTGATACGGCAGGAATAAAATCAGCAATTATGTTAATAAAGGGCGATTATGCTTATGGTCTTTTAAAAAGAGAAAGCGGAGTTCACCGTTTAGTTCGTATATCTCCTTTTGACGCTAATAAAAGAAGACACACTTCATTTGCATCAGTAACTGTTACACCAGAATTTACTAAAACACCAGAAATAGAGATAAAAGAAAGTGATTTAAAAATAGATGTTTACCATTCTAGTGGGGCTGGAGGCCAATCAGTAAATACATCTAATTCTGCAGTTAGAATAACCCATTTGCCTTCTAAAATCGTGGTTACCTGTCAGAATGAAAGAAGTCAATTAAAGAATAAAGAGATTGCTTTAAAAATATTAAGAAACAAATTATATGACTTATATTTAAAAGAAGAAGAAAAAAGAAATGATTCTCTAAAAGATAATAATGTTAATATAGAATGGGGAAGTCAAATAAGAAGTTACGTCTTAGAGCCATATAAACTAGTAAAAGACTTAAGAAGTAATTACGAGAATAATGAACCAGACAAAATATTAGATGGTTCTATTATGGATATGCTTAAGTATAATTTAAAAAATATTCAAAAATAATTGTTATTCTTGCTAATAGTCCTATTTTTATGTAAAATATTGAGCGTGATATTATGAAAGAAGCGACAAGTTTTTTAAATAATTTATTAAAAAATGGAGATACAATTGTTCTAGGCCTTTCCGGAGGTCCTGATTCAATGTGTCTTTTTCATGTGTTAATCAGTTTAAAAGATAAATATAATTTAAAGATTATTTGTGCCCATGTTAATCATAATGTTCGTCCAGAAAGCGAAAGAGAAGCAATTTTTGTTGAAGATATATGTTTAAAGAATAAAGTTGCTTATGAATATTTTAAAATTGATAGTTATGAAAATAATAAGTTTAGTGAGCAAGAAGCAAGAAAGAAACGTTATAACTTCTTTTATTCATTGATGGATAAGTATAAAGCAAATTATTTAATGACTGCTCACCATGGGGATGATTTAGTAGAAACTATTATGATGCGTATAGTTAGAGGTTCTACTATAAAAGGATATTTAGGAATTCCATTTGTAACTAAGGGCACAAACTACTGTTTAGTTAGGCCACTTCTATTCTATAGCAAGCAAGATATTATTAACTACTTAGATAGTAATAATATTGAATATGTTATAGATAAATCGAATGAAAATGAACTTTGGACTAGAAATAGATTTAGAAAACAAATGTTGCCGTTCTTAAAAAAAGAAGATAAAAATGTTCATTTAAGATTTTTAGAGTATTCCAAAGAATTAGAAATGGCTAATGATTATATTAATAGAGTTGTTGATAATAAGTTTAATAATATTGTTAATAATAATAGTATTGATATAAATATATTAAAAAATGAAGATGAATATATTCAAAAAAGAATTGTTGAGAGATTAATTGAAACACTTCAAAAAGATAATATAATTAATATTAATAAAGAACAATTTAATAACATTATTAACTTAATAAATAATAAGAAGAATGTTTCAATTAATCTCAGTGATGATTTTATAGCTAGAAGAAGTTACGATAAACTCTTTATAGAAGTTAAAAAGGATATTGTTAATTATAGATTCATTTTCAATGAAGAATTAACTATTCTTAATAAATACATCTTTAAGTTGTTAGATAATTCTAAAGAAAAAAGTAATTATGTTATTAGATTAGATAGCTCAGAGATTAAATTACCACTTATTATTCGTCCAAAAGAAGACGGAGATAAGATTAAAGTTAAGAACTTATCGGGAAGTAAAAAAGTAAAAGATATATTCATAGATAATAAAATGGATATTAAAAAAAGAAATGAATATCCAATAGTCTTAGACAGTTCAGGAACTGTCATTTGGATTCCCGGAATAAAAAAATCAATATTTGATAAAGAAATTAATGAAAAATATGATATAATAATTAAGTACGTGGAGGAAAATCATGAATAATAAGAATAATAGATTTAAAAATACTTTACCTTATCTTATTTTATTTGGAGTTATCGCCTTTGTTCTAGTTATTTTGGAATTTCAAGGTTCTACAGTTAAAACTTTAACTACTGGAGAATTAATGAAAGAATTAAAAAATAATAATGTTAAAGAGATAACTGTTACTCCAAATAATAATGAATCAGTATATTATATTGAAGGAAAGTTAAATAATTACAAAGAGAACGAGAGTTTTAAAGCTAAGGTTATTACTGAAGAAGTTACTTCTATTACAGAGTATATTAGTTCAAACGAAATAAAAGAATATGATACTAATAGTGACCCAGGAAGTTCTACATTTCTATATGTTTTAGTAAATGTTCTTCCATTTGTATTAACTATAGTTTTAGCCTATGTTCTATTTAAGAAATTAGCTACATCTAATAAGAATTCAGTTGATTTTGGTCGTAGTAGAGCAAGATTATCTAATGATCAAGATAAAAAGACATTTAATGATGTAGCCGGATTGACTGAAGAAAAACAAGAAGTTGAGGAATTAATAGATTTCTTAAAGAATCCTAAAAAGTTCCAAAAATTAGGTGCAAGAATTCCTAAAGGAGTTTTATTAGTTGGTCCTCCAGGAACTGGAAAAACATTACTTGCTAAAGCAGTTGCCGGAGAAGCAAATGTGCCATTCTTCTATATTAGTGGTTCTGACTTTGTAGAATTATTCGTTGGTGTTGGTGCATCACGTGTTCGTGATATGTTTAAAGAAGCTAAAAGGAGCGCACCATGTCTAATTTTTATAGATGAAATTGACGCGGTTGGTCGTCAAAGAGGAACAGGTTTAGGTGGAGGTCATGATGAACGTGAACAAACTTTAAATCAATTGCTTACTGAAATGGATGGTTTTGGAGAAAATGAAGGAATCATTATTATTGCTGCAACTAACAGACCAGACGTATTAGATCCTGCGTTACTTCGTCCAGGAAGATTTGATAGACAAGTAACAATAAATTTACCAGATGCTAAATCAAGAGAAGCAATATTAAAAGTTCATGCTCGTAATAAGATTTTAGATAAATCTGTAAATATTAAGAATTTAAGTTTAAGAACTCCAGGCTTTAGTGGAGCAGATTTAGAGAATTTACTTAATGAAGCCGCCTTGCTTGCTGTTAGAAGAAATAAAGAAGCTATTTCCATGTCAGAAATAGATGAAGCAACAGATAGAGTTTTAATGGGACCTGCTAAAACTTCTCGTCAAATTACAGAAAAAGAGAAGAAATTAGTGTCTATACATGAAGCAGGACACGCTGTTATTGGTATTAAAGTTGAAGATGCTAACGAAGTTCATAAAATAACTATTATTCCAAGAGGAATGGCTGGTGGTTACACTATGATGCTTCCAAAAGAAGAAAGAAATCTTGTTTTAACAAAAAGAGAATTACTTGCTGAAATAACAGGTTTACTAGGTGGAAGGGTTTCTGAAGAAATGTTTTTAGGAGAAATATCTACCGGGGCCTCAGATGACTTTAAAAAAGCAACTAATATTGCAAGAAGCATGGTTACTGAATATGGAATGAGTGATTTAGGGCCAATGCAATACGAAGAGCAGCAAGGTAGTGTATTCTTAGGAAGAGATTATGGTAAAAGCAAGAACTTTAGTGATCAAGTTGCTTTAGAAATAGATAGAGAAACAAGAAAAATTATTGAAGAATGTTATGAAAACGCCAAAAAGATTATTGGTAAAAACGAAGACTTAATTATGTTACTATCTGAAGCGTTAATGAAATACGAAACATTGACAAAAGAACAAATTGAGTATATTGTAGAAAATGGAAATATTAATTTTGATGTTTCTGAAGCCGAAGAAGAATCAATGGATGATTTAAAGGCAAAAGCAAAAGAATTAAAAATAAAAGGTTATACTAAGATGTCTAAAGAAGAATTAGAGGAAGCCTTAAAAGGAGAGGATAAGTAATGCTAGAAACTATTTTATTAGTTGTGTCTGTTTTATTAATCGCAATTGTTTTATTACAAAGCAATAAAGCTACAGATGCTGGTGGAATAATAACTGGTGGAAATCAAGAATTATTCCAAAACATGAAAGAAAGAGGAGCAGAGTTATTTATTACAAGAGCAACTTTTGTTCTTGGAGCTTTATTCTTTATTATTTCATTAATCCTTTTCTTAAAATAATAACAAATTAAAATACTTGATATATTATCAAGTATTTTTTTTGTTTAATTTTCATGGTATAATGTAAGAGTGATAATTATGAAAAATAGAGGATTTACATTATTAGAATTAATTGTTGTAATTGGTTTATTATCTTTAATTGGAACCATAGTAATAATTAACGTTCGCGGTTCGTATGATGATACTAACCAAAAGTTTTGCAATAGTTTTGTTGATGAAATTGAGGACGCTGCATGTATTTATGTAGTTACTCATGAATGTAAAAAAAGTAACTGTGTAGTTAGAGTAAGCGATTTAATATCAGAAGGATTAATAAAATCAGATAAAGATCCATGTCGTAAGAATGCCGCGGTAGATGGAACTAAGACTGTAACTGTTACATGGAACTCTGATGGTTTAAAAACATGTACATATAATGGAACGAGAACATATGAGAACTAAAATATTAGAGTATTTAGAAAGTATTAATAAAGCTCAAGATGTAATTCAAATAAATGATGCTTTAGGTTTGACTACTAGTGAAGAATTAAAAGAATTAACAGATGAGTTGAATAAACTGGTTGGAGAAGGAATAATTCACGAAACAAAAAAGAATAAATACATAATGATGGAGAATTGTCCTTCTTTATATTCAGGAAAAATAGAAGTAACTAAAAATGGTTATGCTTTTTTGTTGTTGAATAATGATGAAGATATTTATATTGGTAAAAACAACTTGAATGGTGCATTAGATGGTGATGTTGTTTTAATAGATACTTGGACAAGTGCTGGCAAAAGAGAAGGCCAAGTTTTAAAGATACTTAATAGAACACTTAATAATATAGTTGGTGAAATCAAATATGTTGATAACGAGCCAACTATTATATTAGATAATCCTAAATTAGATATAGAAATAGTTTTAGAAAATCATTTTGCTAATTTAGTTGACGGTCATATAGTTTTAGTTAATTTAACTAAAGAATTAGGTCCTAAAAAGTTTGTTGGATTAGTTACTAAGATAATAGGTCATAAAAATGATCCGGAAATAGATATATTAAGTGTTGCAAGTAAACATGGAATAGAATTGGATTTTTCTGAAGAGGTCCAAAAAGAAGTTCAAAATATTCCTGAAGAGGTCCAAAAAGAAGAAAAAATTGGTAGAGTAGACTTAACTAAAGAAGCCATTTGGACCATTGATGGAGATGACACTAAAGATATTGATGATGCAATCAGCATAAAAATGGAAAAAGATTTATACGTCCTTGGAGTTCACATCGCAGATGTAACTCATTACGTTCGTCCAGGAACAAAATTATATGAAGAAGCCAGATCAAGGGGAACATCTAGTTATTTAGCTGATAAAGTGTTACCAATGCTCCCTCATGAATTATCTAATGGAATATGTTCATTAAATCCAGGAGTTGAAAGACTAGCTATTAGTTGTGAAATGAAGATTGATAAATCTGGAAAAACAGTAGAATATGATATATTCCCATCAGTTATAAAAAGTCGTATTCAAATGACATATAAAAATGTTAATAAAATACTTAAGGGAGAAGAATGTCCTAAGGAATATGAGCTATATAAAGATGATTTATTATTAATGGAAGAATTGGCTCAGATTCTAAGGAAAAAGAAAACTAAAAATGGTTATATAGAATTTGATATACCGGAAGCAAAAATAATTCAAGACGAAAATGGAAAATGTATTGATATAGTTAAAAGAGTTCAAGACTTGGGCGAAAATTTAATAGAAGATTTTATGATAGCTGCAAATGAAACAGTAGCGACACATATCTTTAATATGGGATTGCCATTTATATATCGTGTCCATGGGGCGCCTAAGCCAGAAAAAGTAACTGATTTCATTAATCTATTAAAAATATTAAATATAAATGTTGATACTAAAAATATTGATGTATCTAGTAAAAGTATGCAAAGAATATTGGAAGATATAAAAGATAAGAAAGAAGCGCCAATACTTTCAAGTATGCTCCTAAGAAGTATGCAAAAGGCAGTATACTCAACTGAAAACATTGGCCACTTTGGTTTAGCTTTAAAAAATTATACTCATTTCACTTCACCAATAAGAAGATTTCCAGATACAACAGTGCATGAATTATTAAGAACATATTTATTTAATAAAAAGATAGATATGGAAACAATTAATTATTTTGAAAAAACACTGCCAGCAATTGCTTTAGAAACTAGCGAAAGAGAGCAAGCCGCTATCGAAGCAGAAAGAGAAGTAGTGGATATGAAGATGGCTGAATACATGGAAAGTCATATAGATGAAGAATATGTAGGAATGATAACAACCGTTACCACATTTGGATTCTTCGTTGAATTGCCAAATTTAGTTGAAGGGTTAGTTCACATTAGTTCTTTGCAAGGATATTGGACATTTGTTCCAGATTTACTAGCTTTAGTTGATAAAAACAAGAAAAAAATGTATCATATAGGTGACGAGGTAAAAGTAAAAGTCATCGGAGCTAATAAAGCGACGAGAACAATAGATTTCGAGGTTCTAGATGGAGATAGTAAATAGAAAAGCAAAATTTGATTATTACATAGAGGATGAGTTTGAAGCAGGAATAGTTTTAAATGGCACAGAGATTAAATCTTTAAGAAAAGGATCTGCTGATTTAAAAGATACTTATGTAAGAATAAAGGATAATGAAGCTTATATAATCAACATGTATATAGCCAAGTATGAAGAAGGAAATATATTTAATCATGATGAAAGAAGAGAAAGAAAGCTTCTTTTGCATAAAAAAGAGATATTAAAATTAAAAGAACTTTCAGACAGAGATGGATGGACACTTATTCCCATAAGGGCATATTTAAAAAAGAATTTAGTTAAAATATCTATTGGTGTTTGTAAGGGTAAGAAAAACTACGATAAAAGAGAAAGTATTAAAGAAAGAGATTTAAAAAAATTAGAAAGGTAGATAATTTTAACATTTTTTAATATAATTAAGTAGGAGGAATAAAAATGGAGAGCATTTTAAAATTTATAGGTAATTACTATGTGTGGATACTTACTTTTACAATTATTTTATTATTTGCGTTATTTGGTTATATATATGATTCACGAAGAAGTGAAAATGACTTGATGAAAAAGCAAGAAGATGAATTAGATGAAGAGGCATTAGCGAATTTAAATATTACTGAAAATAAAGGGTTAGGAGATTCTTTAAATATATCTAAGAATATTAACCCAGAAACTAAGGAAGTTCAGTTAACTGATGAATCTATCTTAAATTCTAATGAATCTCCTAGTGATAATAATTCAAATATTAATTAAGTCCTTAAGGACTTTTTATTTTATAAAAAATTTGTTATAATAGAAAAGCAAACATGAGAGGTGTTTAGTTTATGAATTTAAACGCAATTTGGTCTGTAATTACAAAAGTATTAGACATAGGAATTGTATGGTTAGCATTTTATTATATTTTAAAAAATGTTAAAAATAATATTAAAATGGTTTTAATTGTTAAAGGTGTAATAATAATTTTATTTATTAAATTACTAAGTGATTTATTAAACCTATATACAGTTGGAGTTCTATTGGAATATATAGTTGCCTGGGGTCCTTTAGCTATTATAGTTATATTTCAACCTGAGATTAGAAGTGTTTTGGAATCATTAGGAAGAACACAATTATTGGGCCGTCACAAAATACTTACTGTTGATGAAAGAGAAAAAGTTGTTTATGAAATAATGAAATCAGTTGAGTATTTTAAGAAAAATCACATTGGAGCTTTAATGGTTATTGAAAAAGAAATATCTTTACAAGAATATATAGAAAATTCTACTAAAGTATATGCTGATATATCTGAAGATTTATTGGAAACAATATTTTTCCCAAATTCACCAATGCATGATGGTGGAGTTATCATCCAAGGAGACAGAATCACATCAGCTGGGGCAGTATTTAAAACAAGTATGAATCCAAATATATCAAAAAGATTAGGAACACGCCATAGAGCAGCTTTAGGTATAGCTGAGGAAAGCGATGCAATTGCCTTAGTTGTATCAGAAGAAAGTGGTCGTATATCTATTGCATGTAATGGAGAATTAAACTATAACTTGACTTTAGATGAATTCAGAATGAAATTGATTGAAGAATTAAATCCTAAGACAGAGGTTTTCTTTGAGGCTGAAGAAAATGAAAGCGGTGAAGAAAATGAGTAAGTTTTTAAAAATGATTGGTAGATTTTTATTTAGATTATTTGAAGGTATATATAAAATACTAGATAAATTGATTATTATGCCAATAAGTAGATTAGTATACAATATTAGCAAATTACTTAAGAGTAACAATAGAATTAATAAAATGTTAAATCAACCACATTTTTTAATAGTTATTTCTTTAGTATTTGCAGTAATTTGCTTCTTACTAATAGACAATAAAGTTATTAACTTAGTTGAGAACGAAGCTGAAGTTATAAAAAATGTCCCAGTTAATTTAATATATAATGAAGAAGCATATGTAGTTGAGAATGTTCCAGAAACAGTAGATATAACTATAACTGGAAGAAAAAGTGATATTTATTTAGCTAAACAACTTGGTGAATTTGCTGTTGAATTAGACTTATCTAAATATACCGAGGAAGGAACTAGAAAAGTATATTTCACTTATTCAAAATCTATAGATACAGTAAAATATATATTAGATCCATCTTATTTAACAGTTACAATTAAAGATAAAGTTAGCGAAGTTCATTCGGTTACATATGATTTGGTTTCTACTGATGATTTAGATGAAAAATTAAGTGTTGGAAGTATTTCTCTAGATAGTAGTGAAGTAGTTGTTAAAGGTAGCCAAGACACATTAGATCAAATATCTTCAATTAAAGCCTTAGTATCAGTATCATCAGATGAATATACTGAAGCTGATACATATGAAATGACTAATATTCCACTTGTGGCTTATAACAAAAAGGGAGAAATTATTAAAAACTTAGAAATAGTTCCTAACGTTATGACCGGAACTTTAGTTCTAAAGAGTTATAAATCAACTGTTCCATTGTTAATAAATACTACTGGTAATTTAATAAATGGTAAAGCAATCGCTTCAATAACAGTTAATAATAGTTCAGCATTCTCATTAGATATATATGGCGAAGAAAATGAAATTAAGAATATATCTAATGTTCCAGTAACAATTAATGTTGACGGTTTAGGATCTGAATCAGTAAAAACATATAAAGTTACTTTAAGTAAACCAGCTGGAGTAAGACATATGAGTTCTAAAAATGTAACTATAACAGCTACATTTGGTGATGAAAATCAAAAAGCTTTAACAATAAAGAGCATAGATGGAAAGAATTTGGCTGATGGCTATAGTGCTAATATAATTAACACTGAAGGAGTTCCAGTTCAAGTAAAAGGAGTTCAATCAAATATTTCTAGTATTGAAGCCAACAATGTTAAAGCATATGTTGATTTAGCTGGATTAACTGAAGGAACTCATCAATTAGAAGTTAAGATTGATAACAACAATCCATTAGTTAAATATGTTGTATCATCAACCATTACAGTTAAAATAACTAAAGATTAAAAAAAATAGCCTTATGGCTATTTTTCTTTGCATTCAAAATGGTTAAATAATATTCCAATATTAATTAAACCACAAATACCAACAAGAGCATATACTATTTTGGGAAGCATAGATTCTGCTCCAAATAAAGCTTCGACTAAATTAAAATCAAAAAAACCTATTAATCCCCAATTTATTGCGCCAACCACAGTAAATATCAATGTTGTTTTTTGTAATGTTTCCATCAAATCACTCACCTTTATTAGTATTATGGCATAAATGATTACAAATATTCATGAATAATAATTCTAAAGAAAAATATATTTAATTAGAAGGTGAGTGTATTTGTGAAAAAAATATTCTTTGGACTAATGATGCTGTTCTTATTAGGAGGTTGTTCAAAAGAAAATAAAGAAGATATATTGAAAAATATAAAGAAACAGATTGATAATAGTAATTCTTATGTTCTAAAAGGGACTATGGAGATTAGTAATGATGAAGAAGCTTTTAATTATAGTTTAGAAAGTTATTATTTAAAAGATGATTACTATAAAGTCATATTAGTTAATCAAATGAATAGCCATGAACAAATAATATTAAAAAATAAAGATGGTGTATATGTTATTACTCCTTCTCTAAATAAAAGTTTTAAGTTTCAAAGTGAATGGCCCAATAATTCAAGTCAATCATATATATTAGATAGTATAGTAAAAGATATTATAAATGATAAAGAATGGACATTAAAAAAGAATAATAATGGTTATGTTATTAAGAGTGTAGTTAACTATCCTAATAATGAAGAATTAAAATATCAAAAGGTATATATAAATAAAGATAGCATAATTGAAAAGGTGGAAGTATATAATGATAAAGATATAATAAAAATAAAAGTAGTTATGGAAAGTGTAGATTTAAATGCCAAATTAAATGAAAAAGACTTTATTATAGATAATTATATAAAAGAAAATACCTGCGTTGACGAAGATTGTGAAAAAGAAGAAGAAAGAAGTGCAAGCATTGATAATATAATCTATCCTTTATATATTCCAAGTAATACTTATTTAGCTAATTCAGAAAAAGTTGATACTGGATCTGGTAATCGAGTTATATTAACCTTTAGTGGTGAAAAGAACTTTGTGTTAATCGAAGAGGTTATGAAAGTTAATCCAGAAATGGAAATAGTGCCTGTCTATGGAGAACCAGTTATGCTTTCAGAAAGTATTGGTGCTTTAAGCGCTAATAGCTTAAGTTGGGATGCCAATCAAATATCTTATTACTTAGCTAGTACAGAACTAACTATTAATGAAATGAAAAATATAGCAAATTCCTTGGGTAACTCTACCATTGTTGCCAATACTAAATAGGACTAAAAACATATAGAATTCTATATGTTTTTAGCATTGGTGATTGCTTTTTCCTAATTATCTAGTTATAATAGGAAATTGGAGAAGGAATAGTATGAAAAAGAAAAAACAAAAAGAAAAAATCAATCCAATTATGGGAAATAGTTCTAAAAATAGCAAAAAATTAAAGAAGTTAAAAAATAATAGAATTGTAAATAATAGTGAAGACGAAAATGAAGTTAAAAGTTTCATAATTATTGTAGTAATCATTGCTGTTTTAGTGGGAGCAATCTACTTTGCCACTGAATTATTTAAAAAAGAAGATAAGACTGCAAATGAAGTTAAATCAGGAGAGATTAATTATGATAAATTAACTTTAGGAATGTTACTTAATCGTCCATACGAAGAGTATTATGTAATTATATACGATTCTAAAGATTCTAAAGCTATTCAATATCAAAATGCAGTATCTAAATATTCTAGCAGAGAAAAAAGTTTAAAGGTATACTATTGTGATTTATCAAACAAATTAAATAGTCAATACTACAATGTTGGTAATGATAATAAGAGTAATCCTAATGCTAAGAAGATATCTGAGTTAGATTTAGGAGATGTAACTTTAATTAAAGTTAAAAATCATGAGATTACCAAGTATGTTGAAGGTATAGAATCTATCAACTCTACGTTAAATAAAGCCTAGTGCTTTTTTTTTGTTTATGTATGTGTTAAAATAATAATATTAGGATGTGTATAATATGAAAAAGAGTTCTGGATTTAATCTTATATGGGTCATAGTTATAGTAGTGGTTGTATCTTGTATTGCTAGTATAGCAACTGGAGTAATTATGTTAAATAATTCTTATGCTTCGGATTCTACTGGAAGCAAGTTAGCTATAGAAAGAGATGCTGATTTACAAGAGTTTATTGAAGTATATGAAACTTTATTAAACAAATATTATGACGATATAGATAAAACTGCAATGTTAAATGCCGCAAAAGAAGCAATGTTAAAATTTTTAGGAGATAAATACACAACCTATATGAACGATGAACAATACCAAGAAATAATTGATGAGTTATCCGGAACATATAATGGTATTGGAGTAACAATTGAAAAAAACAAGATAGTTAATGTAACGCCTGGGTCACCTGCAGAAATTGCTGGTTTAAGAGTAAATGATATAATAGTAAACGTTGATGGAAATGATGTAAGTGATTCTAATGGCAGTGACATCGGGACTATCATAAAAGGAAGCTCTAATAAGAATGTTTTAATAGTTGTTCTAAGAGGAGAAGAAACACTATCATTTAACGTTGAGAAGCAAGAACTAGTTCTTCCTTCAATAGATTACAAAAAAATAGAAGGCAAAGATATCGGTTACTTATATATTAAAAATTTTTCTCAAAACTTATCTTCTCAAGTTGAAAAAGCTTTAAAAGAATTAGAAAACTCTGGAATTAATTCATTAATAGTTGATGTTCGTGATAATGTTGGTGGTTATCTTTCTTCTGCTGAGGAAACATCATCATTATTCTTGGAAAGTGGAAAGGTAATATATTCTTTAGAAACAAATAATAATAAATGGACATATAAAGATGAGACAAAGGAAAGAAGAACATATCCAATAGTTGTTTTAATAAATGGCAATAGTGCATCAGCTTCTGAAATATTAGCTGCGGCTTTAAAGGAAAGTTATGGAGCAACTCTTGTTGGCGTAAAGAGTTTTGGAAAAGGAAAAGTTCAACAAGTTGTTTCATTGCATAGTGGTGATTCAGTAAAATATACTTCAGCTAAGTGGTTAACACCTAGTGGAGTATGTGTTGATGGTATTGGTATTTCTCCTGATTATGGCGTTAGATATGAGATAAATGGATCAATAGATTCTCAGTTAAAAAAGGCTATTGAATTATTACAATAGACTTTATGGGCCTTTTGATTGTATAATATCAGTAAGAGATGAGAAATAATGTATAAAAAAAGAAGGACGCTGAAAATTCATTGTTATAAACACAATGGAAAAATACATAGAATTTGGGAAAATGCTGAAATTCTTGATGAAGGAAAAGATTATTTGGTTTGTGGCAATTTTAAAACTACAGTAATTGAACATGATGGAAGAAGTTATAAAACTAAAGAACCAGCAATTATATTTTTCTATAAAAACAATTGGTTTAATATTATTGCCCAGTTTAAAGAGTATGGTTTATTTTATTATTGTAATATTGCTTCCCCATATGTTATAGATGAAGAAACCATTAAATATATAGATTATGATTTAGATTTACGAGTATTTCCTGATGGTGGTTATAGAGTTCTAGATAAAAATGAATATAAATATCATAAAAAAATAATGAATTACTCAGATGACTTAGATATTATATTAAATAAGGAATTAGAAAAACTAATAAATATGAAAAATAATAATGAAGGTCCGTTTGATAAAAAAGTGATTGACAAATACTTTAAAGATTACATGAACGAAAAGTAAATTAATTAGTAATTAGTTTATTTTTTTTGCATATAAATATATAGATATATGCTGATTTTATCGTGAAAAGTGGCCAAATGGTGTAAAAAGTAAAAAAAATGCAAAAAAATGTAAAATTTTTGTTGACTTTTCATTTTTGATTTGATATATTATCAATGCACAACCAAAAGAAGTGCGAATGATCTTTGAAAACTAAGTAAAAAGTCAATTTTGAGTAGCTTAGGAAAAACAAACAATAATGTATATTAAAATATACTTTTTTATTGAGAGTTTGCTCCTGGCCCAGGATGAACGCTGGCGGCATGCCTAAGACATGCAAGTCGAACGGGATGGCCAAAAGAGATTAGTTGAAAATTTGCGTGCTTGCACAAGAATCGGATTCTTTTCAATTTGGATTTTCCATCCAGTGGCAACCGGGTGAGTAACACGTGGGTTACCTGCCTCCATGTTGGGGATAA
>JAEELI010000014.1 GCA_016288795.1 Caryophanales bacterium
AAGAAAAGAAGAAAGTAGATTTAAAAGTTTTAATCTATTTAATAAAAAAGAAATTGAAAAAGCAACCAAGCATATTAATGATGAGATGGATGAATATGCTGAAGAATTTTATAACGATAAAAAAGAGAAAGAAAAAGACAATGGCTTTGATCTTTAAGCTATAGTCTTTATTTTTTTATTTAAAAATTTCTTCATCCAAAAGTGGGATAATATCAATAGCAGGTTCTTCATAAGGATGAACTTCTCTTAATTTAGAAATAACTTTTTTAACATTATCTACATCACAAACAACTTCTAATTTTTCTTCTTCAACGAACTCTAACTTATTGTTTTCTCCAATGTATGGTTTAGCTTCATCATTAGGTTTGAAAGTTCCAATACATTTTGTGGACATTGAACAATATGTATAATTTCCTATAATACCTGCACCTGCTTCACATATTGCATTTCTTACTTCTTCTACATTTTCAATAGGAATTGTGACAATTATTTTTACTCTATTAATATTTAAATTCATCCTAATCACTCCATATTATTTTTAATAACTTTTCCTAATTCTTCATATCTACCTGTATATGAATGATCTGCACCATTAATGATTTGAATATTGCAATTACTCAAATTATTTTTTAAATATTCTTTAACTACATCAATAGGTTGTGTTAAAACACATTCATCTATATCCCCAAATATAACTAATGTAGGAATATCTATGCTATTAAGCACTTCACTCTTCCCATTTATTCCATCTATATATCTAATGAAATCATTTTCTCCATTTGGCAAGAAATCATTGAAATATGTTCCTGCTGCAATTTTACCATTAGCCATTATAGAAAAATCTATTAATTCATTTTCTTTATTTGCTCGGACTAATCTTGTAGATTCTTCTTTCGCTTTATTATATTCTTCTTCACTTAAAAACTTTTTACCCTCTGATGGAATATCACAAGGTGCAAGTAATACTATTTTCTTAATGCTATCATCTTTTTTATGATTATAATAATATAAAACTTTATTACATCCATAACTGTGTCCTTCAAGTATTATATCTTTATAACCTTTTTCTTTTGCCCAATTTACCACGCCATCTATATCCAAAATACAATCTTTAAATCTTTCTAAACTTCCCCCAATAATGGTAAAGTCATTACCTTTAAGTAGTTCTGTTATAAAATCTCTACCTCTATTATTAAAAGTTAAAAAAGCATAATTTTTATCCGTATAAGATTTTGCAAGTGTATCTAAAAATCTATTTTCATAGAAGTTTCCGTTTAATCCGTGAACGTGAATTACTATCTTATCAGTATCTTCATTTGGTGTATATAAAATACCGGGTTGTTCTATTTCATCAATAGAGTTAATTCTTACTAATTCTTGTTTCATATTATTCTCCTCTCATTTTTAATACTTCTACTGCTTTTTCTCTGTGTAATTCTTTTACTATTTCAATTTTATCTTTTGAATACTTTGATAATTCATCAATATTAGTTATCATTTCTGGGCAATAATTATCATTACTATCTTGTAATGTAGCAGCATAAACAATTTTTGAAAATTCTTCATACAGAATCGCACCCATACACATCATACATGGTTCACAAGATACATACATTGTTGCGCCTTTTAAATCTCCATATAGGTTTTTATTTTTTGAAGCGCTTTCTATTGCTTCCAATTCGGCATGAGAATACATACTGGTTTCCATTAAAGTTTTATCATCACTTCTACCAACTATTTCTCCATCTTTCACAACAATAGCACCATAGGGATATTTAGCATTTTTACTAATTTCTATTGCCATATCAATATATTTTTCATCAGTCACGATAATTACCTCCATTCATTAATATTATATCATTATTTTTATCAATTTTATCATTTCTATTGGAAATAATATAATTTTATGGTAATATGTTTATAGAAGTTAGTTGTATTAACTTATTTAGTGATAGTTTCAAATTATCTTATCTATCGCTCCATTTAAAAATAACAAACTTAAAAAAGTTTGTTTTTTATTTACAAAAAATGTAATTATGCTATAATACACATCACTAGGAGGTTTTATTATAAAGAAGTCAGAAAGAAAAATAGAAATAATAGAACAATTAATACAAAACTATATTGATGAAGCAAGAATGGAAGAAACTGCAACCAAGATTATTATGTCTAATCCAGAATACATTGAGTGGATTGAAGAGTTTACTAAAGACAAACAAGGTTTTTCTGATGAAGATATACATCTTTATAAAGATGCAGAAAAAGCTAATATTGAAAAATTAAGACTATTCTATAGAGGATTAGATACGTATGCAAAAGCAAATCATATCTATCCAGAATTAAATGAATTTGGATGCTTTTATAAAGTAAAATATAATAACTCTGGATACCAAGTTGGATATTTTGAAGGGCAAGGAACAACAGTGTATTACTTAACTATATTATCATTAAGAAGGAATAAAGAATTTATTGATTTTAATGATGTTTTAAGTAATAAAAAACAAGAAAATGTAGATGCAATTAATAAATCATTATCTACGATATCAAATGACATTATAACTGCATATAATAATGGAGTTCCAATTGAAGCTATAGCAAATACTTTTAATAGCACAATTGAAAGATTAACATCTAAAAATGATGATGAAACGAGGAAATTAATAAACAGATAAAAAAAGATGACTAAGTCATCTTTTTTATTATTTACATGTATAACTGTGATAGTTCTTTAAATAATCTTTAACTGTAAGAGATGATAGTGTTTGAGCTTCTGCAAACTTACCATCACCTAAATATTTAACTGATTCAAATTTCATATAAACATCTGATTGATTTTGAGAACATAAAGAACGATAATTATCTCCTGGTAGGACTGTAACTGCTTCAATATGCAATTCCTTGTCTGAATAATTAACCTCAGTGACATGTCCATCATCTAATGAAGATAACTTATTTATATTATATAATTTATTACCATCTTTATCGTAAACATAGTATCTTAGAAGGCCTTCAAATTCATCCCTAAATGCTGCGATGATATAAGCATCATCAATAAACATAACACTATCAAATATTTCATGTTCTACTTGAATAGATTTTCCATTTATTACTAATTGATTATATTCACCAAGTTCCTCGCTTTTCTTCTCTTCAACAGAAACAACAATTTTATCTTGTTTTTGGTAATCAACTATATTTGAATTTCCTTTCGCTTCTTTAGAAATCACTTTATCATATATAATATAGCATCCTAAACCAACAACTAATAAGCACAAAATACAGATCAATAAATTATTCTTTTTCATATCATATCTCCTTTATAATCGAATTATACTATGAACATCTTATATAATAAATACTAGCGTATAATAAATTATAAAAATTGTTAATAATAGCCAACCCTCGGTTTTAGTTATAGTTCTCTTAGTTTTAGCAAATACAAATAATAGGAATGCTGATAATATTAAAGATATTAAATCAATATAACTAAAACTTTGAGGAGTAATAGTTCCAAATATTGCTACTGGTATTCCTAAAACTACACAAGCGTTGAATATATTGCTGCCAATTATATTACCAAGTAATAAATCTTGTTCCCCTTTTTTAGATGAAACTATAGTAGTAACAAGTTCTGGCAAAGATGTTCCAAAAGCAATTATAGTTAAAGCAATTATTCTTTCACTTAATCCAACCTTTAAAGCAATTCCTTGAGCATTATTAACTACCATATTACTACCTAATATTATTCCTGCTAATCCTATTACTACAAGTAATAAAGATGTTCCTAATTTAAATTGTGGCTTCTCTTCTTCATTATTTTCTTTCTTTTGCGTAGCTAAAGTAACTAAATAATAGATAAAAATAGTAAAAAACAATAAAATTACAAAGGCATCAGACCTAGTTATTTGATTAACTGAGCCTTCAGCTAATTTAACATCTAAAAATAGAACTACTAAAAGAGTTGATATTAACATACATAAAGGTAATTCTTTTCTAACAGTATTATCTTTAATCTTTATTGGTTTAATAACTGCAGCAACTCCAAGTATTAATAGAATATTTAAAATATTACTACCTATAACGTTTCCTAAAAGCATATCGGTACTACCTTTAGCCAGAGATTGTAATGAAACTGCAAGTTCAGGCGCACTTGTTCCAAAAGCTACAATTGTTAAACCAATTAATAATTTAGAAACTTTAAAGTTTTGAGCTGTTGAACTAGCTCCATCAACAAATAAATCAGCGCCTTTTATTAAAAGAACAAATCCTACTATAAGTAATAAAATATTAAGTATCATTGAGCACACTCCTATCTTCTTAATTATAACACAAATTATTTAAAAACTGAGCAATTAACGAAGAAAAAGTCCATTAATAAGAAGACTATAATTATAAGTTGCTTTATCCTGATACTATGTTATAATATTCGCTGCAGGAAAGAGGTTTTGGAATGGAAACGCTAAAAAAAGAAGACTGGGTTAAAGATTATTTAACTACAAGAAAAAAAGAAGAACAAGAAATTGAAAAGTTAATGTCTGATTCCTCATATATTGATTGGCTTTCAGAATATATAGGTAATAGAAATGCATTTTCTGATGAGTTCTATTATTTAGAAGATTCAAATAGTTATGAGAATGAAAAAATAAGACAATTACATTTATTCTATGAAGGAATAGAAAGATATGCTAATCAAAATGAGATTTGCCCTATTCAAGAAGAAACTAATTTTCAATATTCTGTTGATCATTATAATATTAAATATAACGACACTGGAATAGAAATTGGGGTTTTAGTTAATTTAGAGGTTATATATTATTGTATAAAAGTTCCTTTATCTGAAGATATGAGTTTTATTGATTTTAACGATATCTTAAATTCAAAAAAAGAAAATCCACAATTGAAATTATTAAAGAAATAAAAAAGATTTATTTTAATAAATCTTTTTTTTAATTTCGAACTAAATTATTATCAATTTGTAATAATTTTTTTAATTGAGGATCATTTATATAATCTGTTAAAACATAATCTTTAGATTCTATAACTTCTCCTTCTTGAATCATTCCAAATGTTCTCATCATTTCAATCCAAGTATTCGCAGCTTTTTTACACACTATATTTGTTACCCAAGAGTAATCTTTTATTATAGTTTCATAACGTTTTCTTAAGATTTTTGTCTCTTCTTGAGAAGGAACTACATAAGTAGTATCTACTTCTCTATCCTTTTCGTTAACATTCCCTTTCATATCTTCAAGATAAAACCAAGTTAATAAATTATCTAATGTTATTTCTTCATAATTAACTCTTTCAAAATCAAAGTGATATGGTGTTGATAATTCTAATAAAACCATAGTTCCAATTAAGTCTTTTAAATGATCATTATTTCCATTTAAAATTTCCATTCTATATTTTGTAAGCATTAATTTTAATTTAGTTTTAGTCATATGCATATTTCTTTCTTTCATGATATTTCACCTTCGTTTTCAAGATATCTTAGCATACTATAATAACTAAGTAAATAAAAAAAATAACATAAATAATTCTATAATCATAGTTTTATGATATAATTTTTGTGGGAGGGTTTATGGAAATAATTGGTTTGGTTGGCAAATATGTTGAATTATCTATTCAAAAAGAATATTTAGAGTATGCTTTATGGTGCGAAAGCAATTATGAAGATTATGCTAGCAAAAAAAGTGAAATGGCTTTTAATGCTAATGATTTAAATAGAGAAAAAAGTTATAATAACTCTTTACAAAAGCATAAAGAAAATGCTGCTAGATATGAAAAAGAGTTACGTGTTGTGACTGATAATATTGATATAGTTCATAGAGAGTATGTTAAAACTACTAATGAAGCTTCTTTAGAAGAGTTAAGAAAAACTTTATCGGATGTTCAAAATAAAATTGTTGCGATGGAAGAGTTTTTGGAAGTGACAAAAGCAAAAAGAGATGCTGCCATTAGACATGGCAATGAAGCTTTTGATAAGGGAGATTATTATAAAGAAAAAGATTATAATCAAGAAGCTTATGATTGCTACGAAAGAATAGTTGATTTAGAAGCTAAAATACGTCATTATACTTTTGTGTTTAATGATTTAGAATTTGTATTCTATGGAAAACAAGGAAGGAATCTCTAATAAGAGATTCCTTCTTTATTTTAGTATCCTTTTAGAAAATACATAAGATGTTATTGGTATTATGAGAATAGACCCAATAAAACAAATAAATAGTTTTATAATTTCTTGAATTAAAGATTTATAATTAAGCATTAAGCTCAATGTTTCGCTTTGATGCCACAAGAAGTAACCTATAAAGAAACTAATCATAGCAAAGAATAAGGTATTAATTGTTGTAGCTAATATATCTTTTCCTATGTTCATACCTGATTCAAATAACTCTTTTTGCTTAAGTTTAGGGTTATTTTCATGAACTTCATTTAAGGCTGAAGAAATAGATATAGATGTATCTATAATTGTGCCAATTGATGTAACTAAATAGATACCAATCATAACATAATTCATATTATACCCTATTTCGTAAGAGAAACCACCAATGCTTTCTATGGAATCCGAAGAAAAGCCACCAATGTTAGCATTCTTGCTAACTAAGAATGTTAATATAGTAATAAATATAAGAATAATCATTATAGATATAAAAGATGATTTTGTCTTTTCGTTTACCCCATTAAATCCAAATAGAGTGAATAAAGAAACTAATAGACATATAATAATAGCTATAGCTAAAGCATTAAAACCTAATTTCATTAATAATATATAAGTAGCAATTAAAATAAAACTTGTATAGAATAATATGAATGTTTTAAAGCCTCTAGCCTTGCCTACTATTATTAGAAGAATTAAAAAGATTGTTGATAATATTAAAATCATTTTAACGCCTCCTTTTTAGGATGCATTATTAATGCAGAAATATATAATGATATAGGAATAGCTAAAACTATACTAATGCAACTAGTTAACACTATTATTAATTCTATTTCTCCATAGTATTGAATTGCATTAGCTAAAGACATATAATTACGAGTTGCCAAGACTACCATAGGTATAATGGAAGTCCAACAAGTAAATAACATTACATTACTCATTGTGCCTATAATATCCTTAGATATCTCTTTACCTGATTTTATTAATTCATGATATTTGATATGAGGATTTTTAGTTATTAATTCATTTATTGAAGAAGCTAAAGTAATAGAGATATCCATTATTGCTCCTAGACCTGATAATAGCACGCTTACATAGAAGAAATTTTCATATTCAAAGATAACTTCTACATATTCCATGGTCCAAAATGGAATATTTCCTTTATATAATTTAAATATTAAAAAACTAAGTCCAAAAGATATAAATAAAGAAGATATAGCTGAGGCAATCGCAGCAAATGTTTTTTTGCTCTTGCCATTGGTTATATAGAGCGATAAGCCAATAAATAGTATTGAAACTAACATGAATAAAGGTAATATACCAATTTTAAGATAATTAAAGTGATATAACCAAATGGCTACTCCAGTTATAACTATATTAACTATCAAGCTTAAGAAAGTTAATAAGCCTTTCTTTTTAGCTATTAATAATATTAAATCAACAAATATAACAAATAATACTACTACGTATTTGTCTCTTTTAACCCCAGAAACCATAACTACGGTTTCATTATCATTGGATAATTCAACAAATATATCATTACCTTTATGGTATAGTTCATCATAAACACTAGATTCAGAACCAGTATGTTTGAAAGTTAATATCTTTCCTTTCTTAGGGCCATTTTTTATTGTTCCTTTAATAGTCTGAATATAATTTTTTTCATTTACTCCTTCAATTTTTATTTCTTTATTCTTAATATCAGTTATATGAATAATACTTTCTTGATATAAAAAATAATCATTATAAACAAAAACAATACTGATTATTGAAAACAATGTTAAAAATATTAATAATATTTTATTATTTTTTATAAACATAATAATCCCTCATGGATAATTATATCACAAAAAAATATCCTTAATCGTAAAGGATATTTTTTATTGAAAATTTCCATTATTACTTGGGGTTTGACTCATATTAACTGCATTAGGATCTCCAGTATTATCGTTTTGATTATTCATATTATTATTAATTGCATTAGCCAAACCAATTTGATTGTTGTCTTCTGAATTAACTGGACTAGGTGAAGGCGTTTGATTATTATTAATCATACTTCCTATTCCTGCGGCTCCATTTTCTGGAGCAATATTTGGCATTCCTTCACTAACGCTAGGCTCTGGAACTGGACTTCCTATAGGTAAATTTGGAGGAATATTAGTTGATCCAACTGGTGATTGTAAAGTATTGGAAAAAGTAAAATTAATACCTCCATTAGATTGATCATCTCTATTAATTATATCCAATATTATCATTGAAGAATATGAACCGATCATAACAATTATAAGAACAATTAATATTTTTGGTGTATTAAATTTTAAAATATCAAATGAAAGAATTTCAAAGCATAAATATATAGTTACAAGAATATCAAGAACTATACTTATTGATTTAAACAATGATAAAGCAAATTCTGCTGCATTAACCGCTAAGGCTACCGCTAATAACGTTAAAGACCATACTAGAATATTTGAAATTATTAATATTTTTGTTAAACCAATAGAGGCAAACATCGCCAATCCCCAAGCTAATAACTCGTTGAGTACCGTTGTGATTATTGTTAAAACTATTCCTATCATACCAATGAATCCATATTGTTCATCTTCAACTATTCTAGATAATAAGAAACATGGAATTGCACCTGATATTAATACACTAATAGATGACATTGCTCCAGAAGCTCCAAGAGTATTAAAATCTCCAGTAAGTACACTTATACAAGCTAGAACAACTTGAATAAGTATTGCTCCGATTAATAGTTTAGATATAAAATGTTTCATATTATAACTCCTTTATTATTCATACAATTACATATTAACATATAATAATTATATTTTCTACTTTTTTATTTTGGAAGAATTAAAGTTTGACCTATAGATAAAGAATTATTAATTAAATTATTTATTCTTTTAATTTCATCGACACTAGTTCCATAAGTTTTAGCTATACTCCACAAAGTATCTCCAGATTTAACTTGATATGTAGGAAAACTATTTTCCGAAGTAGGTATCTTTAATACTTGTCCTATGGAAAGAACATTATTAGTTAAATTATTAATATTTTTTAAATTATCTACACTAACTTTAAATTTTTGAGCTATTCCATATAAAGTATCTCCTTTTTGAACTTGGTATGTTGTTTCTAATAGACTAGGTTCTTTTTTGACATTTAATTTTTGACCTATAGTTAAAGCAGAACCAGTTAAATTATTTAAACTTTTTAATTCATCAACACTTAAATTATATTTTTTAGCAATACTATATAAAGTATCCCCGGCTTTAACTGTATAAACTTCAGTTTCCACAGTTGTAGTTTCTTTATTTGGAATATATAAAAGCATTCCTATAGATAATGTATTATCTTTTAAATTATTATAACTTTTTAATTCATTAACAGTTATTCCATATTGTCTTGCTATACTCCATAAAGTATCTCCAGATTTAACTCTGTAGTAATTTCCATTTCCAACGGGTTCATAAGACGCTCCAATGTTTTCTGCTACAGCTTTAACAACTGCTTCAGCCATGTCTTGCCAATTATTTTTTAGTTGACTAACATCATCTTTAGTTGAATCTACAAACCCATATTCAACAATTATAGATTCATTATTTGGAGTATCCCTAAGAATATAATAGTAGTCTTTTGCTGGATTACTAGGCAGTCTTCTTTGATAATACTTTCGAACATTTTGACCACTTCTAGTTAATTCTTGAGCAATCTTTTGAGATAATGCACTGGTATTTCTTAAAGCATATATTATCTCTGCTCCATCCCCTCCTCCAGCATTAATATGATTGGATATTAATATAACATCGTTTCCAGCGCCAAAAAAACTTTGAGCTTTTTTTGGCCTAGCATTTGCATCCAATGTCTCATCTGTAGTTCTAGTTAATCTTGCTTGAATTCCTAAATCATCAAATCTTTTTTTCATATATTCACTTATTTTTAAAGTTAAATCTTTTTCAACTATACCATTTTTACTAGTTCCAGGATCACTACCACCATGACCAGGATCAATAACTATTTTTTTCATTATAATCACCTATATTATTGTATGTTTAAAACTAATTTAAGTAACTATATATAAATATTACTAAATATTTACATACAAGAATATTAAAGATATAATGAAGAAGATGAAGTATGAAATTTATAAATAAATTATTAGACAAAATTAAATACGATTTTTTAGAATTAGGAGCTTTTGGAACCTTAATAATCTGGGCAATCAATCCATTTGTTGAAAAAATACTAAAAACTTACTATAGGGATTATTATACCCACTATTTTACTTTTAGTATATATGCCGTAGGAATACTAGGGTTTATTATATTTGGTTTATATTTAATAAAGAAAATAAAAGATAAAAAAATAACTCTTAAAAAGAGTATTCCCTACGTTTTAATTTTGATATTATGGATAATTAGTATTTTTGCAACGATTTTTTCTAAAAATCCAGATTTATCATTCTTTGGTGATTCCTATAGAAAAGAAGGATTAATAATATATACTCTTTATATTGGCTTTGCCTTTTTAGCATCAATTATAACTAAAAAGGAATATATTAATAATCTATTTATTATTATAATAGCTTCAGCATTATTTATTTCAATAATGCCTTTGTTTAATGAGTTCTTTACTTATATAAATTATATAAATATTTATC
This sequence comes from Caryophanales bacterium, assembly GCA_016288795.1. Lineage (GTDB taxonomy): Bacteria > Bacillota_I > Bacilli_A > RF39 > UBA660 > SIG200. The sequence continues at coordinate 10,827 of JAEELI010000014.1, forward strand.
ATAATACTAATCATTATGGTTATTATTTATTAATTGCCACGGGTATCGCTGCATTTAGTTTTTTAAAAGAAAAAAGTTGGAAAAAATATTTTTATCTTCTATCATATATAATTATATTTTATATGTTAATAATGAACGATACCTTTGGGTGTTACTTAGCTCTATTTATATCTATGTGTGTTGCTATAATATACTGTGCAGCCAAAAAGTTTAATTTAAAAAAAGCTATGGCTTTATTAGTTATCTTTGTTGCAGTATCTTTTGTTGCATCTTATTGTAATCTAAACATAGGAGCTACTATTGCTTATGATAGACATATTGTTAGTGAAAATCTAGGGGCTTTTCGAAATGATTTACAAATGTTATTTAATAAAGATAGGAATATTAGATTGAGGGCTGGATCTTATCGTTTATTATTATGGGATAGTGCTTTCAAATATACTTTAAAACATCCTATCTTAGGAGGAGGATTTGAAACCTTAAGAGTAAATTATCCTAAAGAAGGTATATATTTCACTGATAGACCTCATAACATAATGTTGCAAGTTTCATCATCTATTGGTATTCCCGGAGCATTAATATACTTTGGTCTTATTTGTTTTTTAGCCTTAGCTAATATAAAAAATATAAATAAAGAAGATTCAAATGTAGTAGTTTACTTTACTGCTATGGGATATTTTATATCATCACAATTTGGTAATACTATGTATTATACATCTCCTTATTTTGCCATTCTCATCGGTTTACTAATTGGAATGTATATCAGAAATATTGAAATCAAATAAAAAAGAAATGTTATTTTCCCCAAATCATCATTTCTTCTTCAAAAGAACTAGATATTATATTGCCATAAGCAATGGCATCATTTAGCAATTCATAACACTTTATATATTCTTCCTTACTCATATTATCTTTATTTTGAATTAATTCAACTTGAAGATGGTCTAGTTCAACTTTATAATGATTAACTGTTGTAATATTTATTGCTGGTGTATTTACTGCATTTTCAAAGTTAGCCATTGTAAATCTAATTCTATCTTGAATATTATGTTTTTCTATTTCTTTAGTTCCACTTTTAAATATTAAAGAACTAAGCCAAGAACGCATTTCTGGGTGATTATAACCTAGTTTTTTTAACAATTTATTAGCTATAATATTTTGTTCACTATTTTCCCCTTGCTTCTCTATTCTTTTTTTAAAAGTAATTATTCTTTGAATATAAAAATTATATTTAACATTATTATTTTCATTATGTTCTAGCTTATCAATTCCCTCGATTGCCATATTTAGAAATATTAAATCATTTTTATGCATAGTTTTATCCTCACTTTAGAACTCTTTTTAAGTTAGTTACTTCTTGTAACTTTTCATATATTTTTACCATAGCGAACGTATCTAGTTCGCAATACCTAAGTAATCTTTCCCTAGTCCATTCATATTCTTTTTCATCTAAACTAGCTAATTTAGCATAATTATCCATGGCTTCAACTCCATTATGAATTAATTCCAAATTATGGTAATTTAAACTTTCTTCGTTTGGAAATAATGCTGGTAAAACATATTTTATTGAATATGAACCTTGCATATCTCTAGTATAATAATATCTTTTTCTAAATGGAATCATTAAATCTTTTATATTATCGTGAATGTTTAATAAATGTTCGCTTAAATCAGGGAATGATCTAGCTAAAGATTGAATAACTGTTTTTTCAAATGACATATTATACGCTAAGACACAAGTGTCCCTTGGAATATCTTGGACTAATCTTTCGGCTAGATCCCTACGTGGATCTCCTTTCCCATTAGCCAAGAATTCTTTATGAAATAATTTATTATCAATTATATAATGTAATGAATATTGAAATGGAATTTGTTTATAAGGGCTAGTTCCTTCATACAAAGGAATAGGCATTTGAAATGTTTCAAAATCCAAGAAATATAAAGGTTCAGTTAGTTCTTGTAAAAACTTTTTAATTTCTTCTTCATCAATATAATCATTTTTATCATATAATTCATATTCTATTTGTTGTTTATAGTTTTTATTTATCCTTTGGTTTTCTAAATCTTCAAAACTAATTATTCCCTTTTTATAATAACCCATTTTATTTTTAACTGGCATTCCTGCAATAGAGAAAACATTGTTTCTTGGCAAATCTTTAGTGCAATAATCAAAGAATGGACATAAATATGGATCAAAGCAATTTAAATCTATATCATCTTTTGGAATAGATTCTTGTTTTAAATATTCATTAATGCTTTTAATATTATTTTTTACTTCATTTTGAACTTTTTTTACATATTCAGTAACATCTTCTTTAATAAATAATTCATTTAAATCTAGGTCTCCATGGCGAACATATTCGGTATTAATATGGACGATTGAAACCTTAGTCACATTTAAACCTAAATTACTTAAGACATAATATTGATAAGCTGCATCATCTTTGTAAATATCTTTAATAGTAGTTGAACTTTTTACTTCATATATTTCATATTCGTCACCTTTTTTTACTAAAATATCCACACTACAAAAATTATTATCGTAATTAAAAGATGCTTCAGTAATAACTACATTTTTATAACTTTCAATAGTATTACTTGTATTATCAAGCATTTCATTTAAATTCTCACTATAGGGAATATTTATTCCCCCTGGAAATAAATACTTAGCAACTTCATGCACTAAGTTTCCTTGTTCCATAACTCTTTGATTACCTAATTCACTAATTTCCTCAGGCATATTCTTGTATAACCATAGCATTTTTTTGCATTGCAATCCATTACAATATTTTGATTTTGATAAACTCATAAATACTCCTTTAAAACTTTTTTCTATTTAAAGAGAAATAATCATTTTTATTATTTTCTTCTTCCTCTTCTTTCTCAAGTTCTTCATCTTCATCGTCTTCGTCTAGTTGTCCAGTAACGTAAAGATATTCAATATATTTATTAATATCCATAGAATCACTTCCTTTATATATAAGTATATCTTAAAACTTCAAAAAAACCAAAGTGTTTTTTATCAAAAAATATTGCAATACAATTGATTTTTTGATAAACTTTATATAGTAGCGTAGGATAGATGAATTCTGATTTTTATACAAAAACTTATAGCTACGTTAGAAAGAAAATTAATATAAAAAAGAGGAGGTGAAATTATGGAAAAAGACAGATATGGAAAAATTATTGCTATTGTAGCTTTAGTTGTTGCAGTTGTTGCGTTATCTATTGGTTTCGCCGCTTTTACTTCTAACTTTACTATTGATACTGCTGCTAATGTTACTACAGGATCAGGTAACTGGAATGTTGGCTTCTCAACAGATGGTACTAACGTTATTGCTTTAGGAAACACTGCTACTAAGAACGCTAACGAAAATGGAAATCCTGGAGTTTTAGACGTAACAAAATATACAATTGCACAAAACACTAATGCTACATTAACTACAACAAGTGGTTCAAGTGTATCATATAGCTTATATATAAAGAACGCTGGTTCTGTTCCTGCTTATTTATCATCAGTAACATTCCCAGCTAATCCATTATCATGTGCTAATGCTGCTGCTGGTACAAGCACTATTATTGAAGGAACTGCTACTGCTGGTTCTGCAACTACTGGTGGTAATACTTCAACTATTACTGAAGCTGCATGTAATGCTATGTTTGATGTTACTTTAAGTATTGATAGTACTAACTATACAACTACTACTGCTGGAACTTCTTCAAATGTTATAGCAGCTGGTGCAAGTGTTCCTGTTACATTAACAATTTCTTACAATGCTACTAATGGTGCTACTTATGCTGCTGCTTTAGACGGTGATATAGTAGTTACTGCTGGAACAATTGCTGTTGTATATCAAAGTAATGTACCAAGTTAATAAGTATATTAAGATATAAGTTTTATTATATCTTAATATATTTTCACAAAATTATTTAGGAGATGAAAGGATGAAAAGTGGGTATAAAAGATTATTATTATTTGAAATAATTATTATTATAATAAGTCTTTTTCTAAATAGTTTTGTATCGAATATATTAAGAGGATATCTTCCATTTATAATTATACTTATTACATTAATTGTTTTTAAATATGTGTTTGGTTTTGAAAAAGATAATCATCGATATTGGAAAAGTATATGTATAGAATTAATTATTTATTTACTAGTATTTTTCATATTATATTATCTTTTAGGTATAATCATTCACTTTGTTAGAACAAATAATTCTTGGACTTTCAGTTTTATTATATGGACCATATTACCAATTATTTTAACTATTATAGTTAAAGAAATATTGCGGTATATGATGTTAACTAAATCTGAAGATTCAAAATTACTTTTAACAACAACTTGTCTATTATTTATCTTCATAGATTTGATTGGAAAATTTGATTTAAGTTCATTTGAAACCTTATATTCAACATTTATGATTTTTGCTTTATATATCCTACCCGCTGTTAGCAAAAGTGTTTTATGTTCTTATATATCATATAAAGGTGGTTATAAACCAGCCATAATGTATTTATTAATTATGAGTTTGTGGACTTATATTATTCCAATTATTCCAAACCCAAATGAATATATCTATGCTGTTATTGAATTTGTTACTCCATTCATTTATTTATTCTTTTTAAATAATTATTTAAAAAAAGATAACGATGAAGAAGTTTCAAGAAAAAAGCATCGAAAAAGTTTTGGAGTTTTGATTGGACCAGCATTGTTAGTTATCATATTAGTTTACTTTACTTCTGGGCTATTCCATTATCATGCAATAGCAATAGCCAGTGGATCTATGACTCCTAAAATATTAAAAGGAGACGTAGTTGTAGTTGAAAAAGTTGAACCTAATACTTTAGAAGTAGGACAAGTTATTGCCTATCGAAGAGATAACTCGATTATAGTTCACCGATTAATAAAAATACTGACCGTTGGTGATGAAATTTTTTATTATACTCAAGGGGATGCGAATGATTTCGTCGATAATTGTAAAATAACCAAGGATATGATTATCGGGGTGGTTGATTTAAGGATTCCGTTTATTGGATATCCAACTGTTTGGTTAAATAATCTATAGGAGGAAAAGTTATGCAAAAGAAAGATGTTAAAGCTAAAACCAAAGCATCTAAAGAAATCAAAACTGAAGATATTGAAACTGAAACATCTCAAGTTAAAACTAAAGCATCTAAAGATAAAACTAAAACATCTAAAACTGAAGCAAAAGTTAAAACTAGGACTAAACCATATTTTAGTTTTAATACAAGACTAATAACTTTTAGTATTCTTTTCGTTATAGTTTTTGCCCTTTGTCTTTCATTTGCTAGAAGCACTCTAAAGAAAAATGATTTTGATCCAGTAAAATATTATGATACTGAAAATGTTGATTATAAAGTATACTTAAAAGAAAATGACTTCTATACAGAAGAGTTCTTACCAAAGAATAAAGCTTATATAGCAAGTTTAATAGATTATATAGATGTTAATTTAAAATACTTTTTTACTATAAGCGATTTAACAAAAATGAATTTTGATTATCAAGTTTTAGCTGAATTAGTAATTGAAAACACTACTGGAACGAAAAGATATTTTGAAAAAGAATATCAACTTGGAGAAATTAAAAATCAATTTATTAATGGTAATAATGAATTAGCTATTGATGAAAGTGTTAAAATTAATTATGGTGAATTCAATGAATTAGCTAATAGATTTAGATCTAATTATGGTGTTGAAACGAATAGTTATTTAAGAGTTTTCTTAAATATAGATAAAACAACTGATGAAGAATTAAACTATTCAATTAAAGAACAAGGAAGATTTGGTTCAATCACTATTCCATTATCGGAAAGAGCTATTGAAATAAGTATAGACTCAACTAATAAAACTACAACTAAGCAAGTATTACCAAAATCATCTATGAGTATTAGTATATCTAGTTTAATTCTAGAAATAGTTTTATTTATCGCCTCAGCATACTTATTAACTAAGATTATTAAATATGTGTCTATGTTAATTGTTGAGCCTACTCTATACGATAAAACAGTTAATAAAATATTAAAAGAATATGATAGATTAATAGTAGAAATAAAAACTAGAATTAGTTTTGATGGACTTAATATAATTGATGTAACTAAGTTTACTGAGTTACTAGATGTTAGAGATAATCTAAAAGTTCCGATTAACTACTATAATATAATTAAACATGAAAAAGGAATATTCTACATAAAAAGTGATAATGATATATATCAATGGACTGTTAAAAATGTGGATTTAGAACGAGAAAAAGCAAAATAAAAAAACTCTATTTAGATTGGTAATAGAGTTTTATTTTGCCCAAATATTATCCCTAATAACTTTTAGTATTTCTAATATATCATGATTATGCTTATCAGAACACATTCCAAAACAGATAAAGGCATTTTTAATAAATTCTGAATTATTTCTATTAAGTCTCAATATGCCATATTTTTCTTCTTGAGAAGTATTATTTATTAATTTATCTTTATTCTCAAACTCAGTAATTGGAATATTTATATAAAGCATAGGTTGAACCGCTACTGCATATTGTTGTTTTTCTATCGATATTTGAATAATTATATTACTTGAGGTATTCTTCTTATTAAATGTAGGTAGCTTAATAACAGATTTATAAAATTCTTCATTGTTAAATACTACATTATCCTCTATCTCAGAATGAATTAGAAATATTTCATTTAAAAATGTTGTTGTTTTTTCAATATCATTAATTAATGAATTAACCTCTTCTCTAGTTATATAATTATGCTTACATAATAAATAAAATAACTCAGATAATTCATAAGGATTTTTCATCACCCCATTAGCGCCCTGAAACCACAAATTGGTTAAAAAGGTTTCTTTATCTTCATCTTTTTCTGACTTATCATACCCTATTTGCCATTCCATATAAGCGTTTTCAGGTATGGGCTTAGACTTAGGCGCATGAACTATGCCGTAGTCTTGAAAATTATCCCTAACTTTACATCTAAATTTTTTAACTGTAGTAATGGGAACATATACTAATATTTGATCTTTTTCATCCACTATTTCTATCTTAGGAGTAGCCATAAAATCACCTTCTAATAGTATTATATCATATTTAAAATAATTGCTTAAATAATCATTTATAGATATAATAAATATGGAGGAATATCATGAAAAAACTATCTAAGAATACTCATTTAACTAAAGAAGATATAATTAAAAATGGAAGTTTTTTTACTCCCGATAATATTGTTAAAATTGTTTATGATATGGTTACTCCATACATAAAAGAAAGTTCAATTATAATGGATTTTGGTTCTGGTTACGGAACATTTTTAAATCAATTTAATAAACTTAATAATGTAATAATTGGAACAGAAATAGATGATAAGTCTTATGAATTATTAACTAATTTATTTAATAATAGAGTATATTTAGAAAATTCTTTAATTAATGTTGGAAGAAAAAAATATAATATTAAAAGTTCAGATGATTTAATAATTATTGGTAATCCACCCTATAATGATGTGACAAGTCAATATAGAAAAGGAAATAAGGGAGTTATTGTTTGTGATAAAGATTTAGAAGCAAGAGATATCGGAATGAGTTTTTTGAAGTGCTACAATAAACTCAAGGCAAATTATATTTGCATTTTACATCCTTTGTCTTACCTAATTAAAAAGCAAAATTTTCGATTATTGGGAGATTTTACTAAGAATTACAAATTAATCGATGCAGTTATATTCTCTAGTAAAGAATTTGAATCAATAAGAAAAACCAATTCTGAATTTCCAGTAATCGCAGCTTTATATAAAAGAACTGCTAAAGGTTCTGAATATGAAGATATAAGGAACTTTAATTTTAAAATATTAAATAGTTCTAAAACCTTTTGCTTAAATGAAATATTAACTATAGACGGAATAGTTCCGAAATATCCTAGTAAAGATAAACAAACAAAATTACAGTTTTGGACTCAAAGAGATATGAATTCTCTTTTAAGAAATACTACTTTTGTTAAAGGACCAGTTAATAATGGAATTAATGTTACATTGGATAATTTATATCAATATGCTTGGTTATATTACTTGAAGAATAATTTTAAGCCTAAGCATAATAAATTTCTCTATGGTAATTTATCACCATTATATTTTAAAGAGATAGATAATATAGAATATAAAAATGCCCTTGTTTCATACGTTTATAATGATTGTCCTTTAATAAAAGAATATTATAATATAAATGATATAGAAACTATTTATGGCCCCTTAGAGGTCAATTATGACCTCTTAGAAGAGAAATTACAAGAGCTATATATATTTGAATGATAAAAAAGACTCAAGATTAAACTTGAGTCTTTTTTATCTAAGTTATTAATTATTTTTTCTTAGTTCTTTTAGTCCATTTAACTTTCTTTTCATATCTTTTTAGAACACAGTATCCCATAATAGTAGATACTAGAACTCCTAAAGCCATATTAAGTAAAGTCATATTAACTCTTGAGAATAGACAAGTATTAAGTTTTAAAACCATTCCTAATAGTCCAGCATGGAATGCAAAACCAATTAATGCTCCTAGAGCTATTTCTGGTAAAGCAAATACAAATGCTTTTCCTATAGATAGATCTCTTTTTAATACTTTAGATGTTCCTTTTAAAACTATTGTGCAGTTTAGTAAACATGGAATAAAGCATGCCATTAAACCACCAATGTTATTTTTCATAACATCTACTTCGTCTACACCAACTAAATATCCAATTATACATCCTAAGATAATACCAACTACTATCCCAGGAAATAATTGTTTAATAACGTCTTCTCTTTTCATATTACTCCTTTAAATTCCTTTAAATACAGTTTCACCTGTATATGTTTGATATTCTTCTTCTTTGTTAATAACTCTTATGGCTCCAGCTGCTAGTGCCTCAAGTTCAAATTCACCAGGCATTATAACAACTCTACCCATCTTTTTAACATAAGTTTTAATATCTTTAATAAATTCTTTATCTTTAGACATACCACCAGTAAAGATTATAGCACTACAATTGCATTTTAAAGCTGAATACATGGCACCAATTTGCTTAGCAATTTGGTAAACCAAAGCATCATATATTATTTTAGCTTTTTTATTACCTTTATTCATCATTTTTCTAACTTCTTTTAAATCATTGGTGCCAAGATGGGCAATTAGCCCTCCGGTTTTAGTTAAGTAGCCAGAAATTTCTTTTTGAGTTAATTTTCCAGAAAAACATAAATCTATTAATGGCTTAGCAGGGATAAATCCAGCTCTTGTTGGAGCCATTGGACCATCACCATTAACTATGTCATTACAATCTATCATTTTTCCTTTATGATGAGCAGCGATTGAAACACCACCACCTAAGTGACATATAATTAAATTTAAATTATTATATCTTTTTTTAACTCTTTTAGCATAGCGAAGTGCTATTTCTTTTTGATTTAAAGCATGAATTCTAGATTCACGATATATACCAGGTATTCCTGTAATTCTAGCTTCAATTTGGAATTCATCTACATCTGGAGGATTAACACAGAAAGCTGGTTTTGAATATTTTTTACCAAATTCATAGGCTAAGGTAGCCCCTAGGGTGGCTGGATGTTTTATTGTATGACATGTTCTAGCATGATCATATAATTTTTTATTAATTAGATATGTGCCACCCGGGCAACATTCTAAACCGCCACCTCTACCAGAGAAAGCATCTATGCTTTCCATAGTTATATTATTATCACTTAATGTTTTAAGGATTAAATTATAACGATAATCTTTTTGACTAGGTATATCTGGAAAAACACTTAAATCTTTATCAGTATGTTCAATTGATGTTCTTAAAATACATTTATCATTATCAAAAACGCCAATTTTGGTACTGGTTGAACCAGGATTAATAGCTAAGACGCGAACACACTTTTTATTTTCCATTTTTTAAGTCTCCTGCTCTAACAACTGAAAATACTATATTTCCTACTAATTCTTCAACAGGAGCACTTCTAGAGCAATCACAGCAAATCATACTAAATCCTTGTAACAAAGGTCCATAAGCATTAGCATGACCAAATTGTTGGATTAATTTTACTCCAATATTTCCAGCATTTAAATCTGGGAATATTAATATGTTTGCTTTTCCTGCAACTTTACTTTCCCTTTTTACTTTTTTCAAAGCAATTTCCGGAACAATTGCAGAATCTAATTGAAATTCTCCATCGATTAATAAATCAGGTCTCTTTTCGTTAGCTATTTCTACAGCAGTTCTAACTTTATCAACTAATTCTCCTTGACCAGATCCTGCAGTTGAATAAGAAAGAAGTGCGCATCTAGGTTCCCACCCAGTTACTGATTTAATAGTTTCACAAGTAGCAATTGCTATACTTGCTAATTCAGAAGCTGTAGGATTAGCACATACAGCACAGTCTCCGACAGCAATTAAGTGTCCTCCATCACTAAATGTATAATCAGGTATTTCTGCTATACCAACAGAAGATACAATATCTAAGTTATCTTTTAAACCAATCATAGATTGAGCTGCAAAGATAATATCACCTGTAGAACTATTAATTCCACCAAAAGTAACATCTACTTTACCAATCTTTTGCATCATAAATGCAAAGTATATTGGATCTTCCATTCTCTTTCTTAGTGATTTTTCACCAAATATAACATTTGGCATTTTTAAATATTTTTTAAGAACCTCTTCTTGAAGTTTTTCATCTTTGTAATCAATATATTCAAATTTTGAATCATCAATTTTGTTATCTTTACAAATCTTCTTAACTTCTTCTAAGTTTCCCATAACTACTGGAATACAATATCCTTCATTTGCAGAAATAGATATTGCTGTAACCATTTTTAAATCTTCAGCTTCAGGAAAGGCAACCCTAACAGGGTTTTTCTTTGCCTTTGCCTTAGCGTATTCCATTAAATCCATATTATTCCTCCATTAACGACAAATGAAGTCTCCATCCTCATAGCGAGGTGGTATTTCTGGAATTAATAAGTAAGATTCATATTTTCCACCAGTATGAATTACATGTTCTCCCTTATTATCTGGGAACCAAACAAGTGGTTCAAACCATGGATCACGAATATATTTTCCAGCAATTTGAACACGAAGTTTTTGACCTTTGTGCCAAATTCTTGAAATTGGCCAAATTTCTACATCGATTGGAACAATTTCACCTTTCTTAAGTTTTTCAACTCTATCGTGAGTATGAACTGGTTGCCATTCAGTTGAAGCTTTTTCATCTAAATGACGAGCAGATACACGAAGTTTACCCCAAGAACCTGGGTGTCTTTCTGTTCCAAATAATAGAATTGGTAATTCTTCACCTTTAGTAGATAACTTCTTAACAGTTACGAATAAGTCCATATCATCATGGCCTCTAGCCTCTACAAATAGACGTAGTTTCATGTAACCAGTTAATTCAGTTTCTTTTCTAAATGTATAATCAAAATTAACAAATCCATCTTTACCATCATAACTTACTTCTGCAACATTTTTAACTTTTGCATCTCCCATTTTCATAGTAGAAGCATTCAAATATAATTTCTTATATTGTGTTCTAGCTAGTGGGAATTCAGTTTCAGGTCTATTAGTTTGATATGGATATTCAAATGCATCCATAACTTCCATTCTGATTGTTGGAGTTAATTCCCAACCATTATGGATTCCTTTACAATATCTGTCTAAGAATAATTTTAAGTCTAGTAACATTTGAGGATTGTATGTATCAGGCCATTCAAATACTTGATGACAACGCATCCATTTTTTCTTAGTTTTAATTTTGTTAAATCCTTCCCAAGATCCTCTTAAATGGAAGTGGTTCCAGTTACATGTTACGTAAGTTGGAATATCAATATTTTCATAATGAGGTATTTTATCTTGCCAATAAGGACTTGTAACGAATGGTTCTTTCTTACTCATAGCTACTGTGTTATCAATATAACCTTTACCTTGAGCAGCAATTACTATTGAACCTCCAAAGAACCCAGGGATACCTCCTTCAACAATACTTTCACGATATTGATCTCCAGTTGCTTCCCATGGAGCAATACATACTAAGTGAGGTGGTCTTTCAGCAGCGATACGCCATTGACTCATTGCTACACCAGAGTTACCAAACATAGCAACTTTTCCAGTACACCAATCTTGTTTAGCTGCCCATTCAATGAAGTCGTATCCATCTCGACCTTCTTGAGTACTAAATTGTTGTTGATCACCTTCAGAGTTTCCAATACCTCTTGGGTCAACGTTAGCTACTGCATAACCTTGATAGCACCAATACATTGGATCAGATGATTCAAATTTACAAACATTAGACACTGTTCCAGTAGGAACACCCATTGGTCTAAATATTTGAACTGGTTGATGCCATGGTTGTTTTCCAAAGAATGACCAACTTATAATTAATGGAACTGGTTCTTTCTTTGCGCTTGCAGGTATATAGATATCAGCATAAATTGTAACGCCATCACGCATTTTAACCGCTCTATCTTGAAGACAAATTACTTTCTTCTCATCGTCCACATAATATTCTTTTTGTTCAATAGGAACTTCAATACAATAATTAACTGCTTCTTCTCTAGGTAGTTTTAAAAATTTTTCCTTAGGTATTGGTTGTGTTAACTTTGTAAAAATTACATCACAACTAGATCCGTCTGGATATTTTACTTTAACAATTTTTTCATCTCTAACTGGCATTTCAAAAGGAAGTGCCATATCATTTTTAGTTTCACTTTCTACAGACATTTTTACCCTTCTTTCTTCTTTTTTATACCATTTTACTAATTACTGCAGCTGCTTCACCAATAGTTTCAGCATGCATTAAATCAGTATACTTGATATAGCAATCATATTCTTCTTCGAAACTTGATATAATTGCTGCTAATTCTAAACTTTTTAATCCCATTGATTTAATTTGTGTTTCAGGACTTAATTCACTTTTATCTACACCTAATGCGGCAGCAGTTTTTTCAATAAGCTTATCTAACACCTCTTGTTCCATTATTTACCTCCTTCTTTTAAATTTATACTACTAAATAAACATCGATTGTCATCAAACTATAGGCATTATTCTCTAGTATATAATATAATTTTATCTTATTTTTAAAAGTATGTCTATATATTTTTGCAAACAAAAAATATATCTCTGTCAGAAGATATATTTTTGTATGGCTGATCGAGCATAATTTATATTCTGACAAACACAATTTATGCTATCTTAAGAACCATATGCGCATTTCATTAACTAATAAGATTTGATGAATCTTTTTGAGCACTAAGTGCAATAACTATTACTAATAAAAGTAATACTACGAAGGATTTTTATAAGTTCCAATAATAATATCTTCACAGATAAAAATCTATCTGAATTAATAAGACATCCTATAATCTCACTAGTTTACAATATAAAGATAACATACATTTTTTGTAATATCAAGATATAAATGATAATATTTTTTTGGTGTGTAAAATAAAAGTAAAAGAGACTTAGTCTCTTTTACTCTATTTCAAATGGATGGTTCACTGATCCATCCCCAGATGCATATTTAACATTATCACTTAAATATACTACGGGTCTATAATATCTTCTACTGGCCAATTAGAATAGTATTTATCGTTTTTTAATAAACTACTCGTTTTGCCATTAAACTTTTTTGTTATTATATCAGCCATTAGACACCTACTTTTCTAAACCTTATTTTTTTTCAACTATATTTTTATTATTTACCATATCAATAAATGCTTCTTCCCATACATCAAATACGGCTATAAATTTTAAATGTTCATCATTTCCTCTTCTTTTTAAATATTCTTCTATCTTTTGATCTAAATATGGTTTAAATTCATCATATATTGAATTATCAACTGATAATCCATTACCATATCCCATATATAAGTATGTATATTTTCCTTTGTAATCTTCATTATTACAATTCTCCCATTGTTCAAACCACTTTGGGAATTGTTTACGAGTATCTTCTAATGAAATATGCTCACTTTCATTAAAGTTTGAACCACGATACATCCATTCATCTACTCTATATACTTTATAACTATTATCTTGCTTAACAATGAATGTAGAGCCATCTTCATCTCCCATTCTACCAGGATTAGTTATAAACATAACATCTTTTTCATTAATGTTAAAGAAATCTTCTTTTGATATTTTATTTGGTTTTAATAAACGACTCATTTTATCACCTAATAAAATTATATCATACAAAGACTTCTTTAAACAAAATAGTTTCCTCTTATGAGGAAACTATGCTATTCTTTGGAGAATTCTTTAATAACAATGAAGAATATATAATTGTTGAAATCTTAAATACTAAATATATTATAAGTCCTAATAAGTAATAATCACCTAGTAATTCCCTAGCATATTTGGTGTTTATAATTATGCATCCTAATATTGAAGATATAATTATATATATTAACCATTTATTATTTTTATTATATATATATTTATTAAAAAACATACGGTTTAAATAATCAGGTATCATTCCAATTGCAACAATCACTATAGCGATTGGAAATAATAATACTCCCCAGCCGGCTACATCTCCACTTTCTGGGCTACCACTACGTGATACATTGGCAATATTTTGAAAATATAAAATAGCAAATAAAATTATTCCAACTGCTAGAATTAGTAGACTTATATATATTAAGTAATATTCTATTTTAACCATTGAACTTTCGTTAGTTAAATCAGGTCTATTTTTAATCTCATCATTCATTTCGTTAATCCTATCTCTAACTGATAGTCTTCTTTCTTGATGTCCTTTATTAATATTTTGATCCATAATATCATTCCCTTCTATTATGGATTAATTATATCATAATACTATTTTTTGAAACTACCAATATAGCAAAAAGAGAACCAAATGGCTCTCTTCAGGGAGC
>JAEELI010000015.1 GCA_016288795.1 Caryophanales bacterium
AGGGTTTGTTTCTTTTGGATTATTCTCTCCTTCTTTTTTACTTCCTCCAGGATTTGCATCTTTAACTTGATTACTATAATCCTCTGGGGGATTACTATTTAAATATCTATCATTATTGGGATTTGATGTATCCAAAGTTTCTATATTTCCTTCAGGATTAATTTGAGTGATTTCTTCTGGACTGACTGAGCCTGAAGTATCTTCGGACGATACAATCATATCATCCAATTTATTTTCTAGAACACTTAAATTATTTACATCAAAAGAAACTAGGCCAACTTGTCTAGCAATACTTATAATTATTTCTGTATCAACCTTGCCATCAATACTTAAATTTAGTTTTTGTGCTTTTTCTTTAATTCTATCACTTTGCATTTAAGTATCACCCACATAATAATTTTAGCATACTTTACATTCAAAAAAAAGAAGTCATTAAGACTTCTTAAAAATTAATTTTAAAATCATTTGGATATTCTTCAATTATTTCTAAAGAATAACCTTTGTCATTACTTACTTTATATATATTTTTATTATCACTAATAGAGACATCATACTTTGAAATATTAGTTCTAATGACTCTATTAATTGAATTAATATTATATTTAAATACAGCCACATTACTATATTTTTCCTTAGTTAATTCCCCAAGCATACTATATGCTCTATCTGGGTCAATACCAAGTAAGTTTTTATACATAGCTATATAACCAATAATCTTATTTTGTTCAGAAACATAATAAGAAGGTAATTCTTTTCCATTCAATTCAATATTTCTGATATCATATTCTTTAGCATAATTTAATATATCTATATTATTTTGTAATTTTTCAATAGAGTATTTATTATTTTTAACTATAATTAAATAATTAACATTTTTGTTATAATCAGAATCATAGTCAAAACTATATGAATAGCCATTAATAAAATAATAATTTATTGTTTTATCATTATTATAATATATTGATGTTGCTATAAAAGATGATGATATCATATCTTTTTGAATAACATTTTGTAGTCTAAAGAATAGTTCTTCAGACTTTAGTCTTGTTATCTCTTTATTAACTACAATATCCTTAGAACCATTATTACCATTATTATTGCCATTATTATTTATATTGTTGGCTAAAATAACAACAATTATTGTAACCACTACTAATAATAATGCTATAAATAATAAAATTTTTGCTTTTGCTTGCTTGTCCATAGATTATTAATAACCACCACCAGATCCAAATGAATCTAATTCTTCTTGTGTAACAACTACATTTATTCTCATTCTTCTATTACCACAAACAAATAATCCTTGTCCTTGAGTATAGAATTTGATTCCTTCTTTTTCTGATTCATTTAAATCAATTAATTGGGCTAAATCATCTACTGCTTGTTTACGTAATCCCATTACTAAATAATATGATGCATTATCAAATATTGCTTTTCCGTGTTGGATTATGTTTGGTGCAGCAAAGTCTGTTGGTTGTTGAGTTATTATAATAGTTCCTGTGTTATATTTTCTACTTCTTCTTTGAATTTGTGCTAAGAACTCTGCTCCTAATTCATTATGAGAAGCAAGCAATGTATGTGCTTCATCTACCATCATTACTGTATTGATAGACTTATCTAAACATAATCCCCAAGCATACTTCAAAATATTGAAGAATAAAGCATTCTTAATATTTTCGTCACTATTCATTAATTCTTTTATATTAAATACTATAAAATCACTATTAATTTGAATTGTTGTATGACCAGTAAAATAGTATCTTAATTCTTTTACTAAAGGTCTAACTTTTAACTCTAATCTTTCCATAACATCTCTTTCATGAGTTGCATCTGTCATTGATAAAAGTCTTCCTTTAATAGTTGCATATACATCATCAAAAGTTGGATACATATCACTAGTTATTTTAGTATAATCAGTATTATAATCTATTTGAAATCTCTTATAAGTATCTTGAACTACTTCACTAAATAAGGTTAATACATCCTCTTCAATAGATGGATTATAATACTTCATAAATGCTTTTAATTGTTGAATTGTTCTAGTTAAAACAGTATAACCTAATCCTTGGGCGATTTCATCTTCATCAACATCTATTACTATTTCTAGTGGGTTAATCATTCCGAATTCTCCACCTTTTCCTAAATCTAGGAAATCGCCTCCAATCATAGCTGTCATATCTTCAAGTTCACCTTCAGGATCAATCGCAACTATTTTATAATTATTTCTCAAATGAGTTCTTAATAATAATTTTGCTGCAGTTGATTTACCACTTCCAGATGTTCCTAAAAGAATCAGGTTAGCATTATTTCTATTTGATTCTTTTTTTATTTGATATAAGAACTGATTAAATAGAACAACTCCACCAGAGTAATCAACTCCAAATAAACATGCAGAGCCAGGATCTTTAATACTATCAAATACAAATGGATACATAGCTGCTACTGTTATAGATGGAATTGGAGTTCCAATTCTTGTTTCAATATCTTGTTTTGGGAAGATTGGAATAACACTCTTTAAAACTTTTTCTTGTTCAAACATCAAGGCTACGCCACCCATACCCAAAGCATTTAAATATGATTTAACTTCCATCTTTTTGTTTTCTAATTCTTCTTTAGAATCAGCCGTAAGCATTAAATGCATTTGGAAATCAAATATTCTTGCTTGAGTTGCAGCTAACATAGATACAAATTGTTCTAATGATTCATAATCTAAACGAATCCTTTCTTGCATAGTTTGATCTTTTTCTGTTTGGTATCTATTTTTTAAATCTGCTATTTCTTTATTAATCATTTTTTGTAAAACATTAAATTGTATAGGAATATGTTTTACAACTACTTTAACACCAGATATATTTGTTATATCAGATAAGTAACCTACATATATATTCTTTGGGAAAGATACGATTGTAATAATAGTTGAATACTTACCACCAATTCTAAATTCTGTTGGTTTAAACTCCATTCCTTTTGGAGCTATTTCATTCTTCAAAGCCATTAATACATCACCGTCCCAAAATTAATGGTTTCGCCACCATTAAGTAAATTATCTAATATAATTCTTAAGTCTGCATTACTTGTTTGACTAGCTTGTAATCCACATCCTGCTAACCCAGATATTAAATTATGTAATTTCTTTTGTAAAATTTCTAATTTCTTTTCTTGGAAAATGAAATAATATTCAGTATCAACAACATTATACTCTACACTCATAAATTGATTTGCTTTGTTAATATCTTGTAATATTAATTTTCTTATCTCATTACTTTGAGTATTGTTATACATTTTTTGTAATTCAGCTAAGTATAAATTAATATCAACAGGACGATCAGCAATTATTAACCAGAATTCATAATCTATAGTATTGTAAAAATTTCTTAAATTATAAATCATAGCGTCTTGAGCTTGTTGATCCATTATAAAGATATTTCTAGGTTGAATTTTTACACCAGTTACATAATAACCGCTATCAAGTTGAATCATTCCATTCATGATTTGCTTAACCGGTAACCATGCATTTGTAAACTTAGAATTACTTGTCGTTTCCGGAGAATTCTTCATATATATTCCATCCTTTCCAATAATATTGTCTTCTATTCATATAGAAGTTAAAAACATTTGTTAATAACTGAAGTATATTGTGATAATGTGGCACTGGCATTACCAAGAAAGCCGCGACAAGACCAGGTAATAATATAAGTATTACTAAGCCCAATGTTAGTGAGTGAAATGCCATCAACATTATAAACGACCACAAAAGTCCAATTATTAATATGGCTAAATCCAGTTTAGTAAAAAATCCAAGAATATACTGTGATTTTTTACTATTTGCCGGTATTAAATAATCATTTTGCACACTAATTACCTCCTTTTAAATTACTTTCCTTCAGCATCTTTTTTCCTTTTTTCGCGTTCTTGAGCCCTTGCAATTTTTTCCGCAGTTTCTCCACGAACAATAGTCATTGTATCCTTTATTTTGCTTAATTCATTATAAGTCAAACCATCTATTTCCTCAAATTTTATTTCATGTTTCTCATGTTTTCCATCTGGCCCTATTGTATCTAGGTAGTAATAATTAATATCTGCATAATTTGCTTTAATGAAGTTTCTAATGTCCTCAATTGCCAATTTAGAATCCGTAGCATCTGCTTGAAAATCAACAGTTCCACTTTCATAATTATCCATGACATATTGAGAATAGACTTTTTCTATATCATTATTATATGTATTATATGTATATTGCCTATCTTGTAGTTGTTTTGTTAACTCACTAGCAGTTTGTGTCAGTTCTTTATATGCTTTATTTGTATCAATTTCTCCAGAAACTAAACCTTGCTCAACTGCTTGCAATTTAACAACTTGTTTTTCTTTTTCAAACCATTTAGATGTTAGATTATTTATCATTTCAAGAGCAACAGTATCAGAAATTTCTCCATTTTGTAAACGATTTTGTATCTTCTCTAATTCATCATTATATTTCTTTCTTCCAGTTAGTTTACCCGAATCAACTCTAATCTGTTCAATTTCTTCAACACTTATTGATTTCTTGTCTCTAGTAAATGCGTTATATGCAGCCAAAAATTGTGCTCTATCCTTATTGTCACCAACTGTCATAGTTTTTATTGAGCCTTGAATTTTAGTTAGCAATTCACCTTGTGACAATGGTTTTCCTGATTCATTAGTCAATTGCGAAATTGCTTGGGAAAGAATATCTATTTCCTGTTTTTCACGAACTAATTTAGATAAACCATAATATTTCTTACCTGTTCTTTCATCTTCCAAAACTCTATCGTCATTAATAACTACATTCCCGTTTGCGTCAGTTCTAACTATCTTCTTTCCGTCTACTTCATCAAATTCAGCACCATAGAATTTTATTACAAAATCATCGCCATATTTTTTCCTTGCAGCATTTGCTGATAAAGTTTTAAACTTATCAAGATTCTTATTACTACTTGATTTAATATTTGAAACTTTTCCAATTCCTTCAGAAAATGATTGTGATAACTTATATGCAGATTGTTCTTCTCCGGTAAGAAATTCCATAAAGCTATCTTTTCGGTCTTGATTTTTAGCTCGCATTGCGCCAGAAATTGTTTTATTACCAGCTAAGTAATATGAATCTGCAACCGATTGCTTCTTTTGAACTGTTTCTGCTACATTTATAGCGCCTTTCTTAACATCCTTTAGTGATTTTGCGTCAGACTTAATTCCTGCTCTAACACTAGTGGATACAGTTCTCCCTAATGCGCCAAGTATTCTAGCTGGACGTTTCATATTAGGATCTTTCATAATCTTTCTTCCCATTCTAAAGCCAGATAACGCCAAATTAGAAGTCACAGATGCTGCTTTATAGAAGCCGCCATCTTTAAGTTTTTCTCTAATACCAAGTTTCATACCGCCTGAATCGAAACCAAATACTTTAGATAGTAATCCTGGGGCTTGTTTCATAAATGTAACAATACCCATTAATACAAACGCTTTTGCTAATAAACCTAGTAGCAAACCATAGTTAGAAACTGCATTAGCAATAAATGTTGAATCTATTAAACTTTTACATAAGAATATACCAAAATAGAATATGAATATTCTAACATAAACTTCCATATAGCAAGTTAATGTTATTTTTAACCAATTATTAAATACGCCATTCCATTTATCATTGGGAGGGACTCTTAAAAATATTGGAATTGGAGCAATTATTTGATAGAAAACTAATTTAACTAATCGAATAGCCATGTCAAAACAGAATGAAACTCCAATATAACATAATAATGCTGCTGCCACTAATGATAATATAAAATGAAAATCAATTTCACCATCGTCAACTGCATCAGCAAAATGAGTATACATTCCAAATGTTCCCATATGCTCTACCTCATCTATGGCACATAAGAAAGAATCGTGATCATCGGTAATAGTACACTCAAATCTGGTTCTTGATAGTTTCCATAATTTCCAGTCACTCTTAACTGTTGCTTGGCATTCATATAACGATAATTCACTATCTATACTACTACATGTATCATCATTAACATTGAAGAAAGCAGTAAATACGCCATTAGCCATGGCATACGCCCCACTTTCAATCATCTCGAAATTCGTTTGATAATCAGGTCCACTATTTGAATACGATCCATATCCAAAGAATTTACCAATTACGTTTCTACTTAAAATTGAATTTTGAAAATCATACATTAACCCAAATATTGTTGGGAGTAATGCTATCATTACTCCAGAGGAAACTAAGTTAATAATTACTTTTTTTACAACAGTTGTTCCTTGCTTTTCATTCTCAGGATTAACCATTGCTCTTAGCAAGGCAAAAGCCAACATAAAAAGAAGAACCACGCCTAAAATAATGTAGCTATTCTCTATCATTACCTTATAATCTTTAACGTCTAATAAATTGCCACTAGCTAATATCAAGAATAATTTGAACACAAAAGCAGCAATTTTATAAACACCAGCAACTAGCCATACGCCAATTCTGATGAACGTTTCGCTAATTAATCCAATTAACATTTTTTCCTCCTTTCTTAGGTTGTCGCATTAATACAAATATCCACAGCCTTATCATTAATTATTGATAAAATAAACTCTATTAGAAGTGGTAATAAAAATATTACAACACAAATAACAATTCTTATAGCAGCCTTTTTCAACACTTTTTGTAATTCATCTTCATTATGAGAAGCAGTTGCGCTTATAAAATCCATTCCAGTCAATACTACTAAAAGCGCTATTGCAACATATCTAAGTATTTTAAATGCTTGAGATAAATACCAAGCCGGAGTTCCACTTGCAGTAGGATCTCCAAGCATGGATTCACAATTTGATGGAACTATAATTGGTGTTGCATTATCATCAAATTTTAATTTGTTTTTTATTTTTTCTGGATCAGATGTATCATCCATTGCTGTCATTTTAGTAAATCCACTTATTCTAGTGTATGATGGATAGTATATATATGAATCTTCACCATCAGATAATTTTTTAACCTTAACATACATAGGCACATTATCACACACTGTATTTTCCAAATATTTTTTATGTTTATCTTTTACATAAACAAAATTTTCTTTATAACTATTACCTCTATCATCAGTTACTTTAAAAACAGCCTCTTCAGTATCAGGGTTATATGTCACTTTAAAATTTGGTATCTTATCATCGTGAATAGCAAATAAACACACTTTTGAAGTTGATGGTTCCTTTTCGCTTCCCTCAGGACGAAATGGTTTATTATTTGATTCCATTTTAGGAGTGATTATTCTACCAGTCTTTTGTGTAGTGCTATTATATTCAATTACAAATGTATCGTCCCCATCAACATCCAATAACCAATCTTTTGTTAAAACAATGTTTGGACATATTAATCCTTTAGGTTCTTCCTCACTTATAAAGTCTCCATCAGTCATATGAGATTTTATGATTATAGTTTTATTATTATATTTTTTAGTCGTTGACAAATTGTTCTTTTCTACAATTTCAGCACTCCCATTACCATCTGCTTTAATAATATAGAAAAAATTTGGGTCAGTAAACGCACTCTTAGCAGTGCCTTCGTATGTATAAGTACATTTAATACATTGAAGTGATTCGCTAGAACAATCAACAGCCGCCATTACTTTTACTTTTAATAAAGTTAATAAACAAATTGAGAATAAAAAATATTTTAATAATTTATTCATAAAAATCACCAACTATTCATAATCATTTTAACACATATAAGAAATAAAAACCACTCTTTTTTATTTAAAAAATAAGGAAGTTTTACTTCCCTATTTTTACCTAGTACTCCTTTTTCCCTTTTCTTTATTGCCATCATTATTATTATCATTTTTTTCGTCTTTTTTTGTAGAATCATCATCGTTTTTCTTTTGCTTTTTACTTTGATCTTTTTTGTTATCATCATCAGATTCAGATGATTCAGGACATTCATTTACTTTAAAAATACACTTCGTGCAGTTACCAAACTGCGTATTATTACCATCTAATTCGTCTCCTACTACACCAGTAATATTTAAAAGGCCGTAAACTATAGATGGTGCCAAGAAAACTGCAAAGCCAGCTATTACCCTTTTCAGCAATGATTTACTAGCTTTATTGATTGCGTTTTCATCATTTGAAGTAATTGCTTTAAAGAAGTCTAAAACCCCAAATACTATTATTAAAATTGGAACTAGGTATTTGGATACCAAAACTACATAGCCAATTATTTTCATTGATTTTCTTACTCCGTCATTTTGGCAAATGTTTTCTAAATCAACATTAGGAACATACTTTGTTTCATCTGGTTCTTCTTCATCATATACTTGTAAGCCATTGGCGTTTTGAGAAATGGAAAAAGTAAGTTCCTTTCTAGTAATACCATTAGTTGAATAAACTCTAATTTGATGATTCGGACCATCTTTAGGAGTATCTACCGTCGTTTCTTCATAAAATAACTCTTTAGAACATGTGAATTTATTATTGTCATCAACAAAATCTTCATCATGAATATCTCCGCTTAGTATCTCATAATGATCTTCGTATGAACTTCCCCAAGTTCTATCTGAAATTAATTCATGGGAAACTTTTTTTCCATTACTATAAAATCTATAAATTATCGATTTATTTTTGTATTTATACACACACTCTATACATGCATTAGTTTTGCAATCAGTAGCAGCATATACCTTTGTTAAACATAAGGATGCCATAATTATTAAAAGACAACCCAAGAGCTTAATTTTATTCATATTCATCACCCACTATGTAATAATATTTTATCATATAAAAAGTATATTTACTAGATTTATTAATAAAAAAGCACTTCATTATTGAAGTGCTTTAATGACTAATATAATCTATTATTTGTTTGTTTTTTCTTCTGTAGTGTCATTCTTAGGTTCTAATGTTCCAGTATCAACAGTTAATTCTGATTTACAAATATCTTTATGAGCTGCTATATTAGTTAAACATTGCATACAAGTATTAATATCTTTAGTTGTATCATTATAATTCATTTCAAATAATAAATTGAATAATGCACTAACTATAGTAGGAATAAAGAATACTATAACTGCAGCGATAAATCTTCTTATTAATTTACCTACAGCTTTATTAATTTCATCTTCCTTACTTGAAATAACTGCCTTTCCTAAATCGATCATTCCTAAAATGATTAAAACTAAAGGAATAACGATTTTAATAACCATTACGAAATATCCTGCAGCACCCCATGCACCAGCAGTGTCTGCACAAAAACCACCTAATAACATATTTCAAACCTTCTTTCTCTCTCTAATCTAACTTAATTTTATCTAATCTATCGTTATAAGTCAAGGAAATAAAATAATTTTAACTACTTTTTACCATATCTTTTTATTTTGATTTGTTTCATTTAATCTTGAAAAACCTAAAGCGATTAAAAAATCATTTATTATTTTTATATTATCTAATTTTTCATCCAAACAAGGAATATTGTAAAAAACTTTACTTCCTGATTCATATTCAAAGTCAGATACATCTTTACTATCTAAGACACTTCTATTTAAAATTATTTTCTTATTATGTAATTTATCAAATATTTTTTTATCATGTCTTATCAATTTATTTAACTTAAGAATACCTGGTTCAATTAAGTATATTACTTCTGTACATATACTTTCATCTCCATCATTCAAGTCTATAAATATAACTTCATATTCACTACTATTTGCTATTTTATCTTTTATAGTCATAAAATCAGCATTTTCTAAACTTTTATCATTAAAGTATTCAAAGTCACTATTATTTATTTCTATTGCTTTAACTTTATAATTTTTTTGTAAATGTTTCTTTAACATATAAATAAGTGTAGTGGCTCCTGAATGTTCAGTAACATTCTTAAATCCTATTATTCTTTGTTCTATTTTAATACTACTCTCTTTTTTATTTTGAGGAGCCTCATAAGTAGTATTTAAATGTTGATAAGCTGCAACATCTTTATAAGAATTTGGATTATCAATTAAAAATGGAATGGCATCAACACTTCTAGTAAAATTATAAATACCTATAGATACTAATTGTGATAAATACATATCAGAATTGACTGTTGGTGAATCATCTAGTAAAACTATTACTTTATCCATATCAAAATTGATAGATAATTCGCGCATAGTATTTACGTTTTCATAGTCTTGAATCGCTGTTATATCTATAATTAATTTGTTGTAATAGAAATTATTAAATTGATTAATTAAATCTTGAACAGTAAATACGCCATTGATAGATTTAATAACATCAATATTTAGCGTTCCTAGTAATGTTTGATACTTATTTGAAACTATTACATTCATAATTAACTCTCCCGCTCTAATTTTTGGATAGCAGAATATAATTTAATAGCTTTAGTTTGCCCACGAATTTTAAAGTTAATCAAATCACCCATAATTGGTAATTTAAATTTATAAAACAAACTTAAATCATACATTATAGTGCTATCGCTTTTAATCTTACAACCAGAATAGTTGCATCTTAACTTCAAACAGTAATAGTAGGTTTCATTTTTTTTGGCTTTTTCAAAGTTAGTAGTATTTAAATCACTAACTCCATATTCTTTTCCTTCTTCACATTTGCCTTTTTCTGTATATCCACTATTAACTAAATAATTATTAATAATACCTAAAGACTTATCACTAACGCCTTCATACTTTTCTATTATAGCTAAACTACCATTTTTTAATCTAAATACTCTACTATAAGAAATTGCTACAGCTAAAAAACCAGCAAACAAGAAAGTAAACACTAGAATATATTTAAAAGTTGTAGTTGTACCTGTCGCTTCTCTCATTATATCCCCCTAGCTAGCACTTCCATATAATATTTTAGTTGATCCATCTAATGATAGATTATTCAATAATTGTTTAATAATAGGAACATCTAATCGATAAAACACTTTAACATCATAATAATACATTTTTCGCACTTCTTCGCTATATTTACACTTATCGTTAGTACATGCTTTTTCAGCAATTTTGCCATTAATTTTGTCCACATTATGAACTCTAATACAAACAACTGCATCGTTATTATTTTTGGTTCCATCCCTTTGATATCCAATCCAATCATTTGGACAAGTTCCAGTAATACGATGTCCAGTTTTTTCTAAATGACTTACCATCTCTGATATAGCTGCAGAACTCAAGTTATTCGGAGCAGTGCTTAACTCATTATTTTGAATTATATTAATTACTTCATCTTTAACCGCAAATGCTTTTGAGTGATTAATTGTTAAACACATTATTCCCGTAAATAGTAAGATAAAAAGAATTACAATTTGAACAACTGATATTCCACCTGTCGCTTCTTTCATTTAATCACTCCTATCCTTTATATACACATTCGAATATATTTGATTCGTCACCTGGTAAATGACACTTCACTGTTTTACAATTTGTTTTTGGTTTGCCAGCTGCATTAACACATTTTTCACAAACTGCTTTACTACATTGAGAATTATTATTAACATCTTGCCTAACTATAGGCCAAATTACATAGTAAAAAAAGGCCATTAGAACTCCAATAGCCAAAATCACAAAAACCGTGCTATTTAATTCTCCTGATGCCTCTTTCATAATTTATACTCTAGTTTCTATTGTCATTACATGTTCTAGTTGATGTCTTACTGCCTTGCTTATATTCACATTTTTGTGTAGCTCCTGCTGCTGCTGGTGGGCAAGTTATTTTCCAAGCATTGCTTCCTTCACCACCACTTGTCTTGTATTCTGCACCATTTGCAGCACTACAAGCACTAGACAAAGTCATACCTACCTTTAAGTTTGGCCATATAACTAAATAAAAGAATGCCAATAATGCAGCAACTGCAACTACAGTTACAACAGTCATATTTAATTCACCAGTTGCTTCTTTCAAATTAATCTCCTCCTCTATACTCTATTTTTATATTTTCATTATAACCAATAATTATTAAAAAAACAATGTCAAATTTGAAAATTGGACATTGTTTACATTTTTGTGTTAATTCTAACTTTTCATATACTCTATAATTCTATGATCTTTTATAAGTAATTTGGCGTAATAGTAAAAGTCTTCAATATCACTTTCAATATCATCACATAAAGACTTATATCCACTATCGAAGGAAAATCCATGAGTATATTCTAAATAACATGTCATATCCTTTCCATCATAGTCACCTTTAATAATTGCGGTTCCATTTTCATAGGTAATACGATATGTATACTTAAGTTCATCTGTAACATAGTAATACGATGGTGTTAATTCCATATACACTCCATCATATAAAATATTTTTATTCATATATAATTCATAAGAATATATATCAAAGTATTTAGATTCTCCTTCACAATTAGTTGCTTCATCTTCTCTACAACTTCCTGCAGGATTATCTATATTATCATTTACATATAAACTATTATTTAGCGTAAATCCTTTTCTCTCTAGAAGATTTGTCATTTTTTTTTGATAAACTATATCTTTTCTACCCATTCTAATCAAGAATAATATTCCAAAAAGAACTACAAAAACTATTCCAATTATAATCAATACTTTTCTTCTATCTCTCATATATTCCCCTTTTAATCCACATAATTAGGTTTGTCTTGATTCTTTTGATATTCATTATAAGCCGAGTTGGTATACCCAAATGGATCACAATTTGGGCATGGGAACGAATAGAACTTATAATGATATTCCCCTTTATCACCATAGGTATAAATAATTGTTTTATCCCTAACATATTCATTTTTATTTTCTTTATTTCCCGTAGAACCATTGTTAACAATTTTAGAAATATCACCAAAATTATCATGTTCGTCAACGTATGGTGCTAAAAGCGTTCTATCACCATTTTTTACAACTGATCTAACCACAGAAACATAAGAATCGCCTGGCTCTTTATTTAACTCCAACCCTTCACAATTATCACCGGTTCCAGCATAACAATGGCCACAATGAAAGAAACTTCCTTTTGTTACATAATCATAAATATTTGAAAAACTACTACCATATAACTCATATCTATTAACCATGAGTTCTGCCTCAGCCCTTGCTCCTTGAACAGAACCTTGTTCACATTTAGCGATAACCGCTAATGCTTTAATATCGCTATCGCTAATATTATATTTTCTACCTGTATTTGAACCTCCATCTGGAGTGCTAGGATTATATCTTGGAATAAAATACTTTTTAGAATTTTCTTTTTTCTTTTCAGCTTCTTTTCTCAATCTTTCGGCTTCAATTTCGTTTTCTCTTTCATCTTTAGATATTTGGTTTTTCTTTTCTTTTTCATATAATTCCTTATAGAAAGCTAAGTTATCAGAATTTTCTATACAACTAGATAAATCTAATGGAACTATAAAAGATTCATTGAATACATTAAATAGACTTTCTACTAATGTCGGCATTATAAAAATAACTATTCCAGCAATAATTCGTTTTATTAAAGCATTAGTGGCTTTTTTTATCGAATCATCATCTTTATCAAGGACAGCTTTAAAAAAATCTATCATGCCTATAACTATTATTATTAAAGGAATAATTATGAGTAACACTCTAAAAGATTTTCTTAAAATTGAAAAAATATATAACGTTGGATAATTAGTACAAAAATCAGTATTCATATCAATACTCCTCTTAACCATTATACAACATCAAACAAATAAAAAAAAGAAGTAAAACTTCTTTTATATATTCATCATTTGAACTACGGCTAAAACCAAAAGTATCATAACTCCAAAACCAGTGGACAATAACATCTTCATGGTTTTACCTTCCATCTTATCTAATCTATTTTTATACTTAGTCTCTCTTGCCTTTTGTTGTAGATTAGATATTGTTCTTGAAAACATTACCATTTGTTCTTGCTTTCTATCTTGACTACCAATACTCAAACGGTATAAAAGTCTCATCATACGCATTGAGTCACGAACGGGATATTTTCTAGCAAAGTTCATGTATGGATTAATTGAATCATCACCGGCATTAATCTCGTTAATCATTTCTTGTAATCCATCTTTGAAAATATCTGGAGCGTCTAAAACACTCTTTCCTATGGCAACAGGAACAGTATAGTGTTGAATTAATATTTCGATACTTTTCAAATAATGTGGCAACATACTATCTATTCTAAACATGTGACTTTTATATTTAGATTTATAATCAAAATAATCTAACTTAAATGTAATGAATCCTAAAACAATGGATAACAATATTTTCAAGCCATCTAAACTATTTAGAAAGAAGAATATTGCTATTACCATGACAATTAAACCATTTCTAATTCTTTTAGTAAAGATTGCATCTGAATTTACACTATCACCATGTCTAGCTCTAACATAGAAATCCCAATCGCTTTCTTTTAATTTCCTAAACAAATAGAAATTATCATTTACAAACTCTTTAATACTTAATTGTCCATTGTAAGACATTACGATGAAAACTAGAACTGTTAATATAATTATCTCAACTTGCATTATTCAGCCCCCACATCTTCATTATAATATTTTTCTCCAGAAATCAAGAAATAAGCATTTAATAAAATTATTGCATGCAGTATCAATTGAACATACCAGGTTCCTAATAACTCAATAAAGTTATCTTTTCCAAGTAATAATTCAACTACTAAAACTAGAGAAGATAAAACTAAGCCGAATGTTATAAATCTTGTGTGAAAGTTTCTTCTATCCATTTGGTCTCTATATACACCTTCAACAAGGGCGTCTATATCCATTGACATATTTTCTAATGATTCTCCAGCATCTTTAGCACCTTCTTTTGTAATTTGTAAGAATAATTGATGCATGTTTTTAACCATATAGAATGGGTATTTTGAATTAAAATACTCAATTGATTCATCTATAGTTCCATTTTTATAAGATAAATCTATCATTTTAGATATATCTCCTAAAACCGGCTCTTCTACGATTCCAGAGTCACGAACACCTTCAAGTGACTTAACAAAACTTTGTGTTGTATTAAACTCCATTATAACGTTTGTTGTATAAGTTTGAATTTGTTCAAATATAAATTCACTATATATTCTTTGGCATCTTAGATATGCTAAATATGGAATTATAGCAATTGCTGCAGTAGCATAAACTATTCCCCAAATAATACTATAAAAATAGAAATATCCAAGGATTCCTGCTACACCTCCCAAAGCAACAACTTGAAAAGCATATTGTCGAGTTGTATATTCTTGTCCTAATTCTTTAGCTTTTTCCCTAACCATCTTAAATGAGTATGGTGAAAAGCGATCATAAACAGCTCCTGCTTGTTCTAAAAAGTTTTTATATTTACTCTGATCTTTAGTTCTAGCAATCACAATTATTAATCCTATGAGTAATAATATTCCAAGTTCTGGCAAAGTTTTCATTAGACACCTTCTTCCTATAGCGAATCTATTTCATCTTTTGAATTATTTTCTGTGTATTCACTAAATATTTCTTCTTTTAATATAACACCCTGACTTCCTAAATACTCTCTTAGGTATTTAGTTGGATTTTTAAATGCTATTTTTCCATCCAAGCTTTTCTTAAAAATAACATTATATAAAGCCTCATTATCTTCAGTTACAAAGAACTCAGTAACTTCAACAATCTCTCTTTGGAAACGTCCTAGTTCTTGACTCATGTAGCCTTTAACATGAATAGCTAATTGAACATACCTATGAATAGATTTTAAGAATTGATCTATATCTTGATTAGATTCAAGCAAACTATACATACGCATAGGAACGTTTCTAGCACTATCAGAGTGGATTGTTGATAAAATATTATGACCTGATGATATTGAGTTACGAACGGCCATTACCGCTTCAGCACTACGAACCTCGGATAGTAATATCCATCTTGGGTTTTGTCGCATACATGCAACTAAAACGTCTGAATATCCAGCAATATTATTGGTTTTCATAGCTACTATGTCTCTATGAGGAAATATTTTATCTAAGTGTAATTCCAAAGTGTCTTCTATTGTAATTACTTTTTCATTTTCACCTATATGACTAGCTAAGTATTTAACAAGTTCTGTTTTACCTGAGCCAGTTTCTCCACTAACAATAATATTGCAATGGCCTTGAACACAAGTTAATAAGAAATTTAATAATTCCTCAGTAACATATTTTTCATTTATTAATTTTTCTTTATTTAGTCTTATTTTTGCTGGCGTTTTTCTTATTGTGCAAGCAATTCCATTGGTAGCAATGGAATCATGCACAAAGTTTAAACGTAATTCAGCACTTTCGGCATCGAGTAAAGGATGAGCCATATTAAAGGTTTTACCCATTACATTAGAGCATTGAAAAGCTAGCTTTTCTAATAAAGCATTATTTATTTCTGGCCTTTCAATTGGATATACACCTTTATCTAAAGTTTTTAAGTGAATTTGACCACCATTACTATAGGAAATATCGGTAACGTTGTCGTCATCTAAAAATTCTTTTAAAGGACCAAAATCAATTTGTGAAAATATAGCATCATTCACTTTAACCTCTCCTTTTTATTTTTTTTGTTATAAATATTATTAATATACTATAGTAGCAGATTTATTCATTATATAATTATATAGAAAATCACTAACTATTTTTGTTTCCCCTGGATTCTTTGTATAAGATGAGTTTCTTGGAACTGGTTTAATTTTGATATTTGCTTCTTCAGCTACTTCTAATAATTTTGCATATTCATCAGGAACAGCAAATAATAGGTATGAAGAATCTCCAGCGCTTGAATCCCAGAATACATCTCTACCACTTGAATCTCTAACAGATAAAACATTAATACTTTCAATTAGTTTTCCGTATAATATTTGACCATCATCGCCTCTTGATAGAACATATAAGTCTATGTAATCGCCTGGATATATTGAATTGGCGTAAGTAGTTTCCATATTAACACTAAGTTCATATAATGTGTAACCATCAGCAATATTGTCTAATACTGAATTAGGTAAAGCATCTTTTTCACAAACTTGAGATTTGTAAAAGAATCCATTAGTTGGAATACTTGTTCCAATACAGACATATTTTCCTTCAAGATAACTAGCATCAGTAACAATATCACTATCTTTAACTGTTGATCTGGTTATTTCTTTATACTCAATATTGTCAGATTCAATCAATTTTCCAGTATCAATCTTCTCAACAGCATAGGGAATGCTTATTGTAGTTATTGCTTGACTAACTCTATAGTTATAGAAATACCATAGAACAAGAACACCAGCAATTACAGCAATTAATGTAACTGTGTTTTTGTTTCCTATAAATCTTTTAATTGTATTTACTAAACTTCCCATTTTATTCTTCCTTTCTATTTTCTAGTTTCTAATATTGCATCAACTCTTGTAGCCATATCAAATGTTTCTGAAGTAGTTGTTACTGTATATGGTTGAGTTCCACTAACAATTTCTACGCTCGCTTTAGGAGGAGCTTCATAAACAGCAGTAAATGTCAAAGTATAATCTGTTGTAATATCTGCTACATCAGCAAATCTTCTTAAGAAACTTTCAATATACTTCTCTTTGTTTATTTTTAACTCCCCGTATTCGCGATAATAAGCGTAATCAACAGCTTCAGTCATCGCTGCTTCTGATATTTGCTTTATAGTATAAGAGTCGAAGGTGTTATTGGAGGTAACATTTCTAATTAGTAGCATTATAACTACTACGAATATACCTAAAACAACTAACCAATATCCCCAATAAGCTTGCTTCATAAAATGTTTCCTCCTTTTCTATTTCCAAGATGGTCCAACATTTATATTAGAACCATAACCTGTTTTAAAGTATGCTAATTCATGAGTTGTAGTAATACTCCATCTAGCTGCGTCTTTATCAATTGCTTCAGTCCATAATGTCCAGTATTCAGTATTTGCACCATTATTTCTCTCTGATTTACTTCTTGGTCTAGGAACACCAAATTTAATTTCAGAACTATAATGATCTACTAAATCATCAATAAAGTCACTATAACACATTATATTACTATAAGTATTTCCATCGTCATCGTTATAATCATAACAAGTTAAATTTCCATTTACATATGTATCAATCTTTTCATTTTCTTCTCTGATATGACTAATAATGCCACTAGTCATATGAATCTTCATAGCAAATTTGTTACTCTTGACTACATTATCGGTTTCAAGATCATATATCTTTTCACCATCTTCAATAATCTCTTCAGTTGTAACTTTTGCCTTTAATTCTTCAGCAGTATCAACATTTTCACTATATTGCCAGTTGCTTCCAAGTTCTCTATTATTTGGATTTAAATCACTTGTTGTAACTGAACGATAGTCAAATTCATATCCACCGTTTCCAGGTTTACAAACCTTAGTGAATGAAACCTTATCAGGTAATATTTGTCCAGCTGGTCCATAATATACTCCATTAACCTTTAGACATTCATAGACTTGTGGACAATCAGGTTCATCACATGTTTTGCATAATTCTGCAAATTGTTCCCTGGCCGTTTTAGCTATTGTTCCGCCTGAATATATATCTTTTAATACCTCAGAATTTGGCCCATAATATACACCATTAACCTTTTGACATTTATAATATGTTGGGCAATCAGGACAACAATGTCGTTGAACACAGACTTCTCTGCCTTCTTCAGCAACACATTCGGTTATATCTCTATCTTCAAATGGAGGTGGACAATATTCTCTTTCATCCGGACAATTATGTTCAATACAATAATTTAAGTTATGTGTTTTTAAACAATCGGATATATCCACATTTTCAAATGGAGGAGGACATTTATCTTTCAACTTACAATTGTTTTCAACACAGTAATCTAAATCATGTGTTTTTAAACAATTTGTTAAATCGATGTGTTCCATTGGTGGTGGACATGGATGTCCTCCACCACCTGGACAGTATTCTTGAATACATTGTCCCTCAGTCTTAGTTTCCATACATTCTGTAATATCTATCTTTTCACCACTAGATGTTTCACAATAATAAGGTCTATCATCAATAGAATATTTACATGTCCAAATTCCGTTTTTATTTAGATTGCCTTTAGATTTAGATTCAGCTTTACATACAGTATTATCTTCTAAATATTGTGTTAGAACACTTTTACTTCCACCTATTAATCTTCCAAGTTTTTGAGTTTCAAAGTATTCACCAACATTTTTAAGAGTAAGTGAGAAATCATAAGTTCCTTTAGCATTAAATCTAACAGGTAATCCGTTTTCTAATTCTGTAGCGGTTGTTCCTGATAAATCATCATATTTACTAACAATTGTTCCACTATCGTGTAGTGTTGCAAATTGTGTTGGAGTTTTATAACTTGCTGTTTTATTAATTTTTCTAGTTACATATCTAACGTCATCATATTCTACACTCATAGAATGTGTTCCACTATCATCAGTATATGAAACTGTTTTTGTTTTTGTAGCTGGAGAACTAGCCATATTTGAACCACCACATGAGGTGTAATTGTTATCGATGGTATCTTTTGAACAATATGAACTTGCTTCACTTGTTGCTGTTGCACCTTTTTCTAGTTCGGCAGTTTTCTTAATATTATAATAACCAGTTTCTTCATATTTAAATGTTATTGTTGGATCAAATTTATAATCAATTGAATTTAAATCAGTACAACTAGAATATTGTTTAACATAACTGTTAATTTTTGATTTAGTTCCAGCTTTTTCCAAATCGCTTAAAAATTTATCTGTATTTATTTTAGAGGTGTAACATGTTTTTGATCCAGTTACTTTAGCGGTTAATTGGAAATATCTACCACTATCTACATTTTGATTTCCTGGTAAAGATAACTTATAATCTTCTTTACAATAGACCTTACAATATCTATTATCTGAAACCTCATATGAGTTACCAACAGGGTCTTCATTATTAATAATACATTCTTTAACATTTAATTTATTTGTAACAGTACAATTACCAGCAGGTCCAGATATTTCATAACCTTCTTTTATTGAAACAGCAGAACTTGCTCCAGTGCTTGAACAACTACCATTTTCTACTCTTACTTCACATTGTGGTTTAGAACAAGAACTTTCATATTTCTCTTCAAAAAGTTTACAATCCTCTTCATTTTTGTCTACATTACAACTTTTTTCTAATTGTTCACAAGTAGGTTCACATAATCTGAAGTCTTTATTATCAACGTCTGCGTCTGCATCCTTAGATGATGGTATTAAGCCATCAATATCTGTGAAATAGAAACTTTGAACATTTCCTTTTTTACTTGCACTAGAATGCATGTCATAATATTTTGAAGATAATTCAGCATCACTATATTTCACTTTTAAGAAGTATTCTACTGTTTCAGCATTACACTCCTCTTGAGATACTTCAACAATAACTTTAACTTTTCCAGTTCCATTAGTTACACTATCCGCATTTAATAAGTTTGCTCTAACAATAGTTTTTGCCGAATCAGCATACGTTTTAACTGGGTTTTTACTATCATTTATATATAAATTATATTTAACGTTATTAGCTTTGCAATCTGGACAACTCAAATCAAGATAAGCATAAGATCCAGAAGATTTAAAGTTTTTTAAAGTAAATTCATATTGATAAGCCTTAGCATTTTTCGCACCAGTTGAAACTGCTTTTGCAGAATTTTTCCAAGTTATAGATGAGCCTGATATTCCTTTTTTATAATCGATAGCTGCATCCAACCCTTTATTAACTAAAGTCCTAATATTTTTAATTATAGTTTCTTCAGAATGGCCATCAACTCCACTCCATTCAATATTAACACTTTTTATATTACGCCAATTTAATTTAACTATATTGTTTTTGCATCCTCCAGATGATGCACAGAATGTATCTTTTAATTGTCTTAATTTTGCTTTAGTTGTATCATCATTCAAAACTTTATCTGTTACATAAACGTGCATATAATGATATGATTTACTTAAAATTCCACTAAAATTATCAACTAAACTACTATAATTTGGGGCCATCATCTCATATGTTCTTAATGCAAATTGAGTTATGAAATAATCGTAGTCAGAATTTCTTGTTTTTCCGTTATAACCTTGTTTAAATATTTCTGTAATACCTGCCCAGTAGATATTTGCGTCAGGTCCAGATTCTGGTTTAACTTGATCAAAAACTAGCTCATCACATGAGAATTTTTTATCGCTATCACTTTTCCTAGCTTCTCTACCAGGGTTACGACAGTATCCAACATATTCCTTTCCAGTTCCATCCTTTTTTCTATTAAGAATATATTTATAAAGCGTTCTATTCGGTGCTGTATAAGTCTTTGTCTTTCCATCACTTGTATATTTTACCGTAATTTCATAATGAACCTTAGTTGGTTTTTTAAAATCACCACTATCATAAAGATAAAAACCGCTCGGACAAGAAGCCGCTCTAGCAACATTCAATCCAAATACTGACAACACTATTGCTATAATTATTTTACTTAATTTTTTCATAATCATTTTTTCCTGCTCTTTCTTTTCTTAATAACCACTACTGGAGTTATTATCGCAACAATGCCAGCACCAACACCAATTATTATCCATTTATTCTCGTCAATAAATTTAAAGACATTATCAAAGAAAGTTGTTTTACTTTTTGTTTCTTCCCCTTTATCATTTATTTTACCAGCTTGAAAGCTTTCAAGTTTTTTATAAAACGTTTCCGAATCGATTTCATCAAAAGTAACATATCTTTTACATAGATAAAATTCTTCTAAATCATCACACATAGCTAAATATGAAAAATTATTAAAATGGGGAGTTGTTAGATAAAGTTTTTTATAAGATTCGCCAGTGCATGAAGTTTTGTTTGAAGAATAAACTTCAATAGTCCAGTTTGTTACCTCTTCATTGTTCTCCCATTTAAAGGTCAAAACTCCATTTTGGGTATCACTATAATTATATACTTTATTAACGATTCTTTCTTCCTCTTCTGTTTCTTTTTTGTCTCTTTTGACTACAACATAAAATTCTTCAGATAAGTTATATATGGATATATTAAAATACTCTTCTATTCCCTCATCTTCACCATCAGTTACTAAATTTGAGACAACTTCATAATTCGCTGTTATATTCGCGGCTTTTTGTTTTAAGCTTGCTTCTTCATTAACATCGCATGCCGATGCAGCATAAACATTTATGCCAAGCAAAAAGAAAGCAATCATAAAAGTTAAAAATTTCTTCACCAAAAGCACACCTACCTTCTATATAAAATAATAACACAATGCAAGTTTATTATCAAGGTTAGATTGAATACTTTTTTTACTTATGATATATTATATCTAGGTGAATGGTATGGAAATAATAAAAAATATTTTTGAGGCTACTGTTAAACAAATAATTATTATTTTTGTTTATATTTTTGTCTTAATTAGTCTACAGCTGCTATTCAGAGAAGTATTGCTTGGTTCAAATTTATTTTTAAATACTATTATATATATAATGATAGAGTTAATTCTTTTAATAATTTTCCTATTTATATTTAGAAAAATATATGTTCCCGACTATTACGATTTTAAGAAAAATGGTCGCAAATATATTGATAAATACTTCCGTTTTTGGTTACTTGGTTTAGTTGTAATGTTAGTAAGTAACATTTTAATCGGTTTATTTGTTAAAATACCCTCAACTAATCAAGATTTAAATGAATCTTTATTAATAACTATGCCGATTTATGGAGTATTATCAACTATAATATTTGCTCCATTTGTAGAGGAAGGTTTAACTAGAATATGTTTTAAAGATGTTTTTAAAAACAAATATATTTATTTTACTTTATCAGGATTAATATTTGGTGCCCTTCATTTAATTAATGCAAAAAGTCCTCTTGAATATCTTTATATAATTCCATATGGTGCCTTAGGTTATTCTTTTGCAGCAATATATAAAGAATCTAATAATATATGGACTAATATTTTCTTCCATGCGATGCATAATGCTATAGCAATTACAATCATATTCCTAGGAGCCCTATAATGAAAAGACTGTTTTTTTCTATTATTATAATTATAGTATTTCTATTTCTTTATGGTAGATATGTTGAAGTAGATAATTTTAAAGTTCATGAAATAACTATAGATAATTCTTCAGTTCCAGAAAGTTTTCATGAATTAAAAATAGTTCACTTCTCTGACCTACTATATAATAAGGATGAAAAAAAACTAGATAAATTAAAAAATGAGATTAATTCATTAAAGCCAGATGTTATTATATTTACTGGAGATTTAACTAGCAAAAAATTTAAATATAAAAATAAAGATTATGATATATTAAAAAGTTTTTTAAAAGACTTAGAGGCATATTTATATAAATATGCCATCGTTGGTGATAATGATAAAAAAGATTTAAAAAGATATAAAGATTTAATGTTTGAAAGTGATTTTAAATTATTAGATGATGAAAGTGAATTACTTTTTTATAAAGACGAGAGACCGATTAATATAGTTGGAATTAATAAAGGAAAAAATATTGATGAGTTATTAACTAATGACATTGAATATGATTATAGTATTATATTAGTTCATGAACCAGATAGAATTAGTTCTTTACCTGGTGGAAATTTATATTTATCTGGCCACTCTCTTGGTGGAATAATAAATATTCCTTATTATGGAGGACTAATAAAAAAGAATGGTGCTAAAAAATATATAAGTGGCAATTATAAAGTTGGAGATAAACAATTATATGTATCCAATGGTTTAGGTTATGAATCATTTGAATATAGACTATTTAATACTCCATCTATAAATGTATATAGATTTAATTAAGAATTACTTAGTAATTCTTTTTTTTTATTTTTATGATATTATATTTTTATTAGGAGGTGGCAATATGTTTGAATTAGTATCAAATTATAAACCTAGCGGCGATCAGCCTGAAGCTATTAAAGAATTAGTTGAAGGAATAAAGCAAGGAAAGAAAAAACAAGTTTTACTGGGAGCAACTGGAACTGGTAAAACATTTACTATGGCCAATGTAATTAAAGAAGTTAATAAACCTACTTTAGTTCTTGCTCATAACAAAACTCTAGCGGGTCAATTATATTCTGAATTTAAAGAATTATTTCCTAATAATCATGTTGAATATTTTGTTAGTTATTACGATTATTATCAACCTGAGGCCTATGTTCCTTCTAATGATACATATATTGAAAAAGATGCCTCAATTAATGATGAAATTGATGAGTTAAGACATAGCGCCACTTGTGCTTTAATAAATTATTCTGATGTCATAGTAGTGGCTTCAGTATCCTGTATATATAATATTGGAGAAAAAGAAGACTACGAAAAAAACATGTTTGTCTTGAGACTTAACGATAAAATAAAAAGAAATGAAGTTATAGATAAATTAGTTGATATGACTTATGAAAGAAATGATATAGACTTTAAAAGAGGAACTTTTAGAGTTAGAGGATCACAAATAGATATTATTACTTCTAGTGATAAAAATGAGGGAATTAGAATTGAATTAGATGATGATAAAGTATCCTCACTAACTATTTTCGATCCTCTAACCGGAGTTATTAAAGAAGAGAAAAAATCTGTAGTTATCTCTCCTGCTTCTCTATTTGTTACTAGTCCAGAAAAATTAGATGAAGCAATTAGAAGAATTAAAGAAGAATTGGAAGAAAGAACCAAGTATTTTCACGATAAAGGAAAATTTATTGAAGAACAAAGAATTAAAGAGAGAGTTAATTATGATATGGAAATGCTTAAAGAAACAGGATATTGCTCTGGTATTGAGAATTATTCAAGACACTTAGCACTACGAGGCGAAGGGGTAACACCAACCTGTTTAATAGATTTTATGCCTGATGATTTTTTGATGTTTATTGATGAATCACATGTGACATTACCTCAAGTTAGAGGAATGTTTAATGGCGATAGAATGCGAAAACAAACTTTAGTTGATTATGGGTTTCGCCTTCCTAGTGCATTAGATAATAGACCATTAAAGTTTGAAGAATTTGAAAAAAAATTAAATAATGTGGTATATGTTTCAGCAACTCCTGGAGATTATGAAATTGAAGAGTCAAATCATCAAATAGTTGAGCAAATTATTCGACCTACCGGACTATTAGATCCAATTATTGAAGTTAGACCTACTAAAGGACAAATTGATGAAATAATCGGAGAAATAAATGAAAGAATTAAACAAAATGAAAGAGTTTTAATTACTACTCTGACAATAAGAATGAGTGAAGAATTAACAAATTACTTAAAAGAATTAGGTATTAAGGTTGCTTATCTCCATAACGAAATAAAAACATTAGAAAGATTAAAGATTATTCATGATTTAAGAAGTGGTATTTATGATGTTCTAGTAGGAATTAATCTTCTTCGTGAAGGAATAGATATTCCTGAAGTATCTCTAATATGTATTTTAGATGCTGATAAACAAGGTTTCTTAAGAAGTAGTAGAAGTTTAATTCAAATTGTTGGAAGATGCGCTAGAAATAGTAATGGAAAAGTTATAATGTTTGCAGATTCTATATCAGAATCAATGAATATAGCTATTAATGAAACTAAAAGAAGAAGAGAGATTCAAGAAAGATTTAATGAAGAACATGGAATTGTTCCTAAAACTATAGTTAAAGAAATTAAGGAAGTAATCTCTAACCAAATTGAAAAAACTGCAACTAAACAAAAAAGAAGTAAAAAAGAGATTAAAGATATGTTGATTAAGATTGAAGAAGAAATGAAAGATGCAGCTAAAAAATTAGATTTTGAAAGAGCAATGGAATTAAGAGATATATTATTTGAATTGAAAGGAGATATAAAATAATGAAAGCATTGATTACTGGAGCCTCTTCGGGCATTGGGAAAGATATGGCTAGATACTTAGCAAGTAAAAAAATTGATTTGATTTTAGTAGCTAGAAGGAAAGAAAGATTAGAAGAATTAAAGAAAGAATTAGATTGTAATGTTAAAATAATAGTTCTAGATTTAAATGAAGAAAAAAATGTTTATAAATTATATGAAGATTGTAAAAATGATAATATAGATATCTTGATTAATAATGCTGGTTTTGGATTATTCGGAGACTTTGTTGACACTGATTTATCTAGAGAATTAGAAATGATTAATGTTAATGTTAAAGCCCCACATATACTAACAAAATTATTTCTAAAAGATTTTGTTAAAAAAGATGCTGGATATATACTAAATGTATGTTCTTCTGCTGGATTTATGGCAGGCCCAAAATTAAATACCTATTATGCTTCTAAAAACTATATTACTAAATTAACTATGGCAATAAATGAAGAACTAAGGCATAAAAAAAGCAAAGTGCACGTTTGTGCATTATGCCCTGGGCCAACTAATACTGAATTTAATAAAGTAGCTAAAGGAACATTTAGTATAAAAGAAGCTTCATCAAGTTATGTAGCTAAGTATGGCATTGATAAAATGTTTAAGGGTAAAATGATTATTTTGCCTAAACTAAGCATGAAGTTAGGAAATTTTGGTTTAAGATTTTTACCTTATAGAGTTCAATTAATGATTGCATATAAAGTTCAATGGAAAAAAAGTAGACCAAAAAAGTAACATATTATATGTTACTTTTTTAATGATATAAAATATCTATATCTACATCTCCATTAATGCCATCTACTCTACCATTATTACATAATTGCCACATTACATATTTTCCTTGATAAGATGTTTTACTAGTGTAATGTGCTAACCATACCGGATAGTTATGTTTATTAGTCCAAATGGTTTCTAAGTAAAATTTACTACTATAAAGCATACTATCATAACCATTATCTTTTATAGTTTTCATAAATGTATTAGCTATTTCATTAATATCATGGAAACTAATTTTATAAGTATTCCATTTAGACCAGTTTTCCCAGTCAAACACTATTGGTAATTCTAATTTTTCTCCTTCTAAAGTTTTAATAACCCATTTAGCATGTTCTTCTGCTTCTTCTTTAGTTAAGGCTATGCTATATAAATAAATACCTACTTTTAATCCTGCATCATGTGCTTTTTTAATATTCTCTTTATAAAATGCATCAATACTTAATTCTCTAGTTTGTGATCCTTGAACACCAATTCTCATCATAACAAATGATACACCAGCAGCTTTAGCTTTTTCATAGTCAATGCTTCCTTGCCATTTAGAAACATCTATGCCTATTTCATTATTATCATTTTTATAATTCTTATAGACATCACTAAAATATGTTTTTTTCGTATTTGTTGGAGTGCTAGATCCACTAGATAAAGGTTTCTCTATGACATTTAAAGTTACATCTACTTCCCTAGTGTTATTACTACTATCACTAATAATATACTTTAATTTATAAGTTCCGGTTTTATGAATATCATAATTACCTTCAATAACACACTTCAAATCACCATCATAATTATCACCAAATGTTATTGCATTACAAACATCATCTTCAGAATCTTTATACATAGTTCTATTAGTTCCGCTAAAAACTAATGGTGCTTCTTTATCAACTACTTCTACATTAAATTTGTAATCATACTTTTTATTATCTAATTTATAGATTAGGTCGATTGGCACACTTCCCAATTTATCTGTATCAATTTTATAATTGTCACTAATCAATTCCACATCTTTATTTTTTATTTCAATTATGTCTTTTAAATAAAAATCAGAATAAACAAATAATTCATTTTCTTTTATTACTATATCTTCGGTCTCTTCAATTTCATATACTTTCTCACTACAACCAGATAGTAATAATAAAAAACTAATCAAAACTAAGATTTTTTTCATTATACTTCAACTCCATATGTATATTATACATAAAAAAAGATGCTTTTTAAAGCATCTATAGATATTCTATTATTTTTATATTCTTATTTAACTTCTCAATTAAATCTTCAGGTTCATATTTTGAAAAAAC
The DNA here is from genome assembly GCA_016288795.1 of Caryophanales bacterium. Taxonomy (GTDB): domain Bacteria; phylum Bacillota_I; class Bacilli_A; order RF39; family UBA660; genus SIG200. The sequence goes on from JAEELI010000015.1 coordinate 27,862, forward strand.
TTCTACAAAGTTACTATGATCCATTAAGAACATATCATAATACTCTAAAAATATATCTCGATAATTATTTACTCCTAAATCTTTAAGATAACTAATATTTTCACCAACTAATTTTTTATTATCTTTTATTGAGTCTATCAACGCTTTAGGAGAATTATTTAAGAATTCAGCAATTTCTTCTTTATTAAAATCATATTTCTCTAAAAATTTCATAATCATCTACCCCCGATTTTATATTCATCTGGTTTGATTTGATCAATTGGAACAGTATAATTAAATATTTCAGCGTTATCAAGTATATCAGTATTATCAAGATTATTTAACTCACCTTTAACTCTTTCTTCTATAGAAGCATTTGGACCGGTTAATGCTTGACCTTCTAGTCCATCCCTAATGGCTTCAAAATTAGTTGTTTTAGCTAATTCTTCATCATCTGTTTCAGAAATCATTTCATCACCTGATACTGGAGTTAAATCAGTGGAATCCAATTTAAATTGATCATCATCTAAATCAGCAAAAGATATTACTTCTGAAGGTTGTTGAGGTGAAGTGAAAGCTTCAAATAAATTAGCATTTGGTGTATCTATTTTAGGCTCATCTGCTTTAACTTCTTCAGTAACCTTTTCATCAGATTTTTTTATCATTTCGCGAAATTTTCTTTCACTTTTTATGAAATCTGCATATTTAGTCATTTTTTGAATCCTCCCACTTGTATTCAATGTTATTAGCTATACAGTATTTAATTCTTTTATATATATCTATAACATTAAGTGTTAATACTGAAGGATCATCTCTATAGATATCAGACTCTTTTATTTCATCTAATATACTAAATTTTTTCATTAATTCATCTTTGGGAATACATAAAACTTTAACATCTTTTGCTTTATTAATATCAACATTCTTATCATGTAAAAATTCTAATCTTTCTGTTAATTCATTATCACTTACATTAGCAAGTGAAGCAAAAAATTTTTGAATTACTTTTTCCCTTTCTCCTTCAGGCAAATTAAGCAAATCTAACTTTTCAACTAATGTCATAATAACCTCCTTAATATGCGATTAATGGCACCTTTTTAGGATCTAATCCACTACTCTTTAATCTATCAACAATCATATCTAAATCACTTTTACTATACTTAACTAAAATGCTTGGATTTAAATAGATGTCATTTGGTTCTTTACCAATTTCTATTATCTTTTCTATTTTTGCTTTAAATTCTTTATCATATAATAATTCAGCATTATCAACAAATAAATCTAATTTTAATCCTTTATTCTTAGCAAATTCAACATTATCTTTTAAAGTATTTTCGTTATAATTTGCTAATATTCTATCAACATCACTACTAGTAAAATCTAAATAATCAAATCCTAAATCTTTTAATAAACTAATTAATGATTCTTTTGGAGATTCTTTAGATATTACTGGAGAAGACATTTCCTCTTTTTCTTCTACTTCAGAAGTATTATTATCTTTTAATTCAAATACTGGCGATTTTGCTTCTGCAAAAACATCAGAAATACTCATTCCTGAATTATCTTTTAACTTTTCTTCATACTCGTATAAAGCATCTTCTGGGAACATTAATATCTTAGCGGCTTCTCTTTGTTCATCTTCATTAAAATCAAATTTTTCTAACAATGAAGTAATGGAATCTCTTGTAATATTAATATTTCCATTCAAAGCTAAATCAAAGTATTCATTTAATCTTGTTTGGTTAGCTATTGCTTCATCTTTTCTAATTGCTAACTCTTCAATTGTTGCTACTGCAGTATTCATTTCTGATTCAACTTTTACTAACTCAGATTTTGCACTTTCCTTTTCTTCTTTAACTCTATCTATTGTCTTAGGCAATAATTCATTAACATCTTCACTTAATTTATCAGGATTAAAATTAATTTTTAATTTATCTAAAACAAACTTAAAATCATCAGTCTTAATATTCTTAAGAACTGATACTAATTTTTCGCCTTCTTCTCCTAAAATTGTTTCTTCTTCAGTTAATGCTTCAATTTTATCTTGAAGGGCACTTTTTTCTACTTCATTTCTTTCTTTTGTTTCTTCTGCTTTCTCTCTTTCTGCTTCCATCTTAGAAAGGATCACACTATTATCACCACGTAAATTATACAATTTATCTAATAATTTCGTAATTTCTGAAGTTAACATTTTCATGTTTTCCCCACTCCCTCTTATTATGTATAAATTATATCAAAGCCCACCTAATTTGTAAACAATCCTAAAGAAAAAATGTGATTTTTTCTCACATTTTTTCTAAATTCTCAATCAATTTTTTTGTCTTTTTCTTCACTCTTTGAATTGTATTATCAATTTGTTTTGGACTTTGGTTTAAAATGCGCGCTATTTCTTGGTAATTTATCCCTCTAGTCATTAAAGCAAACACTTCAAATTCCTTTTTAGATAAAGCCTTAGTTATTAAAGTAACTAAATCATCATATCTTTCTTTATCAGTCATGTTTTTTAACGGATCGCTTTCAGAATCACCAATTATATCCATTAGTCTTAAATCAGTTCCATCGTACATAAAATCCAAAGAATAAGCATCTTGAACAACTTTATATTTTTCTCTACTATATTTTCTAATAACCGAACTAATCTTTCTTTCTACACACAAAGTAATAAAAGTAGCTAAACTAGCATTTCTATCATCTTTATACTTTTTTAAACCATCACTAAAACCAACACTACATTCACTATAAACCTCTTGAATATCTATATTTAAATCGTCTATATATTTTTTATATTTCTTTATTAAAATATCAATTATAAAACGATATTTCATATATAATATATTCTTAGCGTCCTCATTGTTTTCGTGATATAACATCAATAATTCGTTATCATTAGTATTTAATATATCTTCACTAATCATTTCTGGTCATACCATATAATAGAATACCTGCTGATGTACTAGCATTTAAACTATTAATAGTTCCTTTCATAGGAATACTTATTATTACGTCACTATTATTCTTTACAATTTGACTAATACCAGATCCTTCATTACCAATTATTAGAACTTTTTTAGGAGCATAACTCATAGTTTGATAATTCTCTCCATCCATATCCGCAGCATATATAAAATAATTCATCTTTTTTAATTTATTAATTGCGTTTACTAAGTTAGAAACCATAACTATTTTTACATGTTCAATTGCCCCGACAGATACTTTTTCTACAGTGCCATTTACCGAAACACTTCTATCTTTAGGAATTATAATAGTTTTTACTCCCACACATTCGCAACTGCGGATTATGGCTCCAAAGTTATGGGGATCCTCTAAGTGATCAAGGATAACTATAAAATCTCCTTCAATATCATCCATAGTCCAGTAATTATAATCCAATATATCTAAAACTATACCTTGATGATTACCATCAACCATTGTATCTAATTTTTGTTTAGGAACCATATTATATTTAAGATTTTTTTCTTTTAAATAAGGAATTAATTCCGAACTACTAATGTATATCTTACGGATTTTATCTTTATCTAATTCTTTTAAAACATTTCTTCCATAAACAAGCATAATATCACCTTTAAGTATTGTAACATAATTTTATAACTTGCACAAAAATATTTTATTAGGTATATTATTTAATTAGTGATGTGATATGTTTAAATATTCTTTAGATAATAAAAGATATCAAACTTTAAATTATTTTTATCGTTCTAAGTTTAATAGTAAAGTATTTAAAGTTCCATTGGATGCTCATATGAGTTGTCCAAACAAGAAAAATGGTCAAGGATGTATTTATTGCTATAATAGTAGTAGGGCCAATATTATTGAGAATAATGATTCTTTAGAAGAACAATTTATTAAGAATATAAAAATATTGGAAAAGAAATGGCCCAATAGTCTATATATCCCTTATTATCAATCTGGAACTAATACTTATGATAGTTTAGATAATTTAAAAAGTATTTTTGAAAAATATATTAACTATCCTAAAGTAGTAGGACTTGCTATAGCAACAAGACCAGATACTATTAGTGATGCAGTTTTAGATTATTTAGAAGAACTTAATAAAAAAACATTTCTAACTATTGAATTAGGATTACAAAGTAGTAACGATAAAACATTAAAACTAATAAATCGAGGTCATAATGTTCAAGCATTTACTAATATAGTAAAAAAATTAAAAGATAGAAATATTTTTGTCGTAGCTCATGTAATTAATGGATTACCAAATGAAAAAGAAAAAGATATGTTAAATACTATTAATTATTTGAATGATTTAGGAATAGATGGAATAAAAATACATATGCTTTATGTATCTAAGAATACTCCCTTAGCACAGATGTATGATAATAAAGAATTTTCTTTATTATCTAAGGAAGAATACATAGATATAGTAGTTAAACAACTAGAATTATTAAATCCTGATATAGTTATTGAAAGAATTACTGGCGATCCAATTAAAGAAGAATTAATTGCTCCAACTTGGTTATTAAAAAAGTTTTGTGTCCTTAATGATATAGACAAAGAAATGGTTAAAAGAGATACATATCAAGGAAAGAAATATAAAAAAACTATAGATTAATCTATAGTTTTTAATTAGTTAATTTTTGATATTCTAAGTATAATGAAATATCATCTAATTTAATACCAGATTTTACAATATCCTCGTATTCGATTATTCTTTTAATATCTAAAATAGTATTATCTATATTCTCATCTAATAGTTGATCTATAGTAATATTTATATGTTCTATATTATATTTATCCACTATTAAAGACTTTAATTGTAATTCATCTAATAGATGAATGTTATTTAACAAATAGAAATTATTAGTATTAATATAGTTTCTTAATTTATTATATTTTTCATTAATAGTTGCTATACTCTCTTCTTCATTAACTTCTAAAGTTTTATTAACAAAATATAAATAATTAGATGTTATTAACTTTAATATTTCCAATAAATCAGAATCTTTATTTAATTTAGTAAAAACTAATTCATCATAATTAGATGTATCTAATTCTTTATACAATTCTATAATATTATTTAATGATGTTTTATAATCAAAAATCCATTTTTCATCATACTTTTTCTTGCCAAACAACGGCTTTTTACTTTGCTTTTTATTAATTTTATTTAATTTTCCTTCTTCAGAATTAATCTTTTTCAAAGTAGTTGCCCTAACATTTTTCAAAGTATCTTTTTTCTCTAATTTGTCTTTCATATCAGTAAATAAATACTTATAATTAATAACTATTTTATATTCATTTAAGATATTATACAATTCCATTAAACTATTATAATCATAGCTATCTTCTGAAAAATATTTACTCTTTTTATTATCCATGTCTTTATAATCCCCAAGTTGATAAGTTCCTTCTTGAAAGTTTTTAAATATTAAATATTTATCTATATTTTTTAAACTATTTAACTTTTGACTTAAATCAATACGCATATTATACAACTCGGAGTCTTGATGACTTTTTAAAAATTCTTCATGTCTTGTTTCATAGTATTTATTTATTAATTTTTCATTTTTTAAATAAAGACTCTTGAAATTAACCTCTATTGTTCTTATAATTTCTGGATTTTTCCAATATAAACTTTCAAAACTACTTGCTAATTCTTCTGAAGATGCATTACTAAATATTTTTTCCATATACTCTTTAGAGAATTTATTAAAACTAAAATCTTCCTTATTTAAATTAATAGATACATTTTTAAAAGACTCTAATATTCTATAAATACAATCATTTAAGCTTTCTAAATCCTCTTTATAATACCTATTTAATTGGTATAAATAATAATCTAAATGCATCTTTTCATAAGAAGTATTGTAAGGATTCCATTCATTAATAACGTTGCACTTATTAATTTCTTCTTCTAAAGTTCTAAACTCCGGATTAGGTTTTAAATCTAATAATTTTTTTATCCTAAACTCTATTTCTTTTTTAATATCATTTAATCTTTTTTCGTCTTTTTTTTCTTCTTCTATAATGTAATCATATTTTCTTTTACGATTATATTTAGTATTAGTTGGTAGAACATCAATAATACCTTTTAATTCTTCATATTTACTTGATAATTCTTCACTCATGTTTATCTTCTCCAACTTTTTCTTTTTCAGATTTTAAGTATTCTTGATGTTCTACTATTAGACGATATAGTTTCAATAATTCTTCGTTAGATATTTCTTTTAAATCTTTATTCATAGCTACCTCACTTTACTATTATATATCTTATTATTTCACCAATCATTGTATCATTATCATATAGTCTAAATGCCAACCTATACGTTCCGGTTAATAATTCATCTTCCATTAATAATACAAATTCATTAACGGCATTTGGATCATCAACCAGTAAATATTCATTAGTATTAGTCGTTCCAAATAATTGTTGATCTATATAATCTTGTAAATCTACTAATTCATAATTAGTATCATATACTGTATCATATTTTCTACGGTATAGTGCTAATCTAATATTTGGATTTTCTAATAATGAAGTATAATTAATTGTAAATTTTAAATTCTTATCATTATTAGCACTAAAGATAACACTATCATCATCCATAATTGGATTTAATCCATAGACACTGCTAATTATAGTTATTGGAATATTAGTAACTGTTGGGTTACCTTTACTATAATATATTCCATCTGGAGATGCAAAGTTTTCTACTACAAAGGTATAACTACCTGAGGCTAATGTTGAGTTATCACTATTAAAAATCAACCATTTTTCTGTATTACCTACTTTATTAGCTAACTTAATATGGGTATAGCCATTTATATCCGGATAGTAAATAGTATTATCCACCATAAAATATGTTCCGGTTAAGTCTGTTCCAGATAAAACATTTCCTTGACTATTCTTAATATATATTTGTGCCCCTAATTTATTATCAAAATATTGAGTATCAGTAATACTTACACCATTTAAAGTTGTACTTTCATAGCCGATTACAGCATCAAATATATCATCATAACCAATATATAATGGATTATCACTAGGTGTAATTGTAACATCTAGTTGAGAATCACTATTAGCATATAAATTATAAGTTAATTGAGAATGTTGAATACCTAAAACAGTTATTATAGTTTCTTCATTAGCGTCCCGCATCTCTATTAAGAGAGTATTACCTAGTTGATTTTGGTTTATTTGGGTATCACCAAAATCAACAATGAACACAAACTCTTCACTACTATCTGTTCCATCATAATATAAGGCATTTTTAGTTGCATCCACATAATTACTTGTATTACTCTTGCTGCCCATTTTAGTAAATAATGAGAAAGCATACGAGCATTCACCTTCAAGATTATACTCTGCTACTGCATTGTTATAATCTGTTTGAGAAATAACATGATAATAGTATTCAGGGGTTCCTTGAACAAAATCTAACATTGTTATTTTTGTTCCAACTGGAAGTATGTAAGATGATGATAAAACACGATGATATCCAGTTTGATATAGATTTGTATTAGAAGCATAAATACCATAATATGCACTTAATTTACTCTTAGTAGTTATGTTATTAGCAGTAGATGCAAATAACTCATATTTATCACCAGGAGTCATAGCTCCTTCATATTCAGTAGTTTGGAACATTGCTGTAGACATATTAACATTTATAACTAATCTTTTTACTTCATTAGATAAAGCACTAAGTTTAGTTATTGCCATAACTGATATTCTTACTGTTCCTAAATCTTGAGTTAATGAAATATTTTTAGAGTGGTATAAATAGAATAACATAGTTGGCACAACGTTAGAATTTTCACCTTCATAATATGTTGTTCCACCAATACTTGGCTCTCTAGTATAGAATGATGTTTTACCAGTTGTTAGCCAACCATTGTTAGATGATTCCATAGATAATCCAAATTTAGTATTAGCATCATTTTCAGTCGCAGCAATTCTAGGAATATTATTTTTATCTATTAATGAAATACCTGAAGCAATTTCACTACTATCAAATGTTAATATTTGGAATGAAGTATTAGGTTTAGAGAACTCTAAGAATGATGTTTCAACAGAACCTAAAGTAGAATATTTAGATGCAACTAGGTTAACATTATATTCTATAACATTTTCACCAATAAACCACATATAGAAACGTCCACTTTCAGGAGTAGGATTAATATAATCTACTTCATTTATTTGGGTTTCTTCATTAATGAAATTACTATAAAATCCGTCTACTTTAATATTATGATTTGCAACGTGAGCTCCTAAAACATAACTACCACGACTAAATGTTCCTTCCCATGGCAATGTTGCTCCAGCAGCATAGCTACTGTTATAAATACCATTATTAACGTTATTATCATTATCATAATTGAATATTCCAAAGAAAGTCATTCCTTTAACTTCTCCGTAATCAGTAACTTGTTGGTCTTTTGCTATATTTAAGTTTCTACCTTCATACATATAAATACGATTATCGGTTGTTCTTGATAAAGTATTTGTATCTGTATTTATTGTAACAGACGCATAATTATTATTATTATCTAAACTTTCAAATCTTTCTAATAAGTTTGCTCCAGTTTCAAAATATACTTCTGTATTATTCTTAATCTTAAATAATTTAACACGGCTGACAGAGAATAATTCAGTATCATATTCATTTGCTCTATCTATTGCACCTTTTAATAATATAGATGAATTATCTATAGTTACATAATCTACTCTTTGGATAGAAACATTTCTCTTAATATTACTTCTAGATCCATAATTTTTGATTAATAAGTAACTATCTCCACTTGCAGATGATGCATTACCACCACCATAGAATGATCCACCAATTGTTAGATTATTATAATTACTACCATCTACAATAATATTTGTTCCTTCGGTAACACTGATGAAATACCAGTCGTATATTTCTGATCCACTTGCATTAGCTTCACCACCACCGAAGATATGACCTTTTATATAAATGTCGCTTTTTATTAAATTACTATTAGTTAAGGCTTGAGCACCAATATTTACATTAGTATTACCATATATTACCGCTGTATTGGCACCTCCATAAACGTTACCGTAAATAGTGCCTCCAACTATATTAACTGAAGTTGTTACATCAGACATTTCTGTTCCTGTGTATGCTTGATTTCCTCCACCAAATACACTTCCAGAATGAGGAGGCACTGAGGTAGGAGTTCCAATTACAGTTGAACCATCAATTGTTATAGAAGTATTACCTCCAACTGTTGCAGTTACACCATTACCTCCAGCATAAGCACTACCTTGAACAGTAGCATTAGTAATTGTAACTGTAGTAGTTCCATAAACACCAGCTTGATTTCCTCCACCATAGACATTACCAGTAGTTGTTCCACCATTAATATCTACTACTGTATATCCAGTAGCAGGTGCTAAGTTTCCTCCACCGTAGATATTTGTAAATGAACCATCACTTATCTCAATTGAAGTATTACCAACTGGAGCATTATTTCCTCCACCAAATACTGCAGTTACAGTATTATTTGTATCATCTATTAAAATGTTTGTATTTGTAACAGTTCCTGAACTATTTGAGCCACCATAGATATTTGTTAAACTTCCATCAATAACATGAATATCTGAAGAAGTTAAACCAGCACTATTTCCTCCGCCAAATAAAGTCCCAACTGTTCCGTTTCTAATTATTATTTCTGAAGTTCCACCATTTGCTTGGTTTCCTCCACCATAGATAGTGGTAGCAGTTCCGTTTTTAAAATCAATTTTTGAAGAAACTGTAGCACCTCCAGCATTGTTACCGCCATATAAAGTTGTAACAGTTCCACTATTGTGAATAATATTTGCTGTAGTCACTGTTCCAGAGGAATTAGAACCACCAAACATATTTGTTACAGCAACACCATTATTAGTTACATTACTTGTTGTAACACTAGCACTATTTCCTCCGCCATAGACATTTGGAATACTTCCGGATACAGAGTTTAAAACTATATTTGTTGTAGTTGTATCTACAGCGTTTCCTCCTCCATAAACCGTTCCAGTAATTGAAGTAGTTCCTGTAATATCTACATCAGTTGTTCCACAAGTTCCACCTTCATTATTTCCACCATAGATATTATGAACCGTTCCACTAATTATATTAACATCTGTAGTGGCAACATCACCTAAGGTATTTGACCCACCATAAAGATTAGTAACAGTTGAACCATTTAAAGTTACATGAGTATTAGTAACACTAGATTGGTTACCTCCACCATATACTTCATCAACTGTTCCTCCAGTTAAGAATATACTATTTAATTTATCATGTGTTCCGGCTAAATCGTTTCCACCAAAGACTTTACCAATATCGCCGCCTTCAATATTAACAGTTATAGGTCCTACTACTTTTGGGGTATAACTAACATTTTCCAAAGTTCCACCTTTTCCACCACCAAATACTGAGCCAGTTACTATACCATCACTAACTGTTACATTAACGCCATATGAAGATGTTGTATCACTTTGATTTGTAGTATTAACAGAACCATAAGCAGATCCACCATATACAGAACCAGAGACTGTTAAATTAGTTGTATCTTCACTACCAATATTAACATCGACATTACAAGAAACATAAGTTCCTGGATTATTAGCATCAGCATATCCACCTTTTCCTCCGCCATAAACACTACCAACAGAACCATTTTCTACGTTAATAGATACATCTCCATAAACTACACCTTTAGAGTTTGCTCCTCCATAAATTGCTTGAGCAACACTTCCTCCAGTCATATCAATTTCTATTTTTGATAGAGCAACTCTACCATTTGATCCTTTTGTATTATTACCAGCACCATTATTATTACCAGCACCATATACAGAACCAGATATTGTTCCACCAATTATTTCTATATGAGTTCTATTTTGATAATCTGAATCTTCATGAACAATTATTTCAGGTTCATCAGGTTCATCAGGTATTATTGTAGATGGATGCATTAATTCATAGATAATATCCGTAAGTCTATCATCAGATGAACCAATAATATATGGATCACTTGCAGTTCCCGTTCCACCAGATATTGTTACATCGTCTTTTAAGAAGAATGAAGGATATGCAGCATAAGTGCTATAACCACCATTGTATATACGATTTCTTTCTAGATTACCATTGGAATTAAGTGTATATCTATGATAATAATATCGAGAATTATAATTACCAGTAACATAGTATGTTGAAGGAGTCATTGTCCAAGCTGATCTTGTAACTATGCCCTTAATCCAGTTATCACTAGTACAATCAGAATTATTACCATAAGCACTCAAATTAGATGCCAAACAAGTGCTATCATTAGTTGCAAAACCATAATCAGATGGATAAAATAAACCAATATTAAAGTTATAAGAAGTCACTGAATAGTTATCACCTGGAGTTGATCCACGTTCTATATCGTAGAATTGAGAAGCAGTTCTTTCAGTAACATCATATGCTCCTAAAGGCCAATTAACGCTTTGAATATAATTTCTATATGTTGAACTTAAGTTGTTATAAAATGTTGTATTTAAAGCATTGTAAATTGTTGATTTAGTTGCATTATTATCATTTCTAACATAATAACTTGAATAATGTCTGTATCCTCCTCCGGAAATATAACTATTTGCCCAGGCTTGATAATTTGAACTAGTTGTTGTCCTCATAACACGAATTAAATTCTTATCTCCAGAAGAAGTACTTACATTATTAAACAAACCTATAATACGATAGTTTTCACCGTTAAATTGAATGTAGTTAGCCGGGTTTGAACCATAGAAACGAATATTATTGTCGGTAGTTCCGTCTTCATAAACACCACCACTAGTAGTATCGCCACTACCACTACCACTTCCATCAAGTTGATAGGTTCCTGTAGTATTTCCACCAACAGCTCCATTGTTTCCGCCACCATATACGCTTCCTGTAATTGTAGCGCTTGGGCCAATTATTACATGAGAATTATTAACGGCACCAACATCAAGTTCACCACTACGGCCATTACCAGCACCATAAACATCTCCAGATGGAACTGTAAATAATGTATCATTTTTAGTTCCAACTGTTACATTACCACCAACGTATAATAATGTATTACCATCAATCTTACCATATGGGTTAGTTGTATTTGAGGCATATTCATTGGCATTTGAACCACCTAATATGGAATAATTTATAGTTCCACCAGTAACATTAATAATCTTATTACCAACGGTATCGGTAGCACCAGCACCACCAAATACCAAATCGATATTTCCACCTTTAACATTTATAATAATATCATTTTTAGAAGCTCTGGAACTAGATGAAGCGGGACCACCTATTAGGTTATAAATATATCCGCCTTCAACTAATATTTCACGAAGAGAATAATGTGTTCCTCCTGCTCTACCACCAACATAAACACCAGCAGCATAGTCTTCTTTATTAGTTCCATAAGAACCACTTTTTATAATAGAATAAACTGATGGCACATCATAAGTGTTAGAGGTTCCAGAATCACTATATAAGTTAGATCCCCATGAACCAGCATAACAGTAATATACAATTAAATCATCATTGTTATTATCTATTCTATCGTAATCGCTACCCAAGATAACCGTTCCTTGAACATGGTGATCATATGAAGAATATCCAGTTGCACTACCATTTTGATAGAAACCAGACTCAACTATCATCTTATATTTTGTGAGTGAGCTTGTATCATTAGCATTTCCTCCTACAAAAGAGGTAGCAGTTAGATATTCATTATTCCAAGTGGTATACCTTTTCAAGCCACGTCCTAATTTAACATTATTAAAGTTTCCTAAAATTTTATAACCACTCGAACTAAATGCATCAACAGTAGTTGATGTTTCATTAACGTAGAATGTAATGAATTCAACGCGTAAATCCGAACTAATTGACCAGTTATTACTTAACTGAATTACTCTATTATCACTATTGTCTGTTCCATTATTTATACCAGTTATTGTCATTGGAACACTTGTAGAAATATTACCAGTAGTAATAGTAGAAGTGCTGTTTGGAGCAAATATATTTGTATCTCTTGTAGCCAAATAGTAATATGTTTGAGAATTATCTACAGTTCCATCACTATATTGAAGTAATTTATAGCAGCTTCCACCACAAGTTGTTAGTTTTTCACCAGTATTTGAATATATGTTATTTGTTCCACTAGTTACTCTAATAAATAACCCAGCTACATAATCACCAGTAGTATAGTAATCTATTGCTACTAATTTTGCTGGATATACTCTAGTAACTGTTGCATTATTACCATATGGAACCACTGAATAATAATCATATCTAGGATTATACACATTTGAAGGTGTTAATCTTAAAAAATCGCAACCATTTCTGGTATAACAATATGTAGCGGTAATTCTAGCTCCAGCTAAAGTATATAAGTTACCTCCTGTATTAGTTGGATAATAATCATATCTATCAATATGATCAGAAATATAATAACCAGCTACACTTTCATAAGTGCCTGGAACTTCATGCATTTGAGCACTTTTCAATTCCGAAGATATTTCACCAGTGGTTTCAGCTAAAGAAGCCACTGTCCAGCTAGAATAAAATGTAATTGAAATTGGTGAACTAATATCACTAACAGGAATTTTAACATGTCTTGTATAAGTGTCTTTATCATATGATATTACAGCTCCTGTAAAATCTGTTACCCATCCATTAAATGCCATGTCATTAGGTCTATTAGCCCAAGGATTATCTATTAAATCGAACTCAATGTAGCCTTCAGAAACCGGGAATTTTTTGTAATAATAATAATTACTTACAGTTTCTGATACACTAACTGTTCCGTATACTGATGGATAGTTAATGTCTGCGCCACTATATCTAATATAAACTGTAGCTAAATTAGAACTAGTATAAAGATTTTGATTATTTCCATCAGGAATTGTTCCATTGGTGTTATCAAGTTCAATATAATTACGACCAGTGTAGTAATTTTGATCTGCGACTAAGTCATTTATATATATACTGTCACCACTAATTCCAGAATCATGTAATGATATACTTGCACTCCTTGATGGAGCTTTTGAAGGACCAGAAGGGTTAACAGTTTCTTCTTTTTCTTCAACTATTGTTTCTTGAATTGTAAAATAATTATCATCAAGGATTATTTCATAATCATCCGTTTTTAAATTATCTAAAGCTTTTTCAGGAATGATTAATTCATCTTGTTCTTTTTCAAATTCAATAACACCGGTTAATTCGGTTTCATCAGATGTTAAATCATGTCCTTTTAGAACTAAAATATTTTCTAAATCAGTTTCATTAACAGTTCCAACTACTGAATAATAGTTAACAGTTTCTGAAACATTAACATTTAAAACTATATTTTTAAATGATGATGATTCGTCACTGTAACTAATCCCAGCCATTGAATATGTTTCTTCTTCATCTTCTAAATCCGGGTTTTCTAAAACATTTCCAGTAATAATTACTAAAGATATATCAGAACTCTTAGTTTCCGAACTGATAATACCACTATTTTTATTATTAGTTATGCTCAAAGTGCTATATTTAATATTCTTAATATTGGCTCCATCTAAACTATTAAATAAACCATTTGTAACTGTTGCGTTATCAATTGTATTGCCTAAGCCATCGATTGAACCCTCGAAAGGAATAGTATTATTTATAGATATATCATGTTCACCATAATTAAAGCTTTTAGTAATTTTATAATTTTTATTAACATAGGCACTAGCATCTTCGCTTTCTAAAACTTCCTTAAAGTAAGCATAATCAGAAGCGCTACTTATTAGATATGGGTTTTTTGCAGTTCCTGTTCCACCCGAAAATGATCTAGATACAACTCCATCCCAAGATGAATCAGTAATATCTTCACTATAAGTATTAAAAATAGGCAATATTAAAAATATAGCAATTAATACAATTGATATTATTAAAATGTTACGACGTTTTAATGCATTTTTCAACAACATGTAACTGCCTACTTTCCTATTATTTATTGTATCATATAATAGATTAAAATTAAAGAATTTAGCATAAAAAAAGAAGATTAAATCTTCTTAATTTTTATTATTATGATCCATTAGCACTTGAATCTGTGCTTAATTGAACATTGAATACTATATCTGAACCAGTAGCACCGTTTTCACAGTCGATATCTTGTCCTTCAATCCACATATAAACGCGGAATTTTGTAACACCAGCATTTAATTGGAATATTTGATTATATGAAGTATTTCCATAAATTGTTTGAATATCCGGACTCATTTCATCAGCATCTGTAGTATTTGTTCCGTTAACTAATTGAATTAAATCTACTGGACTTGAAATTGCCTTATTAACACCATAGTATGTTGTGAAATTATCAGCAGTTGTTCCTAAAGTTGCATCTGTTGGTTGGTTTCCTAATGTAACACCATATTCGCTAGCAATTTGTGAAACAACTAATTGAGAGTGAGTATCACAGTTTGGTTCCCAAATAATTGCAGATGATGCAATTTGGTTATTTAATGCAGTCAACGTTCCAGGAGCTGCAGTAGATAATCCATGTCCTTGTTTAACGAAAGCTACACGAGCCGCGTTTTTCAATCCTTTATCTTCAGTATTTTGTCTTGGAATAACATTTGAATCAGATGTTAAATAAATTGTTTGGTCACTATCAACACGTAAGAATATATCAAACGCAATGAAGTTTCCTGTAGTTCCAGCAGTTTCAGTATCTGCTTGAGTTGTAATGTTATATTTTCCGGTTGTAGTATCTGTTCCAATTACTGATTTATACATATTCATTCTTCCTGTTGATGAATTAACCGCACCATTTGTAGATACGTTAGTAACATTTGCAGGAACCATATTAGTATTTCCTGAATATGCATAAGTTGTAATATCTGAATTTGTTATTACTGATTTCCATGAACTAGCATCCGTTGAAATTTGTAATCCGTTACTTGCTTCTACATGGACATTCAACGAACTAATTGTAACCATTCTATTTGCAGTAAACCATGCATAGGTTGCTGTTCCAAACATAATGATTGTTAAAAATAGTAATAATATTAACGATCTTAGTTTTTTCCTTTTCTTTTCATTTTTTTGCTTGTTTGTCATTGTCTCTCACTCCTACCCTTTTCTGTATGTTCTTCTGTAATTACCATGTGCATTTTTATTTCTCCACCGATTAAAGCATCTGTGCAATCAGGATCATCTCCCTCAAGCCATATCAGAACAGTATATCTGTCTAAATCATCCGGCTTAAAGTCTGTAACCTTTTCCAAGATTATTGTGCCATCGGCATTTTTTATATCTTTAAATGGAACCGTATCTTTCTCTGGTTCATTACCCAAAGAACTTTTTTTGGCATACGTTGTATCTTCTCCATTTCGATATATCCGTATTCTTATCGCGTTGTCGACATTTTTAATTATGTCATCAACTATTATTTCATAATGATAATTCAGGACATCGTTTCCTTGATTTTCCACATAAAAACTATACGCTATATAGTTATCGCCGTTATGTGGCCCATCAGCTTCTTTGTCAACATTCTCCGGAATCCATTTAAATGATATGTTATCCATAAATCTAATTGGAGTTGCTTCCAGTTTTCGCTTTCCATGAGAATTGTTCAAACTATCAAAGACAGCCAATCCACTTTCAAGGGTTCGATTTGAATCCAAGATAACTGTAAATCTTCCTTCATTATATATAATCTCCAAAATTATATATAACACAATTAGAAATATCAGCAGTATTAATAAACTAATTCTAATAATACGTGATATTTTCTTCCGATTTTTAACTTTTTTCGCTGTTACAATTACTTCCTTGGCCATAAATCATCACCAACATATGATACTCTCTATCATATATAAATATGATAAAATATTTTTGAGAAAAAAGCAACTAAAAAATATAAAAAATCGACACAAATTCCAAAATTATTATCTATGTCTATAGGCGACAATTTATAGTGTATAATTAACGTAAATTTCTGTTGTTTTTACGTATTGTTTAACACTTGTCTTAACATATCTAGTATAATTATGGTATAGAGTAAAGGAGGAATGTGTGTGATAAATATCCTGAAAAAACGCCAGTTTAGAATACTTTTAGCATGTATTTCTCTTTTACTATTGATTAACATGATACAAGAAACTTATGCTAAATATATTTCTAGTGCAAACGCTAATAGTGAATTCTCTATTGCTAGATGGGCATTTTTAGTTAATACCCAAGATGTTTTAAGTAACTCAGATTTTTCAAATACAATAATTCCAACTTTTGATACTGATACAAATATTGCAACTGGAGTAATTGCACCAACTAGCACTGGTTATTTTGATATTGTAATAGACTCTTCGGATGTAGATGTTGCTTTCAATGAAACAATAACACTTTCTCAAAATGAAGACAATACCGTAACGGACTTAGTATTTACAGGTTATAGTCTCAATAATGGACAGGTAGTTTCTTTAAATAATTTAACTTCTACAACTATTACATCTTCACATGCTTTAAATGAACAAAACACGGTAAATACTTACCGTGTATACATAGCTTGGAACGATAATGCTTCCACCGAAACAATGGACAATGCAGACGATGCTGATGCTGCTGTTAATGGTGAAGCTATTATAGATATTAATATTAACTTTATCCAAAGCGCTAGCTCGAGTTAGGGTTTTGAGTTATTGTTAACTTAACTATAAGACTAATACTTGGCAAGGTAGGATTATTAGCTTTAAAAGTGCTGGCATTTATGCCCCAAGTTGTATCAAGTTCATCTTGATTATTTTCATATGGCCATTCAACTTCTAAATTAAAATCTTGATGACCATTATTCATATTTATTAATGTGCCTGATGTTGATAATGTAATAGTGAATGGATAATCGCTAGCTAATTGAGATTCCAAAGCAGCACTCGTAAGATCTTCTGAAAGTATTTGTTGTCCCCTGGATTCCCTTCCTTCGACAGTTACATATGTAGTCCCAAGTATTCTAGCCTCAATTATTACATACGAAAGATTTGCTGTAACTTCACTATTGTTATATGCACTTATTTCATATTCATAATCATCCATACCTGGATATAAATCATCTACAATAATATTTAATTCATTTGTTACTTGGCTATCATTAGCTTCAAATGTTACATTCCAGCCTTTAACGTGAACATCAATACTATTGTCAATTTTACTTGCATAAATAAACCAAGCAAAAGTATTTGCTGAAATCAAAACAATCAAGAAAATAATTCTTGATGGTTTTATTATTCGTTTTTTTGAAGATTTACTCTTCATCTTTTATATCCTCTTTATCATCATCATCTTTAAGTATAAATGATGTGACTATTTCGTAGGCAAAAGCAACTCCCACTGCCACAAATAATAAATAATAAATAACAATATTAGTCATCAATCTACCTACAAAAGAGAATAATAATGTATGATATACTACTTTTCCATATATATCTTCTTGACTTATTTCTGGGTCTTCTATTTGATTAGCGATTCCCTTAGTTACAAAATACTTTGTTCCTTCTTCTTCTCTTTCTCTAATAACTCTATGGGTAACAATTAATCCCTTTAAATTAACTTCTTTTCCCAAATAAGTTACATCGTCATCTATTTTTATATTAGATGCGGGAACTTTTTGAACCACGATAATATCCCCGATTTTATATTCGGGAACCATACTATCAGATACTACTTGGAATATATAAATATTACCTATAGCTAATTTATTATTAGTAACTTTTTGAAAAATAACAACTAATAAAACAATTACTAAAAATGTTGTTACTATCCCCTTAAGAACTCTTAGGATAACCTTCATTTAGAACCACTCCTATATTTTTAAATCTTCTATCTTTTCTAAATAACTCTTAATATGTTGAGAAAAAGTGTTTTGAATTTCCATTAAACTAGCTTCTTTACGATATTTAATAATTGCTATTTTATCTCCTATTTTCTCTTTCAATTCACTTTCTGGTAAATCAACGTTTAATTCAACTATTCTTTGAATTAAATTCTCTGTTATTTCTTCTATTATTTCTTTCTTTTGTTTTCTATTAACACTTTCATTTAAAGTATCCATAGCTAAGAAATCCAATAAGAATGTATTATTTAAATACTCTTTTAATATACCATTATCTTCATATTTTTTATTAGCTTTAACTATTTTTGTATCATCAGCAACATGATTTTGTAAATAATCCCATAGCTTCATTGCATATTGAAAATTAGTATTTTTTAAAATAACATTGGTCTTCTTAATTGGAGGAATTACTCTAGCTACGTGTAATTTCTTTAGTGTTTTAAACACCTCGGTGTTAGTAAGCATAGATATATCGTCATCTAGTTTTTGAATTCTCTTATCTATAGGAACATCTCCTTGAAAATCCTTTTTATCTATTAAACTAGATGTATAATTTAATTCCAAAAATACTTGTTCTTTTCCTATGCTAGAACGAGCATTATATTTAGCTTTTTTTACATCTTTAACACTAGATGCCGTGATTAAACTCTTCTTTTTTATTTCGACGAAGTTACGCATATTATCTATTAAAGTATAAATTAATCTATTTTCATATGTGTCATAACTTTCATCTTTATTAATATTAAGTATTTTAGATGGTTTAACATCTCCATTATCTTCAATTTTTTGAATAAAGTTAGTATGCTTAGATAAGTGTCTAATACTCTCTACAGTAGTTCTTCTCGCTAATTCTATCTTAACTATTTCTTCTTCATTAATAATGAAACGATTAGGATTTCTTAAGATATTATCTAGATATCTTATTGTATCTTCCATCAAATCTAACCATTCAAAATCAGTTTCTACTCTTTTTAAATCAGTATTAACTAAAAGACTACTACGGATATTATTTGTAAACCTTTCTTGATCTTTTTCACTAGAATTCTCTAATAATTTAATTATCTTAAGTTTTTCCATAATATCACCTATGCCATTTTCTTAAGTCTTAATAAGAACTCAATACATTCAGCCATTTTATTCTCACCAAAAGTATCATTTAAGAACTTAACAAATCCATCTATTTCATCTCTAATATAGGCAACATTTAATTGTTCAAATTTTCTTAAAATTTTACGAGCTATGAAGTAATCGATTCCTCTTATTTCATCGCCACCACAAGCTACAAATACAGGCACAAACTTTCTCATATGTGCAACAATTCTGTTACCGAATGCGATACGGAAGTGTTGAATAACATAATCATCCATTTGTTCTATTTTCTTTAAGTTCTCTTCATGAATTGGATTATTCTTAATAGCATCTTGGAATTTACCATCTAAATAAGAATAATTAATATCTTGTGCAGGAGTATCAATTGGTTCAAAAACTTGACCTTTATCATTTATATCGATTGGCATAGCACGGTCGTATACTTTATCAGTAACCATAAATGTTGAGTCATCGTTATTGATTGTTCCTATATACCACATATTAGGTGGTATTTTTAATTTACCACCACTTAAATGAACTGGGTCATTTTTCCATGCACTAGGAACTATTTCAACTATCCATTCATCTTTGTTAGGCATTTCTAGAATAGATAGCATTTCCGCAAAGTAATACTCGACACGAGAGATATTCATTTCATCTAGGATAACTGTATAAACATCATCTGTATATCCAGCAATATACATTTCTTTTAATACTTCTGTTTCATTAAATCTCTTTGTAAATTCGTTGAAATATCCAAATAACTCAGTTCTATCACGCCAAGACGGTTGAACTGAAGCAATACATGAGTCATGTTTTAAGAATTTTCCCCAAGCATAAGCTAAGGAAGTTTTACCAGTTCCGGAAATACCTTGTAATATAACTA
>JAEELI010000016.1 GCA_016288795.1 Caryophanales bacterium
ATAAAAATAGACGTGGGCAATATAAAGATATATTATTATGGTGTAACGCAGATAGAGGAACTTGTAGAATTGAACCTATGTTTGCAACAACATATCAATATGAACTTGTTGATTTACCTGATTTAAAAATTAAAATTAATCCAAGTATTTCCGCAAGTGCATTTTAGGAAAGGAGGTCTGCTCAATGGATGAAAAGGAAAGGTTAGAAAATATAAAAAATAATTTAACAATAGAACAAGTAACGGATTTATTAATTACTCTAGGAGCAGACCCCATTCAAAAAGATGATTTAATTATCGCCAGAACTATATGTCATGGCGGTGATAGTCATAAAATGTATTATTATGAAAATACACATTTATTTAGATGTTATACTGAATGTAGTGATACATTTGATATATTTGAATTAATAGTTAAAGTGCAAACTCAAGGTGGCGGTAAATATTCACTTCCGCAAGCTTTAACATATGTAATAAATTTTTTCAATTTAGAAACTGAAAATGATAATTTTTTTAAAAATGATGAGAATAGTTTACAAGATTGGAAAATTTTAAATAGATATGAAAAAACAAATGAAATAAATGATAACAAAAGAATTGTTGAAATGAAGTTTTTTGATGATAAGATATTAGATTATTTACCTAAGCCTAGAATTCTACCGTGGGAGGAAGAAGGAATAAAGAATGAAGTTATAAAATATCACCGCATATGTTACAATCCTTCATCTCAAGCTATTGTAATCCCGCATTATGATAAAGACAATAATTTAGTAGGTATTAGAGAAAGAACTTTAATAAAAGAAAATGAAATATATGGTAAATATAGACCAATGTATTTAAATAGAATAATGTATAATCATCCGCTAGGCTTTAATTTATATAATTTGAATTTTAGTAAGGAAAATATACAAAGAACAAAAAAAGCAATAATTTTTGAAGGAGAAAAATCTCCTCTATTATTTGCTTCATACTTCGGTCAAGAAAATGATATATCTGTAGCGGTATGTGGAAGTAACTTATCAAGTTATCAAGTTCAACTTTTATTAGATTTAGGAGTTGAAGAAATAGTTATAGCATTTGATAAGCAGTTTCAACAACGAGGAGATAAAGAATTTCTTGGTTGGGTTAAAAAGTTAAAAGATATTGATAAAAAATACAATAAATATGTAACTGTGTCTTATATGTTTGATAGACAAGATATTTTACAATATAAATCTAGTCCTATCGATGAAGGACCTGATAAATTTATACAGTTATATAATCAGCGATTTAGTTTAGAATAGGAGGAAGAAATGAAAATGGAGCAATTAGAGCTATGGATTAAAACCTGAGAACATCCTGTTTATGAATTTTTCGGTATGATTAACAGCAAAAGTCAAGATTATGCATTAGATACTCTAGACCCTGAAGTTGTATGGGAAGCTGTTATTATAAGAAGATTAGAAAATGGATTAGTTGAAGGTGTTAATTATCGTGATTTCACAAACAAAAGGAGAGTGAGATAATGAAATATAGATTAATTAAAACCCCTGATAAAAATTTAACACCTACTGTTCAAGTATTGTATAACAGGGGTATTGATTTAAATGACATACATCATTATCTTAATACAACAGATGCAGATATTAATAGTGCGGAAATGTTTGGTGAGACAAATGTCAAGGCTGCAGTTTCCGCCCTTGCATCCGCTATAAATAATAATTTAGATACATTAGTACTAGTAGACTGTGATTGTGATGGATACACAGCTGCTGCTATATTAATAAATTATTTATATGATTTATTCCCTACTTTTGTAGAAAATCATTTAAAATATTATTTACACGAAGATAAAACACATGGTCTTAGTGATTGTATGGATTATATAGATATGAATGATTTTAAATTAATAATTATTCCTGACGCTGCAAGTAACGACTATGAATATCATAAAAAACTAAAAGAAGATGGTAGACAAATTATTATATTAGACCACCATGAAGCACCAAAAGTCTCAACAGATGCTATTGTAGTAAATAATCAATTAAGTGATTATCCAAATAAACAATTATCAGGTGCTGGTGTTGTATGGCAATTCTGTCGTTATATGGATAAGTTACGTGGCGGAAATACCGCAGATGAATATATAGATTTGGCTGCCTTAGGAAATTGCGGTGACATGATGAGTTTACGCTCAATCGAGACTAAACATATCATAACCAAGGGTTTCCGCAACGAAAATATTAAGAACCCTTTTATATATGAAATGGCTGAAAAAAATTCTTATTCATTAGGAAATAAAATAACGCCTATTGGAGCTGCATTTTATATCGTTCCCTATATTAACAGCATGGTTAGAAGTGGAACATTAGATGAAAAAGAATTATTATTTAAGTCAATGTTAAAAAGTGAAGCTTTTAAAGAAATAGCCTCTACTAAACGCGGTCATGTATTTGGTGAAACTGAGAAATTAGTTGAGCAAGCAGTAAGGGTTGCCGCAAATGTAAAAAATAGACAAACAAGAGAACAAGATAAAGGAATGGCTCTTGTAGAACAAAAAATACAAAAAGATAATATGATGGAACATAAAGTATTAATATTCTTATTAGAACCTGGTCAAGTTGATCCTAATATTGCGGGTTTAATAGCAAATAAAATAATGGCTAAATACCAACGTCCTACTTTAATGTTAACTAAATGTGAAGTATTAAATCCAAATATAATATTAACATCTAATCCACCTCAACCATATTATGATATTTATTATAGAGGTAGTGCAAGAGGATATTCTAAATCTGGTATTGAAAATTTTAAAGATATATGTGCGGGTACAGGCTTGGTAGAATATGCCGAGGGCCATCAAAATGCTTTTGGTATTAGTATTAAAAAAGAATATATTGATAAATTTATAGAATTAACAGATGAAGCATTAAAAGATTTACAAAGTGAACCTTTATATTATGTTGA
>JAEELI010000017.1 GCA_016288795.1 Caryophanales bacterium
AAACCAGAAGTTAAACCTCCGGTAGTTGATGAAAAACCAATTATTAATGTTGATTCTGATAGTGTTATTGATAATGAAAATGTTGTTACTGATGATGAATTCTTTGATGACTTTTTTGGTGCTGATGCATAGTCATCACTTTTTTTTATATTTTCCATATAATACTATGGTGAGAGAATGAAACCAATATTAGAAAAAGATTATAATCCTAGTATGGGAATACTTATAGACGTTCGTAATCCAATTAGTTATGATAAAAAACATAATCCCCATAGCATTAATATTAGTTATGATAAACTTCTTATGAATCATCAAAAGTATCTAAATAAACAAAATAGTTATTATCTTATTTGTGATAAAGGATATAAGAGTAGGAAAGCAGCTAGAATTTTAACATTTTACGGCTACAATGTAACATATGTGATAAATTCGTGATTTTTTTTCATACTTATATTATAATAAGTATGTGATTTGGTATGGGTAGTAATTTAAATGAATTATATAATTATTTAATTGATATCATTAATAATTCAACTATATATGGGCCTTTATTTGCAGGTTTTTTAATATTAGTTGAATCTATTCTTCCTATATTGCCTTTATTTGTATTTATAACTATTTTATTTATTGCTTATGGACCTATAATTGGTTTTCTAATTTCTTATGCTTTAACATGCTTAGGATGTGCTTTGTCATTTTTTTTCTTCCGTTTTTTATTAAAAAACTTTTTTGAAAAAAGAATTCGTAAAAATGAAAGAATAAATAAAGCCATGAGGCTAATGGATAAAATAAAAATAAGTAATTTAGTTTTATTAATTGCTATTCCATTTACACCAGCATTTTTAATTAATATAGCCGCCGGGTTATCAAGAATTAATTTTAAACATTATTTTATTTCAATATTAATAGGAAAAGTATCTCTAGTAGCATTCTGGGGATTTATTGGAACTAGTTTATTAGAGAGTTTAAAAAATCCTAAAATATTGATTATTTTATTCTTTATGTTACTAGCTTCTTATTTAGCAAGTAAATATGTAACTAGAAAGCTGAAAATCGAGTAAACGCTTGTAAATTTATAAACAATTATTTGACAATAGCGGTAGAGAATAGTATATTGATAATAGGGAATAGTGATGTTTGATGGGAAAAGATTATATAGATGTATATGATTTTAGAAAAGATGAAGAAGATGAAGCAAGAAAGGTATATGAGTATGTTCTTTCTCGAGTTGAGGGCGATGAAAGATTTGCAAAGGCAATAAGTGAAAGAATGATAAACTCAGAAAATTTCAGATCAGAAAATCTTTATAGTGGAAAATATGACGTTGAAATCGAAAAAAGATATAATTATTATTTAGTTAAGTATAGTTCTATTGCTAAATCTAATGAAGATAAGAAAAAAGTTCCCGTTAGAACTTTTAAAAATAAGGTTGAAAGAAGTCTATTTGGAATGGTAGTGGCACTAGCTATTGGAGTAGCAGCATTTGGTGGTTATCAAGCAGGTAAAAATCAAACTGAAAATGAAATTGCTCAAGAATTAGAAGGATACTTAGATGAAGATCTAGGTGTTGGAATAGTTGCTCAAAATACCCATAGTAGAATGGTCAATACTGATAATGGAGTCAGTCATATTACTTATTATGATGGAATATCAATAGGAAGCCAATTAGCAAGAATATGCCAAGACAATCCTGAAAAGTTTGATATTGCAATAAACAATATTTATCATGACTTAGCTCAATACGCTGAAAAAGAAATTGAAGGTATTTATAAAGCAGCAAGAGGAACAATGAAAGATGCTGATAAAAACCCAGTAATGTCAGAAGAATTAGTTGGATTAGAAAATTTTGATTCTTATCTTGCTAGTAGAGATTATTTATTAAAAGATAATCCTGAGGCAAAAAAAGCTTTTGAAAAATTACAATTATTAGGAAAAGATAGTTTAAGTAAAGAAGAGAAAGAAATAATAGATGAAGTAAAAAAACATTATCAATATAGTCAAGATGAAGTATGGAAAGCTAATGTTGCAGCCTCTGCAATAAGAGGATCACAAAGCACTGGCAAAGGACTTCAATAGGAACTAGAAAGGGAATAAAAATGGAATTAGATTTTATTACTTTGGAAGATGATAATAATTATGCTATAATTGATACGATAGAAGTAAATAATAATAGATATCTTTTCTTAGCGGATGCTAATGAATTTACGAAAATTACTGTTCGTAAGGTTATAAGAGAAGAAGGAAAAGAATATTTAGTTAAGCTTGATGATGAAGAAGAGTTTGATAGTGTTATGAGTTTCTATAACGAAGTAAAGGGAGGCAAAAATGAAGAAAAATAAAAGTATTTTATTGGGAATATTAATAATAGTAGTGGTAGTTTTTATAGCCGGATGTGGTTTTTATAATGTAGTAGACAAAACTGAATTTAAAGAACACTTTGGGGCATTAGGATGGACAGTAACTGATACTGAACAAGGTAAATATGAATCTAGTAGTTATTCGGTTGCTACTAAAAGTGATATGCCATTCAAGATTGAACATTACGAATTTGAAAATGAAGTAGAAGCTAAAAAAGCTTATGAAAAATATAAAAAAGCTATATCAGAATATATAACTAGTGACAGTAAAAATAAAGAAACTACTGGAGCAGTATTTTCTAAAGTAGTAGCAATTTCTGATAAAGAATATATTATTATTTCTAGAGTAAAAGAAACATTAATATTCGTTGCTGGAACTAATGAATATGCTAAACAAATAGATACTTTATTAGAAGATATAAAATATTAAACAACTTAAATAAGTTGTTTTTTTATTTTGTTTGAGTATATAATATAAAAGATTTAAGAAATTGGTGATATTATGGATTTTTCTAATTTGAATGTTTTAGTAACTGGAGCCTCAACTGGTCTTGGAAAAACTTTATGTGATATATTACATAGTTATGGAGCTGATGTTATTGGGGTATATAATACTCATAAAGTTGAGGCTCTATATGATATGTTTAAATGTGATATTAGTAATGAAATAGAAGTAAAGAAGTTATTTGAAGATGTTCAAAAAAGACATGAAAAAATAGATGTTTTAGTTAATGTTGCTGCATTAACCATGGATAATGATATATATGATAAAAGTAAAGAAGAATTTATGAGAGTTTTAGAGGTTAACTTAGTTGGGAGTTTTTTAATGTGTAAATATGCTTCTTTAGTTCCCGAGTTAAAAGTCATAATTAATATATCTTCTACTGATGCTTCTTCAACATATAGTGTTTTATCTATGGACTATGCTTCTTCTAAAGCAGGACTAGAAAATTTAACAAAAAATTTAGCTCAAAGATTTCCTAATCTAAAGGTATGTGCTTTATCACCAAATTGGATTAATACCCAATCTGTCTTAGATATGGAACCTAATTATTTAAAAGAAGAATTAAAAAGAATTAACCAAAAAGAATTATTAAAAAAAGAAGATGTAGCTTTAAAAATAATAGAAATGATAATAAATGATGATATAAGAAGCGGTGAAATAATTAAAATGGGTGATGTAGATGAATAAGTATTTAGAGAGTTTTAATATAAATAAAGATATATATAATCTAGTTTTAGAAGAAGAGGAAAAATTAAAAAATATCTTTACTGCTTTAGATAATAATTGTTTCAATAACACTTTAAAAGTTTTAAATGCATTTCATGAAGAAAATATTCAAGAAAGTGATTTTTTTGGCACAACTGGATATGGATATGGAGATATTGGAAGAGAAAAAATAGAAAGAGTATTTGCAAGAGTTTTAGGAGGCGAAGATGCCTTAGTTAGAAACCAATTTATTTCTGGAACTCATGCTTTAACTGTTACTTTATTTGGCTTACTAAGACCTAATGATAAAATATTAAGTATAACGGGAACTCCTTATGATACATTACATGAAGTTATAGGTATTAAAGATAATCCTAGTTCTTTAAAATCATATGGTATTACTTATGATCAAATTGACTTAAAGGATAATGATTTCAATTGTCCTAACATTATAAATTATTTAAATAATAATTCAGTTAAATTAATTGAAATCCAAAGGAGTAGAGGCTACTCCCAAAGGGATAGTATATCTATAGATAAAATTGAAAAAATAATAAAAGAGATAAAAAAAGTAAATAAAAATGTCTTAATTATGGTAGATAATTGTTACTGTGAATTTGTTGAAGAAAAATCTCCTTTAGAGGTAGGTGCCGATATTATAGTTGGTTCTTTAATTAAAAACTTAGGCGGTGGAATCGCTTCTAATGGTGGTTATGTAGCAGGAAAAAAAGATTTAATTAAACTAGTATCAGAAAGATTAACTGTTCCGGGAGAAGGCAAAGAAGTTGGGCCTTCACTTCACGCTAATAAAGAGATATTAATGGGCATATATCATGCCCCAAGTGTAGTTAATAGTAGTCTAAAAGTAGCTGTTCTAACTAGTAAAGTTCTTGATAAACTAGGATATAATGTTAATCCTAAATATGATGATAAAAGAGTAGATATAGTTCAAACAATTATTTTTAACGATAAGGAAAAATTGATTA
Source organism: Caryophanales bacterium (assembly GCA_016288795.1). Classification (GTDB taxonomy): domain Bacteria; phylum Bacillota_I; class Bacilli_A; order RF39; family UBA660; genus SIG200. The sequence continues at coordinate 4,554 of JAEELI010000017.1, forward strand.
AGTATTGTGAAGGAATCCAAGCTTGTTCAGCAATAGATTCTAATGTTCTTCCAATACCTACAGATATGCCAGGTTATGAAGATAAAATTATTATGGCGTCTGGTTCCTTCACTCAGGGATCTTCCATAGAGATATCTTGTGATGGTCCTTTGAAAAAGCCATATATGGCTTTTCAACAAGGATCTTTAACATATGAATATGGTAAATTAGCTGTAATGAGCGCGATTAGCAAAATAGTTGATTAGATTAGATCTTAACTTTTTGTTGCATAAATACATCAATTATGCTATATTATTAATGAACTCGAAAGAGTTTTTTAATTTAAATAATTTTTAGGAGGTTCTAATGGCAAAAGAAAAAAATATTAAGAAAAAAGTTGATAATAAAAAGAAAGAAAAAAATAATAAACCCAAGGAAAAATTTTTAGCAGGCATAAGAAAAGAATTAAAATTGGTTAAGTGGCCTACTGCTAAAGAAATAATCAAATATACTATTGCTACAATTATATTTGTTATTATTTTAGTTTTATTCTTTGAATTATTGAGTTTATTCATGGCTTTTGTAAAGGGGTTATTTAACTAATGGAAAAGTTATGGTATGTTGTTAATACTTACTCTGGTCATGAAACTAAAGTAAAAGAAAAAATAGAAGCTAAAATAGAATCAATGGGAATGCAAGATTATATCTTCAGAATTGTTATTCCAGAAACAAAAGAAGTAGAAGTAAAAGATGGCGTAAAAAAGGAAAAAATCAAAAAAATGTTTCCTGGTTATATTTTAGTAGAAATGGTTATGTCTGATGAAGCTTGGTATATAGTTCGTAATACTCCAGGAGTTACTGGATTTATCGGATCAAGTGGAAAAGGTGCTAAACCAACACCATTATTACCTCAAGAAATAGATCGTATTTTAGTAAACATGGGTATGAGCCGAGTTAATATCGAAGATGACTTAAAAGTCGGCGATGAAGTATCTATTGTTGATGGACCATTCAAAGGAATGATTGGAAAAGTAGATAATATTGATAATGAAAATAATCGTTTAAATATTATTATTGATTTATTTGGTCAAGAGACATCAGTAGATGTTGAATTATTCCAAGTAAGTAAAAATTAAAGCCCTGTGGCTTTTTTCCATTTTATTTTATGTTATAATTAAAAAAAGAAGGAGAACAAATATGGCAAATAAAAGTATTACAAGTAGAGATTTAGATTTTGCTAAATGGTATACCGATGTAGTTAGAGCAGCCAAATTAGCTGATTATACATCTGTGAAGGGATGTATTGCTATTGAACCCAATGGGTATGCTATTTGGGAAAGAATGCAATATGAACTTGATAAAAAATTTAAAGAATTGGGACATGTCAATGTTCAAATGCCGTTATTGATTCCCGAGAATTTATTAAATAAAGAAAAAGAGTTAGTTGCTGGATTTGCTCCAGAACTTGCTTGGGTAACTATAGGTGGCCGTAAAGAACTAGAAGAAAGACATTGTATAAGAGCTACATCAGAGACTTTATTTTGTGATTATTATAAAACTCATGTTAGAACTTATAGAGACTTACCTATGTTATATAATCAATGGTGTAATGTTTTAAGATGGGAAAAAGAAACTAGACCATTTTTAAGAAGTAGAGAATTTTTATGGCAAGAAGGTCACACTGTTCATGCAAGTGAAGAGGACGCAATTAAAGAGACTTATCAAATGGCTGAAGTATATAAATGGTTTCACCATGAAATATTAGCAATACCTTCTATAATTGGTTTAAAAACTGAAAAAGAAAAGTTTGCAGGAGCTGAATTTACTATAACTAATGAAGATATGATGTATAATGGAGTATGTTTACAAGATGGAACTAGTCATTATTTTGGTCAAAAGTTTAGTAAGGCTTATGATGTAAAATTTACAAATAAAGATAATAAATTAGAACATGTTTATCAAACATCTTGGGGAATAGCAACTAGAATGATCGCAGCATTAATTATGGTTCATGCTGATGATGATGGATTAGTTTTACCACCAAGAATTGCTCCAAGACAAGTAGTTATTATTCCAATTGGAGACGATAAAAAAGTTTTAGATTTAGCTAATACAATTAATACTAAGTTAAATAAAAAGAATATCATTTCTTATATAGATAATAGTGATAAATCACCAGGATTTAAGTTTGCTGAAGCTGAAGTTAATGGTATTCCATTAAGAATCGAAATTGGTTCTCGTGATTTAGATAATAATGAATTAACTGTGGCTAGAAGAGATACCAAAGAAAAATCTAAAGTAAATGTTAAAGAAGATATTGTTAAATATGTATCAAAAATGTTAGATACAATTCAAAAAGATATGTATGAAAGAGCTTTAAAAAGAAGAGAAGAATTAACATTCACTGCTAAAGATTTAAAAGAAATGGAAAATATTTTAAATACTCAACCAGGATTTATTCATGCCGATTGGTGCGGTGATTCAGATTGTGAATTAAAAATAAAAGAAATTAAAGGATGTAAATCTAGATGTATCGTTGATGAACCTTTAGTTACTGGTAAATGTGTATGCTGTGGCAAAAAAGCTAAACATCATGTAATATGGGGATTACAATATTAAAAAGAACCGATTTGGTTCTTTTATTTTTGTCTTAATAATTTATTTTCTAATGTTATAACTAATTTATAAAGAAGATAAGATAGAATGGCTAGAAGGATAATTCCTGTCATCACTAAGTCTAAATTAAAAATCTGTTTTCCATAAACAATTAAGTATCCTATACCAGCTTTACTTACTAAGAATTCACCCATGATAACTCCAACTAAAGTCTGAGCAATACATAACTTAAACGAAGATATAATAGTTTGATAACTACTAGGAATTATTAAGTATAGTAGAGTTTGTCCCTTGGTGGCATTAAGAGTCTCAAATAGTTTTAATTCAAATTCATTAGTTCTAATAAAACCATTATATATAGTTATAATACTAGTTATTAAGTTTATTAATAAAGCCATTATAATAACACTTTTTATATTAGCACCAAATATAATTATTATTAATGGACCTAATGCCACTTTGGGTAAAGAGTTAAGCATAGTTAAAAAAGGATCTATTACTTTAGCAAACAATTTAAATTCATATAATAAACAAGCAATAATAAATCCCATAGATATTCCTAAAACAAAAGAAATAATTGTTTCTTTTAAAGTTATCCATATATGAATAAAAAGGTTATTATTTATTATTAAACTATTGATAGTTTTTAGTATTCTTGATGGACTAGAGTAGATAAAAGAACTAATTATTCCTTTGGAAGATAGTTCTTCCCAAAGAAATAGAAATGTAAAAATGATTAACAATTGAAAGAAAAATATAATATATTTTTCTTTCTTAAGTTTTTTCAAATATTCTTTTTGTTCTTTACTCATTTAAATCTAACGCTTTCCAAAGTTCATCAAAATAGTAATTAAACTTAGTATCTATTCTTTTTTCGTATATAGTAGGTTTATTAATATTTATATTAATAACCTTTTTAATTGAAGAAGGCCTTTTAGTTAATACAATTACTTTATCAGATAAAGTAATTGCTTCTTCCAAGTTATGAGTAACTAAAATAACTGTAATATTTTCTTTTTTGGCTATTTGATAAACATCATCGCTTATTAATAATCTAAATTTTCCATCAAGAGCACTAAAGGGTTCATCTAGTAATAGAATATCTGGTTTTAAAGCCAAGGTTCTGATTAAAGCAACTCTTTGCCTCATTCCTCCTGATAAGCTACTAGGATAACTATTTTTAAACTCCTCTAAATTATATATTTTTAATAAATAATTAATATAATCTATTTTATCCTTAGATATACATTTTTTAATTTTTAGACTTAATAAAATATTTTCATATACTGTTAGAAATGGTAGTAAAGCATCATTTTGTAACATATAAGCAATTTTAATATTCTTATCTTTATTTATTGTTCCCTTAAAATCTTTATCTATATTTGCAATAATAGATAAAAGAGTAGATTTACCACATCCAGAAGGGCCAATTAAAGAAATTATTTCTCCTTGATTTATTTCTAAATCTATATTCTTTATTGCATCTATTTCTCCGTTCTTATTTCGATATTTTTTGCTTATATTCTTAATCTTAATTATATTATTCATATAGATTATTAATTAACTTACTATAATAAACTTCATCTTTAATTAAATTATTATCTTTTAATAGAGTTACTAAAGATTGGTAAAAATCTTTTTTTATAATAGGATTTTCCAACCAAACATCAGCATCTTTATATCTATCTATCATTATTGTTAAATCTTCTTCTTTTGTTTCAGCAAAGTCTTTCTTTATGACTTTAGCAACATTTAAACTATCATTTTCCAAAGTCCATTTAAGTCCTTTAGCTATAGCTTTAGTAAAACCGACATATGTATTTTTATTTTTACTTAAATCACTTTTTCTGGCGTAGAAAGCAGTATATGGAAATTCATTGGAAGAAAGACCCACGCTTTCTAAAACATATCCTTGATTCTTTTTCTCTAAGTTAGATGCTAGGGGTTCAAATAAATTAACATAGTCACCAGTTCCGCCAATAAAAGTTCCCGCCAATTCAGCAAACTCTATTGAAGTATTAATAATTATATCTTCTTTAGCAATACCTTTATTTTCTAAGGCTTTAAAAAAGCTTAATGCAGGCATTCCTGTTGAACGACCAACAAGTATTTCTTTGCCAATTAATTCTCGCCAGTTAAAATCTTTGTCTCTACCAATAATAAATTGACCATCTCTTTTAGTTAAACCAGAGAATACTTGTAAATAATCTTTTTCACCACCTAAGTAAACATAGATAGCAGATTCTGGTCCAGCTAAACCAACATCAGTATCGCCAGATAGAACAGACGCTGCAACATTATCGCTCCCACTAACGAGTAGTAACTCTATATCTAAACCCTCTTCTTTAAAAAAACCATTTTCAATAGCGACGTAAAATGGAGTATAGAAGACACTATGAGTTACCTCAGCTACTTTAATAGTTTTCTCATCTTTTGGCTTGTTCTTTTTATTGAATATATATTTTATAGATATACTACTAATGATGATAATAACAATAACTATTAAAAAAAACATAATATTTTTTTTCACGAAAACACTCCTTACATGGTAATATATGTGGATTATAGAAAAATGATTGGATATTTGGCATATATTTTATTTTAGATTTTTTTAAAAAAATACTTGACAACAATAAAAAAAAGTAGTAAATTGATTGCATATTTATTTTTGAGAGGGCAATATGAAAAGAAAGAATAGTCCAAAACATAATTATGATATATTCTTTCACTCAATAATTGAGGGTATAGTTTCATATGGCGACAAAGCGGAGATGGCCGATTAGATGCGGGCTCTCCGCTTTTAATCTTATGGAGGTGGAATAATGGAAAAGATTTCATTAAATGATTTTTTAGAATTAGTTCGCAATTATAATCCAGAAGAAGAAGAAATAATTACAAAAGCATATGAATACGCAAAGGCTTCTCATGAAGGTCAGTTTAGACAAAGCGGGGAGCCATATATTACTCATCCTTTAGAAGTTGCGTATATTTTAGCCGAAATGCATGCTGATCGTGATACAGTATGTGCTGGACTTTTACATGATACCTTAGAAGACACAAAAATAACTAAAGAAGATATAGCGCATGATTTTAATCAAAATGTTGCTAATTTAGTGGATGGTGTAACAAAATTATCAAAAATGAATTTTTCTACTCAGGAAGAGTTAGAAATGGCTAATATGCGCAAGATTATATTAGGAATTACCGAAGACGTTCGTATAATCATAATTAAATTAGCTGACAGATTACATAACATGAGAACTTTGCAATATAAGACTCCTTTTAAACAAAAAGAAAATGCTTTAGAAACAATAGATATATTCGCTCCTTTAGCTTATTGCATCGGGGCCTATCGTATAAAATCCGAATTAGAAGATTTATCTTTAAAGTATCTAGTTCCCGATGAATACAAATCTATAGAAGAGAGAATGAAAAAAATCTATAGTAGTAATTATCATTATCTTGAGGAAATGCTAATTAAAATAAAAAGTATATTAGAAGATAATAATATTCCCACAGAAATAAAGATTAGAACTAAAAATATATATGGTATCTATAAGAGATTAAAAGAGGGAAGCAAATTATCAGAAATTCATGATTTATTAGCATTAAAAATAATGGTAGATAGTATTGAAAATTGTTATAAATCTTTAGGATTAATTCATCATGAATATCATCCAGTTAATGATAAATTTAAAGATTATATATGTAATCCAAAGACCAATATGTATCAAAGTTTACATACCACAGTCTTTGGTCCCAATGAAAGGTTAGTTCAAACACAAATTAGAACATTTGCAATGGATAAAGTAGCATCATTTGGATTAACTGCTAAATGGGACATTGACAAGGGGTTAGCTAGAGAAACAATGCAAAATGATTTAAGAAGTAAATATCAATTTTTTAATTCTTTAGTTGAAATCAATAGTATGTTTGCTGATAATAAAGATTTTGTTAATCAAATAAAAAGTGAGTTGTTCGGTGATCAAATATATGTTTATACTGCTCAAGGTGAAATAATTGAATTACCTAAAGGAGCAACTCCTGTAGATTTTGCCTATAAAATCAATGCAGATATAGGAAATACAATGCAATATGCTTTAGTAAATGATAAAAAAGTTGAAGATAATTATCGTTTAAATAATAAAGATAGAGTTCGTATTATAACTGATGATTTGTCATTTGGATCAAGAGAAAATTGGGAAGAATTTGTTAAAACAAGTTCAGCAATTAGAAGAATCAGAGAATTAAATAATGGAAGATAATTAATTTATCTTCTTTTTATTGCACAAAGTATAACTTCATGATAAACTATTTTTAGTTATTTAGCCCGTTGGTGAAGCGGTTCAACACACTGCGTTCTCAGCGCAGCATTCACGGGTTCGAACCCCGTACGGGTTACCAATTTGTCAATAAGTTCCTTTTGCGGGAGCTTTTCTTTTGATTTAGCTACGCTTTATTTGTAGTTGTAGTCAATTTCTTTTTTTATTTAAAACTATTATTACTTTATTATAGTTTTTTAATATACTAGTATATAATGACGATTTTGATAGTTCAAGGTTTATAGATATAGAAAAACATTATAAAGTGTAAAGATAAAAAAAGCAAACGCTCAGTCAGCTCTTTCTTTAAATAAAGGCGAGGCTGATTTAGGAGCGTCTGCTTCGTGTATAAATATACAACGAATTCATCGAAAAAGCAAATAGTATTATATATTAATAGTAATACTACTTGAGTTTTGCTAATAAAAAAACATGACTATTTTTTTGCGTCATGTTTTTTTCTTTGCTCTGTATTTAATATAACTTTTCTTAAACGAATAAAATGAGGAGTAACTTCAACTAATTCGTCTTGATTGATATAATCTAAGGCATATTCTAAAGTAATAGGTCTAGGTCTTTTTAAAACAACAGTTTTATCAGAGAATGCTGCTCTAGTATTAGTTAATTCTTTTCCTTTTACAACATTTACTGCTAAATCATTATCTCTATTACATTCACCAACTATCATTCCCTCATATACTTCAGTATTGGGTTCTACAAACATAATACCTCTATCTTCTAAAGCACCAAGGCTATACGCAGTAGCTTTTCCGTTATCAGTTGACACTAGAACCCCAAGTTTTCTTTCACCTAAAGCGAGTGACGCTAAAGGAAGATATTCTTTAAATGTATGATTCATAATACCATAGCCTTTAGTTAATGTCATAAAGTTTGTTGCAAAACCAATTAATCCCCTTGAAGGAATAGTATAATTAATTCTTGTTAATGAACCAATATGAGACATATTATCCATTATTGCGCCACGTGTAGATAATTCTTCGATGACGCCACCCATATATTCATCATCAACTTCAATTTGCAAATCCTCATAAGGTTCACACTTAACTCCATCTATTTCTTTAATAATAACCTTAGGTTTTGACACTTGTAGTTCAAAACCTTCGCGTCTCATGTTTTCAATCAATATAGATAGATGTAGTTCACCTCTTCCAGAAACCAAAAAGTTTTCTGAATCAATTTGTTCAACTTTTAAACTGACATCTTTTTGCGTTTCTTTTTCTAATCTTTCTCCTATTTTTCTTGATGTTAATAACTTTCCATCTAATCCAGAAAATGGAGAAGAATTAACGCCAAATGTCATTTGTAATGTTGGTTCATCAATATGAATTATAGGTAATCGATCATGATTATTAACCTCGGTAATAGTTTCTCCAACTGAAATATCTTCTAAGCCAGCAATTGCACAAATATCTCCAGCTTCAACTTCGTCAACTTCAATTCTATTTAAAGCATTAAAACTAAATAATTTTTGAACTCTGAATTGTTTTTCACTTCCGTCTAATCTTAAACAATTAACCATTTGACCAACTTTAACTTTACCATTAAATATTCTTCCAATAGCAATTCTGCCTACATAATCATTGTAATCTAGTAGAGCAGGTTGAAATTGAAAAGGTTTATTAATATCTCCTTCTGGAGCTTTAATCTCATTAATTATTAAATCCAATATACATTTAAAAGATTTTTCTTGAGTAGAAGGATCACTATTTAAACTAGAAGTTCCATTTAAAGCGCTAGTATATGCCACTTTAAAATCTAGTTGTTCATCACTAGCACCTAAATCTAAGAATAATTCTAATACTTCATCAACAACTTCTTTGATTCTTGATGTTGGTTTATCAACTTTATTGATAACTACTATAGGTTGAACACCGGCATCAATGGCTTTTTTTAATACAAATCTTGTTTGTGGCATAGGTCCCTCATATGCATCAACAACGAGAATAACACCATCAACCATTTTCATTATTCTTTCAACTTCACCACCAAAGTCAGCATGACCTGGCGTATCTAATATATTTATTTTTATATCATTATAAATAATAGAAGTTGTTTTAGCTAAAATAGTTATTCCACGTTCTCTTTCGATAGCATTAGAATCCATTGAAAAATTAGATACATCCTGATTATCCCTAAAAGTTCCAACATATTTTAATATTTCGTCTACAAGTGCAGTTTTGCCATGGTCAACATGAGCAATAATTGCTACATTTCTTATATTCATAATTCTTTTCACCCCGTAAACCTATGCTATTATAGCATTATTATTCCGTTTTTGTCTATCAATTTTTTGCTTAAAAAAGAGCCAATTTGGGTTGTTACTTTCCAAATAATGTGTTAAACTTAGAATAAGGTGAAGTAGAATGAGAGGAAGAGGATTCAAACGTGATGTTCAACTAATTCTTATTTCAGTAATAATTCTAACTATTACCACGATAAGAGTATCCTATTCATATGTTTTTTCCGTTAAATCTCAAACTACGATCCAAAAAATCACTGCCGGAGATTTGGAAGTGACAATTAATGGCTCTTCAGCATTAAGTGGTGATGAATTGTATCCAATTGACGAAGATGAATTGCCAACTAGTTCTAATAGCACAATTAGTTCAAATTATTCTTATGCAACTTTGGTATTAAATAATACTGGTAATTTAGATGCTGATTATTCTGTTAGTTTAGAATATGATGATTTACCAAATGGTGTTTCTTCTTCAGATTTATTATCTATGCAATACATGGTTATAGGCATATATGATGTAACTAATAATGCTTGGGTTAATTTTGGAACTGCTCAAAACACCAAGTATTGGACATTAGTTACAAATTTAACTCCTACAAATCAAAATGTATATCCTATAATTAGAAATATAGTTCAAGCTTCAGCATCAAGAAGTTATCGGATATATGTATGGCTAGAGGAAGGTACTCCAGTATCAGAAATTGGAAAATATGTTTATTTAAAATTGGAAGTTAAAAGCGCAACCGTAAATGGAAGAATTGAGGAATAGGTGAGTTAATAATGGAAGAAAAAAACATTAAAAAGAAAAAGTTAATGTCAATAGTTATTATGGTTATCATAATGTTAATGTGCTTTATATTAATTGTTGATGATTTTATTATTGAAATAGATACAGGATATCGAAGAGGAGGCGGCAAGAGAAGCCAAGATGATCCTGGTGAATTTATTGGATACATCATTATTAACTATGATTTGGATGGCGATGGTATTCCTGATATCAATATCGATATTGATGGAGATAATATTTGTGATCTTAACTGTGATTCAACAGGAAATAAAAAAGCCGATTATAACATTGATGTTGATGGCGATGGAGTAGCAGACGTAAATATTGATACTAATGGTGATAAGAAACCAGATGTTAATATAGACTCTACCGGAAATAATAAGCCTGATTTAAATATCGACTTAAACGGCGATGGAAAACCAGATGTTAATGTTGATACTAATGGTGATGGTAAAGCGGACGAAAATCTTACTAACATCGATTCTGATGGTGATGGTAAATGCGATGTAAACTGTGATACTAATGGCGATGGTTACCCAGATACAAATATAGATATTAATCATGATGGCAAACCAGATGTTAATATCGATACTGATGGTAATGGTGTTGCTGATACAAATATAGATATTGATCGTGATGGCAAACCAGATGTTAATGTTGATACTGATGGTGATGGTGATGCAGATAAAAATTTGACTAATACCGATACCAATAAAGATGGTAAATGTGATTTAAACTGTGATACAAATAAAGATGGTTATCCTGATACAAATATAGATATAAATGGAGATGGAAAACCAGACATAAATATTGATACAAACAAAGATGGCAAATGTGATTTAAATTGTGACACCAATGGAGATGGCAAACCAGACTTAAATCTTGATACTAATAAAGATGGTAAGTGTGATTTAAAATGTGATACCAATGGAGATGGCAAACCAGATACAAACATTGATGTTAATTATGATGGTTCATGCGATTTAAACTGTGATACTAATGGTGATGGCAAACCAGATACAAACATTGATACAGATAAAAATGGAGTTCCAGATTTAAATATTGACCTTGATAAAGATGGCAAATGTGATTTAAACTGCGATACTAATGGTGATGGTAAACCAGATACAAATACAACAAATTCAACCACTGGAAAAGATGGCAAATGTGAAGTAAACTGTGATATTAATGGAGATGGAAGGCCAGATACAAACATCGATACTAATGGCGACGGCAAACCAGATATTAATTTAGATACTGATAATAATGGCAAGCCAGACACAAATATAGATATTAATGGTGATGGTAAACCAGATGTTAATGTTGATACTAATGGAGATGGTAAACCGGATACAAATCTAGTTAATACTGATCGTGATGATAATGGCAAGCCAGATTTAAACGTTGATACAAATGGTGATGGTTATCCTGATTTAAATATTGATATAGATGGCGATGGCAAACCTGATTTAAATATCGATCCTTCTATAGAAAGCATCAAGATTATCGACGAAACATCTAGTTCTACAATAAATACAAACGTAAGCGAAGCAGTAGATGTTTTAGTTTCAATGTTAAACTCTGGAGATATAGATTTCTTTGTTCCAGCTGAAAGCATGACTAAAGATGCAGTTGGAGAAAATGAATATGTTGAAATTAAGAGTTTAGCCGGAACAAACTCAATTTCATTAAAATCTCAAAGTGGAAAATCAAGATGTAAATATTCAATTAAGTTCTCATTAGTTAAAAATGAAATTGAAAATAAATATATTAAAAATGATAGTCCAATGGGAACTTTGAAAAATCAATTAATATTTAATATGCATGGTTATGAAAACAACAAAAAAGAACCAGGAACTAAAGATTATTCATTTGATGTTGTAGCATTAAATAAAGGTGTATACGAAATAAAAGATGTATATATAACTAATGATATGAAAGATAATAATCCAACAGTTCATAATTGGAATTATAATATGATATTTAGAAATTATCGCGATTATAACCAAGCAAACAATGCTGGAAAGAAATCATCAGCTACAATTGAATTTAAAATACAAGAATGTGAAAGAGTAAAATAGATAGTTTAAAAAACTATCTTTTTCATTGAAACAATGGTAAAATTAAGTAGGTGGTTTTATGTTGACAGGTATATTGTTTACTGGTTTAACAGGATTATTCTTTTTAATAGGAATAGTCTTATTAAAGAAAAATAATAACAAAGAATGGACTAGCAGATTAACTATTGCTTTAGCCATGGTTGTTCTATTGGGTTTATTACTATTTGATTTAGGGCCTGAATTAATTGAAGATAAAAATCCATATTTACTTATTCCGTTAGTAATTGGCTTTTTGATTTTAATCTTACTTGATAAATTAGTTCCTCATCATCATCATGAACATTCTGATAGCCATTGTGATAAGCATGATCATGAAAATCATTTGAATCATATAGGAATAATAACTATTTTGGCTTTAACAGTTCATAATATGATAGAAGGATTATCTTTATATAGTGTAACTTTATCTAGTGTTAAATCTGGTTTATTAATGATGTTAGGAATATCATTGCATAATATTCCTTTGGGATTTCAAATAGGCAATTCATTGGAAGAAAAGAAAACTAAACCTATACTTATCATTTTATTATGCCTAAGTTCTTTACTTGGAGCTTTAATATTTATAATGTTTGGCTCAATAGATAATAATATTCTTAATATTTTATTAGCAATAACGTTTGGAATGTTACTATATATATTGATATTTGAATTGTTTGGAGAAGTAAAGAATTATTTACATAAGAAAGAAACTATATATGGTATTATAATAGGCATTATTATATTAGTAATAGCAAACTTTTTATAGGAGTTTATATGAAGAAAGTATTAGTTACAGGAGCTGCTGGAAGTATTGGTTTATGTGTTATTAAGTATTTACTTAGTGAAGGAAAATATGAAATTACAGCTCTAGATTTAAAAAATAAAAGAAGTCAAAAGTTATTAAAAAAATATCATAAGAGAATAAATGTTTTATATGGTGATATTAATGATTCAGTTTTAATGGAGGCATTAGTAAAAGGCCATGATGTAATTATTCATTTAGCTAGCGCTATGCCACCAATGAGTGACATTAGCTATTCCCTTGGTGAAACTGTTGAGTATTATGGAACAGAGAATATTATAAAAGCTATAAATTATTATAATAAGAATTGCTATTTAATATATGCATCAACAACTTCACTTTACGATAGCAGTTTAAGTGGTCATGTTAAAGAGCATATTAATGAAGGAAAATTAACTAATTATAATTTAAATAAATATAGGACAGAACAATTAATAAAAAAGAAATTAAAAAATTGGACAATTTTAAGAGTTTCTTTAGTTCTAAATAGTGTTATTAATGAACCATTTATGTTTAATGTTAAAAATAATTCTATAGTTGAAGTAACAACTAAAAATGATGCAGCATATGCTTTTGTTAAAGCAATTGAGAAAAAAGATATATTAAACAAAAAGATTTATAATGTTGGTATGGGTGCAAGTGGTAGAGTATTATATAAAGACATATTAAGAAACATATTAAAATATGAAGGAATTAGTTTTAAATATATTCTATCTAGATTATTTTTAGAAAAGAATTATTATAGTCCAGAATTGGCTGATAGTGATGAATTAGATAATTTAATAAAATATCGTCATGATTCATTAAATAATTACTATCAGAGATTAAAAAGAAGAGGTAATAACAGAAGAATAAGAAAGCTTATAGCTAAGCCTTTATTATTCTTTAAAAAATAGAAAAGGTGATAAAATGGTTGGATTAGTACTAGCAGGCGGAGGAGTAAAAGGCTCTTATCAAATTGGAGCGTATTTAGCTTTTAAAAAATGTGGTATTAAAGTTTCTGGAGTAGCAGGAACATCCATCGGAGCTTTTAATGGAGCGATGATTGCTTCAGGTAAAGAAAAAGAATTATATAATTTTTGGTTTAATTGTAATGTTGGTGAACTATTAGGATTAAATTCAAAATTTGTTGACAGTGTCAATTCTAATCAAAAATTCAAAGAGTTAGTTTATGGTATTGAACAAATGACTTTAATAGTCAAAAAAAAGGGAATTGACAATGTTAACTTAAAAAAAGCTTTGGATGAAATGATAGATGAAGAGGCTATTTTCTCTAGTCCTATGGACTATGGGTTAGTAACTGTAAGAGTTAATGATTTAAAACCTTTGTATCTATTTAAAGAAGATATGAAAAAAGGAAAACTATCTGAATATATATTAGCTAGTTGTAATTTGCCTATTTTTAAAACCACTAAATTAATAGATAATAAATATTATATTGATGGAGGATTTTATGATAATAATCCAATTAATATGTTATTAAATAAAGGTTATGATAAAGTATATTCTGTAGAAATTCAAGGAGTTGGATTTAGTAGAAAAGTTCAGGATGAACATAAAGTTATAAGAATAACTCCTTCTAGACATTTAGGAAGTACTTTAAATGTTAATACTAGCAAGATAAAAGAAAATATTAAATTAGGTTATTATGATACTTTAAAAATATTAAAGAATTATGATGGTTATAATTATATATTTAAAAAATGTTCGCCAATGGTTTATAAAACTCTAGTTAAAAAAGGAGACAAAGAGTTATATAAAAAATGTAAAAAATATTTTAAAAGTTGTAGTGATAAAGAATTAATTATTAAGTGTTTAGAATATGTTATGTTAAAAGAAGATAGTAGTTATTTTAATGTTTATAGAGTTTTAAAACAAATTCAATATATTAAAACTAATACTAAAAGTAAACACTTTGTTTATGAATATATTCGTAGTTTACGTATTTTTTAGGAGGTTATAATGGGAAGAGCATACGAAGTTAGAAAAGCAAGTATTCAAGCAACTGGAGCTGCTAAAGGAAAAATATATACAACATTTGCTAAAGAAATATATTTAGCTGCTAAAAAAGGTGTTCCAGATATTGAAGCGAATGCAACATTAAAAAGATTGGTAGAAAAAGCTAAAAAGAATCAAGTACCTAGTGATATTATTAATAGAGCTATTGATAAAGCTAAAGGAGTAGGTGGTGAAGACTATCAAGAAGTTATTTATGAGGGATTTGGACCTGGAGCTTCAACATTGATAATTAAAACTTTAACTGATAATGTTAATAGAACAGTTGGAGAAGTTCGTGCGGCTTTTAACAAGGTTCATAAGAGTTTAGGCGTAACAAATTCCGTTTCTTATAATTATGATTATTTAGGAGTTATTTCTTTTAATAGTTCAAAATCTGAAGAAATATTTGAAGAATTACTTAATGAAGGAATAGATATAATTGATTATGAAGATGAAGATGGATTAATAACTATTTCTATGCATCCAAATGATCATAATAAAGTTCAAGATGTTATTGAAAAGATAGAGCCAAATGTTAGTTATGATATAGATCAAATAGGAATGTTTCCTAAAGAGAAAACAGCATTAAATGATGAAGATTTAGAAACATTTAAAAAATTATATAAAATGTTGGATGATATCGATGATGTTACTGAAATATATCATAATGTAGATAATAATTAATTGATTTATTGTTTTATTAATTGTATAATTTATGTGTTAGCGATGAAGGAATTTACGACTCTGGAGCTAAATCGTTACTAGCGTTAATAGTTTTAAAGTGTATGATTAATTCATAAATTAAGGTGGTACCGCGGGTCATCTCGTCCTTAACCTTGGTTTTTGAATTTTTTTATTTAAGGAGGAATAAAAATGAATTGTTATGAAGATTTAAAATGGCGTGGATTAATTCAAGATATTAGTAGTCCAGATTTAATTGATAAATTAAACGAAGGAGGACTAACATTCTATATTGGAACAGATCCAACTGCTGATTCAATGCATATAGGGCATTATTCTTCATTTTTGATATCAAAAAGATTAGCAGCCTATGGCCATCATCCAATTCTTTTAGTAGGAGGCGCTACTGGGTTAATTGGAGATCCTAAACCAGATAGTGAAAGGCCAATGATTACTAAAGAAGAAGTTGAAAAAAACTTTATTGGCCTAAAAAAACAAGCTGAAGAAATATTTGGCTTTGAAGTAGTTAATAACTGGGATTGGACTAAAGATATAAATGTCATTGATTTTTTAAGAGATTATGGCAAATATTTCAATGTTAATTACATGTTGGCTAAAGATAAGGTTAAGTCTAGATTAGAAACAGGTATAACATATGCTGAGTTTTCTTATATGATTTTACAAGCATTGGATTTTCTATATCTATATGAGAATAGAAATGTTACATTACAAGTTGCAGGTTCTGATCAATGGGGAAATATTACTTCAGGAATAGAATTAATAAGAAAGAAAATAGATAAAGAAGCATATGGAATGGTTATGCCTTTAGTGACTGATTCAACAGGAAAGAAATTTGGTAAAACTGAAGGGAATGCTTTATGGCTAGACAAGAATAAAACATCTAGTTATGAATTATATCAATATCTAATTAATTTAGAAGATTCAATGATTATAGATTATTTGAAAAAATTAACCTTTTTATCTAAAGAAGAAATTGAAAAGTTAGATAAGAAGAATCAAGAGCATCCTGAATTAAGAGAGGCTCATAAAGCTTTGGCTAAAGAAATAATTACTCATTTACATGGAGAAGAAGCATATAATAAAGCAGAAATGATGAGTAAAGCATTATTTACTGATGACATTAAAAAATTAACTAGTGATGATATTTTAACTAATTTTAAAGATATAGAAAAAGTTACTTTGGAAGATAATGTTATTTTAGAAGACTTATTAGTTAATGGTGGTATAGCTAGTAGTAAAAGAGAGGCTAGAGAATTAATTGGTGGTAATGCAATTAGTTTAAATAATGAAAAGATAACAGATTCAACTAAAGTTATTAAGAAGGATAATGCTATTGATAAAAAGGTATATTTAATAAAAAAAGGAAAAAAGAAATACTATTTAGGTATTTATGAATAATTTATTATTATAATTTATATACTATTATTAGTGATGAGATATGAAAATAAATTATAAAGAATTATTAATATGTATAGGCGGACCATTGGGGTTTGCCTTTTTAGTTAGTTTACTAATTAATTATAATAGTTATAAAACAGTTATTAAACCATTTTTTGCGCCCCCAAGTATAGTCTTTCCAATAGCTTGGACAATTCTCTATATTTTAATGGGAATATCTACTTATATCATCATAAATAGAGTAAATGATAGAGTAGATAAAGCTATGATTTTATACATTATTCAACTAATATTAAATCTCTTATGGAGTTTTATATTCTTTTCTTTTAAAGCATATTTATTATCTTTTATATGGATACTTATAATAATTCTATTGGTTATATTAATGATTAGAGAATTTTATTCCATAGCAAAAATAAGTGCATTTTTAAATGCACCGTATCTTTTATGGCTTATTTTTGCCTTAGTTCTAAATATTTCTATTTATTTATTAAATTAATTATCTAAAGTAAATAAATATAAATAAAGCTAGAAGCAAACAATATATAGAAAATTTCCATAATTTACCATTTTTAACTAATCTACTTAACCATTGATATGAATAATATGTAACTATAAGAGCAAATAACATACCAATAAAATATGGAAGTAGTAATGCTGAAGAGGTTCCTCCTAAGTCGGATACTTTTAGAACCATTGCTCCTAGACTAACCGGGAAATATAACATGAAAGTATATTTTAAAGCATCTTCTTTCTTAAGTTTACATATTAAGCAAGCAACTAAAACGGTTCCGCTTCGAGATATTCCAGGAATAATAGTTATTGCTTCAAATAATCCAATAATAATTGCATCTTTAATCGTAATATCTTTACCAGTTTTTTCACCCTTAATATTTCTAACAATATATAGCATTAATGCAGTTAATAAAAATGTGAATCCCAATAATCTTATTGAACTAAAATTACTTTCTAAATAATCATTAAATAAGAATCCGGTAATTATAACAGGAATAGTAGATATAATCATTTTGATAACATACATAAATCCATCTTTATAATTATTTCTCTTTTCTTTTTTAAATATAAAACCAAAAAAGTCTTTAAATAATTTCCAAATATCTTTTCTAAAAATAAAGAATATAGCTAAAAAAGATCCAAAGTTTGATATGATTTCAAAATTTAAACTATTAAATAATTCAGCATTAAATAAATGTTTAAATAAGAATATGTGGCCACTTGAAGATATTGGCAGTGGTTCAGTTAATCCTTGAATAATTCCTAATATTATATATTTTATATATTTCATTTGTATCACCTAATTAATTATATAATATTTTTTATAAATTATAAATAAAATATAGAGATAGTTATGTATAAATGTATCATATTTATAATTGGTTTTATTTTATCAACCCTAGGACTTTTTTTCATTTTTCTTTATTTAAATCTTCTCGTAATTGGGTATACTTTTTTAGAATTTGTTTATTTTATTATTAGAAGTCCTTACTGTGATTTATTTTTTATTGGCTTCTTTTTAATCTACTTATCTATAGGAAGGAAGAAAAATAATGAATTATTATTATGATATACTATTAAATTTTCAAGATAATTTATATATGTTTTATGAATGGGAAGAAGAAGACGTTTATGATTATATAAAAAAGATTCCTCTTTTTCATATTCAAAAGAAAGATTTTCAAGATATTTGGTCTAATAAAATAAAAGTTGAGGAATCTTTTTTAAATATGATAGAGAATAAGACAAAAACAAAAAGGGGAGATTATTTAAAATATGTGGCTATATTTAGTGATGGTTCAAATAATATTGCCTTAGAATTTAATAATGAAGGGATATCAACTAATAAGAGTAGTTTATTATTAGATGATGAATTGAATATTAATGAATTCGTCTATAATGTAGAGTTAACTAAAGTTAACTATAAAATTCTTTCTCAGGAAGAAATATTAAGAGAAACAAAACAAGATATAAAGATCAAAAAAATATTAAAAACCGAAATAAAAACAATGTTTAATAACAAAGATAAAAGTAAGTTTAAGTATATTTATTTAGAATGGTTTAATGAATTAAATGATAACTATGAAGAAATGTTTTTAAGAATGTTAGATAAAATTAACAATAGATTGACTAATAAAGAGTATGAAATATATGAATTAATTAAAATGACATATAGTGTATAAAATAGATTAAAAAAGTAAATAATAATATTAGGTGATAATATTGAGAAGAATAATAATTCTTTTTCTATCTATATGTTTATTGGTTGGATGCGGGAAAATGACCCAAAGAGGAGCAGTAGAAAGGTATTTAAAAAAATATAAAACTTTAGATAGTGAAGTGTTAGTGGATTTAGAAAATATAGTTCAAAGTGAAAATTTAAATAAAGAACAAGAAAAGAAATATAGAGATATATTAAAAAAACAATATAAAGATTTAACTTATGATATTTTAGAAGAAGAATATGATGATGAATTTAGCTATGTTAAAGTTAAAATAACTGTTTATGATTATTATAAAGCTAATTATGATTCAGCTTTGTATTTAGAAAATAATCGTAGTGAATTTTACGATGATGATGGTAATTATGATGTTAATAAATATATAGATTTTCGCTTGAACAATCTAAGTAATACTACAAATAGAATTGATTATACAATAGTTTTAACAGTCGCTAAGGAAAACAATAATTATGTAGTGGTAGAACCTAGCGAAAGCGATTTAAAAAAGATTCATGGTATTTATAATTATGAATTAGAATAAAAAAAGAAAACATTAACTTTGTTTTCTTTTTTTAGGATTATTTTTAACATAAGAAACATTATTCTTATAATTCTTACGAACAATATTACTTTCTTTAGTTCGCTTTCTCTTTGGTTTAGTTCTATTAGGTCTTCTAGCATTTTTATTTTTTGGTTTAACTGGAGTTTTTGTAACTGGGACTTCCTTCTTTGGTTTATTCTCCTTTTTAACTGGAGTTTTCTTAACTTTATCTTTAACTTTCTTTTCTTTTTTAACCTTTTCCCTTTTAGGTTTACTAACTTTTTCTTTCTTAATTGAACCAGTTTTTTCCTTGATAGAAACTCTTTTCTTTCTAACTTTCTTTTCTTTAGGGATATTCTTACTTTCTTCTGGTTCAAAATATTTTATTAAAAAAATTGAAATGAATAAAAAAAGCGCAACAAAATAAACAGATATAACTATGATAAAAAATATATCGATACCATCAAAATTTCTGTTCATATAATTCATCCCTTTTGCAAGTATTATAATATAACTTTCCTAAAAATAATAGCAAAAATATGTCAATTTGGCGAAAATTGTAGCTATATTAGAATTTTTGAGTGTTAAATGTGTTAAAATATATAGAGAAAGTAGGAGTTTAGTGAAAAAAAGTTATCAATACATTTTATTGTTTCTTTTCCTATTTATACTAAATATAAATACTTTTTATGCTGACACAATTTTCCAAGGAACCATTACTGGTTCTGGAGTTAATACAAGAAAAGGCCCTGGAACTAACTATGGCACTAATAGCACATTAGTTAAAGGAAATAAATATAAATTAGTTTCTAATACTTTATATCAATCAGAATCTGGTTGTAGTGCTGGCTGGTATAAGATTTATTATAGTGGAACATCTATTGGTTATGTTTGCGCAAGCTATGTAAAAGTAGAAGAAGTAGATCAAATGGATATTCAAGATGTTTATCTAAGACCTTGGACTAGTCCTAAAAAGGCTATTACCGGAGGAGCCATCTTTATTACTCAATCATATATCAATAAAGGACAATTTACCTCATATTTAAAGAAATTTAATGTTAATCCAAATGGCTCCTATAGTGTTTATAACCATCAATATATGGCTAATTTACAAGCACCTTATTCAGAAGCTTATTCTAGCTATAACAGTTATTTAGCCAATAATTTGTTGGCATTGCCTTTAGTGTTTACCATTCCTGTATTTGAAAATATGCCAGAATGGACTACATTACCTGGTAAAGAAACAATTACTGCTTGTCAAAATGAAGTTTTGGATACTGAATTTGAAGCATTGCTTGATGCTGAGAATTTTACTGAAAGCTATAAGTGTAAATTAAGATTAATTCATCAAACATATGCTAATTGGACATTTAAATCTTTACCTACAGGTTTAGATTTTGCGAGATCAGTTACTGCGGAACAAGCAGTTAGCTCAATTCAAGGTGGAAATCTTTATTATGATTTATCTTCAGGTAGTCCAATCCAGACAGAAAAAGGTTGGTATAGAGCTAACAGGGCTACAGTAGAGTTTTACTTAGATCCAAGAAACTCTTTAGTTCCCGAAAGAATACTTATGTTTGAAAACTTAGGTTATAGTGAAAACTATACTATTCCAGTAGTTCAAAGTATATTAAATGGAACATTTATGGCAGAGTATTCTCTAATAGATAATGAAAGTTATGCTTCAATATTTGTTAATGCTGGTTCAGTTGCTAATATTAGTTCAGTTTATTTAGCATCTTTAGCTCGTCAAGAATCTGGAACCAAAGGTTCAAGAGCAACTTCTGGAGCTGAGTTCACTTATAAAGGAATAACTTATAAAAACTTATTTAATTTCTTTAATATTGGAGCTAATAGTAGTGCTGAAAGCCCAATACTTGCTGGTCTAGTTTGGGCTAGTGGTGGTGATACCAGTGTTATTGTAAGTCCAACTAATATTGGACCAACAGACAATACACCAGCTAATTTGACTGAAGAAGTTGTATTAACTAAGTTAAAAGCTGCTAAACAAAGTGGTATTTTAACTAATATTAGTTTAGGAACTACTTTAAAGAGCATCAAAGATGCATTGCCTGAATTTGAGATAACTATTGAGAATGTATCTGATAATGATTATGTAAAAACTGGTGATACTTTAGTAATAAAAGATGGTGAAAATATAGTTAATTTAACAATAGCTATCAAGGGTGATGTAGATGGCAATGGTGAGACCGGAGCAACTGATTATGTTAAGATAAAAAACTTTATTATGGAAAAACAAGGTAGTGAATTATCTGTTGCTCAAAGTGTTGCAGCAGACGTAGATGCTAATGGTGAAATTGGTGCAACTGATTATGTTAAGATAAAGAATAGTATAATGGAGAGATAAGATGAAAAAAAGATTTATAAAAATAATTGTTACAGTTTGTTTGTTATTTGGTTGGGTATCTAATGCCTGTGCAGCCTCTTTTACAGTTAGTGTTGGATCACAAAATCTAACTAAAGGTGGTTCAACTAAATTAACAATAAAGGGTAGTGATGTAACTGGAAGATTTAATATATCTTCATCTAATTCTGGTGTTGTATCTGTAAGCGAAGATAGAGCTTGGATAGAAAACAACTCATACACAGTCACCTTAACTGCCAATGGTGTTGGCAGTGCGACTATTACTGTGTCGCCAAGTGGTGTAAGTGATTCTAGTGGTAGTGCAGTATCACTTTCAGCAAAGTCAATTAAAATTAATGTGGCGTTACCAAGAGAAAAATCAACTGATAATAATTTAAAAAGTTTAAGTGTAGAAGGTTATACAATTACACCAGAGTTTAGCAAAGACGTCCTAGATTATAAAGTAACAGTTCCTGAAGGAACTACAAGTGTTAAAATTAATGCATCTGCAAATTCGGGATACGCTAAAGTATCTGGGGCTGGAGAGCAAACAATTTCTGAAGGTTTAAATAACTTAAGTGTTGTTGTAACTAGTGAAAGTGGGTCTAAAAAGACTTATAACATAGAAGTAGATGTAATAGATCCTACTCCAATAATTGTCCCAATTAATAATGTTAATTGGACTGTAGTTAAATTGAGAGATAACTTTAAATGTCCAGAATTATTTCAAGAAAGTGAAGTAGTAATAGCTGGAACTAATATTCCTGCATGCAAGAATGATAAAGTTAATTATGTATTAGTAGGCTTAAAAGACGAGAATGGAAATGTTAAAAGTTACATATATAATGAAAAAGCAAAAGATAATAAAAACTATTCTTTATATTCATATGCTTATAGTAATTCTTTACAAATAATAATCCTAAATTTAAAAGAATTAGATAATGCAGAAAAAACGACATTAACAATAGATGATGTTAAATACGATGCATATCAATATAATAATTCAAGCAGATATTATGTTGTTTATGGTAAAAATATTGAAACTGGAGAAGAAGGATTCTATCTATATGATAGTAAAAATAAGACTTTTAGTGCTTATGATAGTGATTTTATAGATGATTTATTAAATAATTCTAATAATAATATTTATTTATTAACTACAATAGTTTTTGGAGTTGGTTTATTCTTATCTATAATATGTATTATTTTATTAAATAAGAAAAAAAGTGTGAAAAAAGATAGACCTAAGAAGCAAAAAGAGGATATAATAGAAAAGGCACCAGAAGAAGAGAAAATAACTGATAATTCAGATGAAGAAGAAGTTGCTTCAGAAGAAAACAACATAGAAGAAATAAAAGAAGAGGAAGAAGAAGATATCTTAGGAGAAAAGCCAAAGAAAAAAAGTAAGAAACGAAAAAAATAGTTTCGCAACTTTATTTTTTAATAGTTCTAAGATATAATTAATTACGGGTGTAATATATGAAATGGGTAGTAAACAATCATAATATATTTGAAATAATTTTAGTAACTTTTATAGTTAGTTTAGTTCTAGTTCCTATTGCTAAAAAGTTAGCTAATTATGTTGGTGCTATGGACATACCAAACGAAAGAAAAGTTCACAATAAACCTATGCCTAGATTAGGTGGTTTGGCTATATTTGGAGCATTTTTGCTTGGTTACATTTTATATGGTGATTTAACTACTCAAATGATTTCAATATTAATAGGTTCATTTATTATCTTATTAATAGGTATATTTGATGATATTAAACCTATTGGAGCAAAGTATAAATTTTTAGTTCAAATAGTCGCTGCTGTTATAGTGGTTATTTATGGAAAAGTTTACTTTACGGAAATAACATTCTTGGGATGGCGTATTAGTTTTAATATATATTTAAGTTATATATTATCAATATTCTTTATTGTTGCTATATCTAACGCTATTAATTTAATAGATGGATTAGATGGTCTAGCAGCAGGAATAAGTGAAATTTACTTTATTACAATAAGTGTAATAGCAATATTATTGAATAAATTAGCTGGATTGGATATAGTTTTATCATTAATAATGCTGGGAGCGACGTTAGGATTTTTGGTTCATAATTTTCCACCCGCCAAGATATTTATGGGGGATTCTGGAAGTCTATTCTTAGGCTTTATGATTTCTGTAATTGCTTTAGTTAGTTATAAAGTAGCTACTTTAACATCATTAATTATTCCGATGGTAATACTAGCTATACCAATATTTGATACATTATTAGCCATATTAAGAAGGCTACTTAAAGGTGAGAATATTGGAGCACCCGATAAAGAACATTTTCATCATCAATTATTGAAAATGAAATTATCAACAAAAAAGAGTATATTAATTATTTATTTTGTTAGTATAGTTTTTTCATCAGTTGCGATTCTATATGTTATAGGTCAAACTAAAGAAGCAGTTATAGTGTATGTTTTATTAATGATATTATTACTATTTGTTATTTTAAAAACAGATATTCTTTATAATCATAAAGATAAAAAATAAAATATTTGATTTATAACAAAAATGTAAATAAAGTGCTATTTACATTTTTGTTAGCTAATTATTTGAATTAGTCTATAAAGTGTTTTATAATAATTAAAGAGGTTGTTATGGGATTAAGAAAAAAGAAAAAAAGAAAGATTTTTTTTGCAGGACTAGGATTAATACTACTGATCATAGTTTTTTTAAATACCTTCTTATTATTAAAATATAATATTTTACCCGCAAAATACTTAATCCTATATGGTTTATTTGGAGTTATTATTCCAATATTATTGGTTTTTTATACATTATTTAGAAAGAAGAAAAATAAAAAGAAATTAATATGTGCTTTTTTTGAAATTATTTATATCATAGTTATGTGCGCAGCTTTTTTCTATTTAAATAAAACTTTTGATTTTTTAAATAAATTTACAAGTCTAATTGATTATGAAGCCAAGAATTATTATGTAGTGGCTTTGAATAATGGCATGATAAAGGATGTAAAAGATTTAAGCAATAAATTAGTTGGTTATTCTTCAAAAGCTGATAACACTTCTAATAAAGCCTTAGATAAGTTAAACAAAACTGTTAAAATTCAACCTTTAGATGTTGAAGGTAATGGGGCATTATTTGAAAAATTAGATAATAATGAGATATCTGCAATATTAATAACAAGCAGTTATTTTGATATGATTCAAGAGAATCAAGAAGTTGATGAAGAAAATCCAAATGAAGAAAAAATAGAAAAATATGTCGTAGTTTATAAGTTTTCTATAAGAGAAAAATCTAAAGAGGTTAAGGCTAAAGAAGTGGATGTTACGAAAAAGCCGTTTAATATTTATATATCTGGAATAGATACTTATGGAAGTGTTGCTGATAAAACAAGAAGTGATGTTAATATTTTAATGAGTATTAATCCAAAAACAAAAAAAATATTAATGATTAATATACCTCGAGATTATTATGTAGAACTTGCTGGAGTCAATCAAAAAGATAAACTTACTCACGCAGGAACTTATGGTATAGATATGAGTGTTAAGACTATAGAAAGATTATTTGACATTGAAATTAACTATTATTTAAAGGTTAATTACAACGCTTTAATTAAATTAGTTGATGCCTTAGGTGGTGTTGATGTTGAATCAGAATATGATTTTTCAAGTTATGAATTACATCATAGATTTAAAAAAGGAATTAATCATGTAAATGGAAAACAAGCCTTGGATTTTGTAAGAACTAGAAAAGCATTCCAATATGGTGATAGAGTTAGAGGAGAAAATCAACAACGAATGATTAAAGCAATAATTCAAAAAGCATCTTCAGCTGCTATATTGGTTCGATATGATGATTTATTAAGAGCGTTAGATGGTAATTTTACTACTAATATGTCTACGAATAACATTACAAGTTTGATTAATATGCAACTTAAAGACATGGCAACTTGGAATATAGAATCAATAAGTGTAAATGGTAGTGATGGTCGGGCATATACTTACTCCGCTCCTAGTCAAGAGTTATATGTCATGATACCTAATGAAGAAACAGTAAACGAAGCTAAAACAAAATTAGCGGAAATAAAACAGTAAAAAAGTATACGATTGTATACTTTTTTATATGATATTAACTAATAATATTGTATAATTATAATAGGTGTTTTTATGAAAAAAGTAATTGGATTAGTAATTAATTTTATATTTAGATTATTTCCGGTCAATGAAAAAAAATTACTATTTGAATCTGCTCATAATAAAGCTGACGGAAACCCATTGGCGTTATATTTGTATATAAAGAAGAACAATATAAATAATTTTAAATGTATTTGGCTTGTATCAAAAGAAACAGATATAAGTGATTTAGATAAAAAAGACGTTAGATATTAT
The DNA here is from genome assembly GCA_016288795.1 of Caryophanales bacterium. Taxonomy (GTDB): domain Bacteria; phylum Bacillota_I; class Bacilli_A; order RF39; family UBA660; genus SIG200. The sequence goes on from JAEELI010000017.1 coordinate 31,045, forward strand.
AGAACAATAAAAGGCCTATTTCATCAAGCAACAGCAAAATATTGGTTAAAAAGTCAAAGCACTTCAAGTATTATAAAAAAAAGAAAGAACCAAATATATTTGCAATTAGAGCATAGTAATGGAGTGTTTAAGAAATGTGGTTATGATGTAACAGGTATTCACCCGGGATATCCAGCTAGTTTTACAAGAGAATGGGACTATTTTGTGGCTTCAGATAAAAGATTATTAGCGGAAATAAGAAGTTCAACAGGCTACGAAGGAAAAGGAGTAGTTACTGGAGTAGCAAGAACAGATATCATAGTTAATAGAAGTGAAGAATTAAAAGAAGAATTACTTAAAAAGATTAATATCCAAAAGAATAATAGAAAAATAGTTATGTATGCTCCAACTTTTAGAGAGAAAGACTTAACAGATTGGACTAATGAATTACCAGTTAAAGAATTTGGAAAAATGAAAGATTGCTTGTTTTTAATCAGATTACATCCACAAGCAAAGGGGATTAATCCCAAAATTAAATTACCAGATAATGTAATAGATCTTTCAAGGTATAATGATACTCAAGATATATTATTAGTGTCAGATTTATTAATATCAGATTATTCTACAATAGTTTGGGATTTTACTTTAATGCATAGGCCAACTATTTTCTATATGTATGATTTAGAAGAATATATTAAAGAAAGAAATGGTTTTGATATTGATATAGATAAAGAATTGCCTGGGCCAATGTGTAAGACACCTGAGGAATTGATTCAACTAATAAAAGATGAATCTTGGTATAGCAAATATAATGAAAGAATTGAACATGCTAATAAAGAGTTTAATTATTTAAATGATGGTCATGTTTGTGAAAGATTAACAAAAATGATAATAGATGGTTATTTTAAGAAGTAGAAAAGGAGCCTTTTTGTGAGAACAAAAAAATCAATAAAAAATATTATATCAGTTGTTTTATTTAATTTAGTTATAGGCATTTTAGGCTTTATTAAAGTTCGTGTATTTGTTCATTATCTAAGCAATGATGTATATTCTTTAAACCAATTGTTTTATCAAATATTTGGTTATATAGCTATTGCAGATATAGGATTTGGACTTGTTTTAAATAAAGAATTATATAAAGCCTTTGCTAAAAATGACAAAGATGAAGTAAATAATATTTATAGCACATCCAAAAAGTTTTATAAATACATTGGTATTGCAATGTTACTAATCTCCTTTATTATTAGTTTCTTTGTGCATTACTTAACTAAAGCAAATGTAGATAGATTATATATTCAAGTAGTGTGTATTATCTTCTTAATTAGAAATATTATAGACTATTTCTTTGTTGCGCCTAGATATATAATGGACTCTAATCAAAATGCTTATAAAATAAATTACTTAGTAAAAGGTATTAAAGTTTTAGAAATAATTATAGAAATCCTTTTAATATCTCTTGGAGTAGATTATTTGTTTGTTTTATTACCAGGAATAGCAATAACTGTAATAATAGATTTATATATTAATCACTTAGTATACAAGGAATATCCTTGGTTAAAGGATAATAAAACATATAACAAAAAGTATTTAAAAGGAACAAAAGATTTAGTATATTTAAAACTATCTGGAATAATGAACTCAAATACAGATATTGTTTTGTTATCTGCTTTTATTAATCCTTTAACAGTAATAATTTACACTTCATATAATTATATAACTAAGTTTGTATCAGATACAATTTATATAGCCGCGACTGCTATTACACCAAGTTTTGCAAATGTTTTATGTAATGATAATGAAGAAAAAAAATACTCGGTATTTTGTGAACTAAATATCATGTTTCTATTTATAGCTTCATTCTGTTTCATCATGTTATATGGCTTTTTAAACTCTTTAATAACATTTTGGATAGGTAAAGAATATCTAACAAACAATTGGACATTATTCTTGTTTTGCTTTATTATTTTTCAAACTATATCTGTTAGAGCTGTAATAATAACAATTAATTCTTTAGGTTTATTTAAAGAAACTAAGATTGCTACAATATTAGAGGCTATTCTTAATTTAATTATATCAGTTCTATTAGTTAGAAAGTTTAAAATCGTTGGAGTTTTACTCGGAACTATCATAGCTACTTTAGTAACATCATTTATTCAAAACTCCGTTTGTATTCATAAAAAAGTATTTAATAAGAGTTCTTTGAGATATTTTGGTGTTTATGCTGTAATAGTAGGTATTAATGTAGTATTTGTTTATTTATTTAATATAATTAATTTACATATAACTAGTGTTTTATCTTGGATAGGATTAGTATTAGGATTTGCTATTCTAGTAGCAATTATATTATTTATCATTTATTACATTTTATTTAAATCATTTAAATTATTAACATCTAGAGGGATAGAATTTATTAAAGTAAGAGGAAAATATACAAGTTAGGAGGATATTATGATTATCAATGTGTTGATGCCAACATATAATGATGAAAAAACTATTATTGATGCTTTGGATTCACTTAAGAATCAAACTTATGATAAATGGCATCTAACTATAGTAAATGATGGTAGTGTAGATGGCACTGAATCATTAGTAAAAAAATATATAAAAGATAATAAATTGGATAAAAAAATAACTTATATATATCAAGATAATGCTGATCAATTAAATGCTTTAAAAACAGGTCTAAATTCAATTGAAGACAATGATGGATTAATATTTGTTCTTCATTCAGATGATGTTATGGCAGATAACAATGTTTTTAAAAAGGCAATAGAGTATTTTAATAAGAACAAAAATATTGATGCAATAATATCTGGATACAATATTATGAATGAGAAATCAGAAATAGTAGGTTTCCAAAAGGTTAAGAAATATACTAATAGTTTTTCAAATATTCCTTTAATGGGTTTATGGTTGGGAAGAAACTTGTTTGTAGATGTTGCTTTTTGGAAGTATAAGATATATAAAGAAAAAGTTTACTATAATTACTTAACTTGGAATACACCATTTTGGTTTTGTCACGAAAATGAATTAAGTTCTTTAAATGTTTCAAATGTTGATTTTCCTTTCTTTAATTATCGTGTTTTTGAAGAAAACTATATTAATAATGAAATAGGATTACTTAATGTTTTAAATGGAGAATTAAGAACTTTACTATTAATATTAAATAAGGTAAATATTCCATTCTATAAGGTCCAATATTTATTATTTAGAATATTTAATAAACTTCATTTGAATTATAGAGTTTTTTATTCTAAAAAACGTTCTAAAAACATTTATAATATTATAAAATTTGTTATAAATAAGCGTATTAATGATAATGAATTAATAAAATATAAGTATTATGAATCTATACTAAATTTCTTTAAAAATTATAATGAGAGAGAAATAGAGATATTTAATGTCAAAAAAGAAGATGTTTTTGTAGGATCTGACGCTAGATTCTTTAACAAAAAGATGTTAGATGGTTCATTACCAAAATTATATGATGAACTCTTTAATTATATGAATAATGGGTTTAATTCTATTATAACCGATAAAAAAAGTTACGATAATTTAGTAGAAATATTAAAATTTTTAGATATATATGAATATGTAAAGATAAAAACAAAATGAATGTTTTTATCTAGTATTTTGTGTTATAATTATTAGGAATGCAAGAAGTAGGGTAAAAAATGAACAAATTAAGGAATAAAATAATAGATAAAAGAATAATAGAGAAAATACTCATGTTCTTTTTAATATTGCAACCAATATTAGATTTATACTTTCTATTTGATGAAAAAGTTGTATCTATGTTTGGTTTTTCCCCATCAACTATTATAAGAATAGCCTTTGTTTTTGTAATAGCTGTATTGTTTTTAATTGTATGGAGAAATAAAAAAGAATTAATATTGTATATCATTTATGCTGTCTTTTTAGTCGTCTACATTGTTTTTCATCATATAAATGCTTTAAACTTCACAAACTTTTATAGCGGCTATGATTTTGGCTATAATTTAGTTGGTGAATTATTCTATATAATTAGAATGCTTTTACCACTTATAACAATTATTATTTCATTCCATTACGAATTTGATAATAAGTCTATTGAAAAGATTGTTAATTGGCTATTATTTATTATATGTGGAAGTATAATAGTTTCAAATTTATTCGTTATATCAACCGGTTCTTATAGTAAAGAAATAATAAAAGGAAATATTTTCTGTTGGTTCCAAGCCGATAGGTGTAATCTTAATTATTTAGATTTGGCCTCAAAAGGCTTCTTCTTAGATCCTAATAGATTATCTGCATTATTAATATTATTATCAACTATAATGATATATAATTTTATTAATAATTCATCTTTTAAAAATATGTTTATATTCTTTATTACTCTTATTGGAATGTTAATGTTAGGAACTAAAGTAAGCACTTATGGTTTCTTTGCAATATGTATTATTGCTTTATTCTTTTACTTGTTCTTTGCTTTTATAAAAAAAGAAATAAAGTTTAGCAAAAGGACTTTTGGGTTCATAGCTTTCATAATTGCATTATCACTATTAATAACCCCAAAAGCTCCGGCAGTTAATAGAACTAATATTGATGTTGAGGCAGCTAATAGTTATAATAATGATGTTGATGGTATTAAAACAAAGAATGAAGCAGAATTAGAAAAAGTCAATAATAATATTAAAGAAAAATATAAAAAGACACATTCTGATGCAAAAGAAGAGAAAAGTATAGACGAAATATTAAAAGAATTGGATTCTGAGGAAAGAAATGAATTATTAATTAATTTCGTTAGAGATAATTATTTATCCTACGGATTACATGGATTCTTTGTTGAAGAAAGTTATCCATACCATTATGATCCAGAGTTCTGGTATAATGTGATGAAAATGGATTATTATGATAGAGTCAATTTTAGAAAAATAGAGTATTTAATGCTAACTAGAGTAAAAGAATTAAATAATAATAAATATGATGATTTGCTGGGCATTACTTTCGTTAGAGAAGGAAATATATTTGATTTAGAAAGGGACTATATATCTCAATACATAACAATGGGACTATTTGGATTTATCTTATTAGTTTTACCATACATAATTATAGTTGCAGTATGTATTCTAAAAATGATTATCAGTTTTAGAAAATCATTTGCTTTAAAAAATGTTTTCTATTTATTAGGGGTAGGAATATGCTTATCAGCTGCATATTTTACTGGAAATGTTTTAGATGGTTTAATTGTAACAATAATGTTAGGATTCTTTATAGGCCAATTAATCAATGGAACATTTGGACTAGGAAATATGATAAAAAAATCATAATTTTAAATTAAGGAATAGAGCACAGTGATGTGCTCTATTCTTGTTATGATAGTTCTAATATGATAGAATTAACTTGTAGATACAAGAGATGATAAACTATCTATAAAAAAGAAGGGAATTAAACATGGCTTTTACATCACTAAAGTATTTATCATTTTTATTAATAAGTTGTATAGGCTTCTTTTTGATGCCCAAAAGATTTAAAAATTTATGGTTACTTATATGTAGTTATTATTTTTATATATCTTGGAATACTAAGTATGCCATATTAATGATTATATCTACTATAGTAACTTATTTGTCTGGCTTATTAATGAGTAAATATAATAAGAAGAATACAAAATTATTATTTTTAATACTATCAATTTTTATTAATATAGGTTTATTAATAGTTTTTAAATACTATAGTTTTATTATAACTTTTGTAAATGTTTTGTTAAAACCGATTTCTCTTAGTTTGCCAAAAACACTAAATTTGTTGTTGCCTGTTGGCATTAGTTTCTATACATTTCGATCTTTAAGTTATTCTATTGATATATATAGAAAAGATGTTTCTGTAGAAAAGAATATTATTGATTATGCTTTATTTGTTTCTTTTTTTCCTGAACTGATTGCAGGTCCAATTGAAAAAGCCAAAGATTCTTTAAGTAACTATAAAACTGTTAAAAAATTTGACTATTCAAATTTTTGCTATGGATCTTTTCTAATACTAATTGGTTTTTTCTATAAACTAGTTATATCAGATCGGGCTGCTATAATAGTAGATACGGTCTATAACAATTTAAATAACTATATTAATGGTGGAGGCTTATATTTAATTCTTTCTACCATTATCTTTGCTATTCAAATCTATTTTGATTTTTATTCTTATTCATTAATAGCTAGAGGATCAGCATATATTATGGGTTATGATATTCCAATAAACTTTAAAAGACCATATTTAGCTAGTTCTATAAAAGAATTTTGGCGTAGATGGCATATATCTTTAAGTACTTGGTTTAGAGATTATTTATATTTTCCTTTAGGTGGAAGTAGAAAGGGATTTATAAGAGCGCAAGTAAATACATTAATAGTCTTTTTAGTTAGTGGTTTGTGGCATGGCGCCAGCTTTAATTTTTTAATTTGGGGCGGCATTCATGGAATGTTCTTAGTTGTTGAAAATGTAGTGAATAAGAACAAGAAAAAAGAAAAAGATAATTGGTTTATACATATCATTAAAGTATTAATTACATTTATTATTATAGATTTTGCTTGGATATTCTTTAGAAGTAATTCTATAAACGATTCTATAACAATAATAACTCATTTATTTAATTTTGGAATGGCAAAAGATTTATCTTTATTAGGAACCAACGTCCTAGAAGCATCAATACTATTAGTATGTGTTGTGATAGTATTGATTTTAGAAGTAATTGGAGATAAAAAGGATTTAAAAGAATCATTCTATAAAATGAACATTGTTGTTAGATGGGCTGTCTATTTTGTGTTATTATTCATGACCATAATATTTGGTATTTATGGGCCGGGATTTAGTGCAAAAGAGTTCATTTATTTGAAATTCTGAGGTGTTTATGAAGAATATAATAAAAACTGTTATTTTTATAGTAATATTTTTAGTATTGTTAAGCATATGTTCTGATGTTTTTGTTTTAAAAGGAAATGGATATGGAACAGACGTAATCGATTTTTATAATCAAAAGAAGAATTCTCTGGATGTGATATTTTTTGGTTCCTCACATAGTTATGCTACATTTTCTCCATATATAATTGAAGAAGAAACAAATCTTTCATCATATAATTTTGCTACACAACAACAGCCAATCAATATAACATATCATTATATGATTGAAGCTTTAAAATATCAAAAGCCAAAGTACTTCGTTTTAGAAATAAGAATGCTAGCGGTAGATGATGAATATTTTGCTACTGGTGTAGTCAGGGATGCTTTGGATAAGATGAAATTTTCTAAAAATAAAATTGAAGCAATAAATGAAAGTGTTGAAAACAAAAGTGAAAGAATGAGTTATTATATTAATATAATTAAATATCATTCAAGGTATAATGAATTAACAAAAAATGATTTTAAAGTAGCATTCACACATAAAGGAATTGATAATAAGGGATTTATAGGTCTAGAAGGAAATGATAATATAATTATTGATAATAAACAGGTGTTAAAAGAAACTAAAGAGGAAATAATTACTTCTAGAAATAAAGAATATTTGAAAAAAATGATTAAATTAGCTAAAGATAATGGTATTGAATTAATATTAGTTAAAAGTCCTTGTTTATTGTCTAGTGATGATGAAGCAAAATATAATTATGTTGAAACAATTGCTAAAGAAAACAATTTATTATTTATTAATTATAATAAAAATAATACTATAAAATATGAAAAAGGCGATTTTTATGATAATGGTCATTTATCTTTAAGCGGAGCAACTAAAGTATCCAAAGACTTCTCCAACTATTTAAAATAGATAGTCTTTTCTTGTTGCAATAATAATAGTATGTTATAATTCAAATAAGGTGAATAATTATGAGTAATAATAAAATACCCAAGAAAATCCATTATGTTTGGGTTGGAGGAAAAGAAAAACCAAAAGATATAAAAAAGTGTATGAAAACATGGGATAAATATCTTGATGGTTATGAAGTTATTGAATGGAATGAAAATAACTTTGATATTAATTCTCATCCTTTTTGTAAAGCTGCCTATGAAGCCAAAAAATGGGCTTATGTAAGTGATTATATTAGAGCTTATGTAATCTATAATGAAGGAGGTATCTATCTAGATACTGATATATTGTTATTGGATAGATTAGATAGGTTTTTATGTCATGATGCTTTTGTGGGATTTGAAAATTATGATCATCCTTTTACAGCAACTTTTGGAGCTAAAAAGCATCATCCTTTATTAAAAAAGATGTTAGATTATTATGATAACCTAGATGGTTATAGTTTTGACTTTGAAAATAATAATACTATTTCAGTATCAGAAATTCTAATAAATGATTTTGGTTGTAAAATAGGTAATAAATATCAAGAATTAAAAGATGGTATTGCAGTATATGAAGATACTGTATTTTGTAATCCTTCAAAAGATTCAGTAACAATACATATTTTTACTGGAAGCTGGTTAGATAATAAAAAATCATTAAAATATAAAATTATGAAGTTCTTTAAACTGAGATTGAATACAAAAAAGAAAGCTGAATTATATAGAAAACTAATATCAAAATAAAGGAGGCGTCTATGAAAAAAATAGCAATATTAGGATTGCATTTAAACTTTGGCGGAGTAGAACAAGCTATTGTTAATCAAGCAAATATGTTATGTAATGATTATGATGTAAAATTAGTAATAACATATAAAAAAGACGAACCATCCTTTTACATTGATCCTAAAGTTAAGATAGATTATTTAACTAATTTGTATCCAAACAGAGAAGAATTTAAAAAATGTTTAAAAAAATTCAAATTAGTCTCTTTAATAAAAGAAGGATTTAAAAGTATTAAAATTCTTTATTTAAAAAAGAAGACTATGATAAATTATATAAAGAATAGTGAAGATGATATTTTAATATCTAGTCGTGTCGATATAACTAAGTTATTAAGTAAATATGGTAAAAACCAAATAAAAGTAGCTGAAGAACATAGACATCATAATAATGACGAAAAATATATTAGTAATTTAAAAAAATCTTGTAAGAATATAGATTATTTAGTATCTGTTTCCAAAGAATTAAATGATTATTATTCAAAAGAGATTCCTAATACTAAGTGTGTATATATACCTAATGGACTAGATTATTTTCCTAATAAAACATCTAAGTTGAATAATAAAAATATCATATCTGTAGGAAGATTATCTCCAGAAAAAGGTTTTTTAGACTTAATAGATGTGTTTAATATAATTCATGACTTAGATAAAGATATTCATTTAGATATAGTAGGAGACGGAGTAGAAAAAAGCTCTATTGAAAATAAAATTAACCAATACTGTTTACAAGAGCACATTAAACTTCATGGTTTTCAAAAAAAGGATTATATTAATAAATTACTTGAAAAATCATCATTATATCTAATGTGCTCATTTGAAGAATCATTTGGAATAGTTTTAATTGAGGCTGGTTCATTTGGTATTCCTCAAATAGCATTTTCTTCTGCTCAAGGCGCTAACGAAATAATTCAAAACAATATAAGTGGTTATTTAATTGATAATAGAGACAAAGAAGAGATGGCAAAAAAAGTGGTTGAATTAATTAATGATAATGATAGATTAATTAAGATGGGTGAAGAAGCTAGAAATATTGCAAAAGAATTCTCTTTTGTAGAAGTTCAAAAGAGATGGTTAGATTTTATCAAAAAAACTGATTAAGGGAGTAAAAATGAAGAAATCATTTGTAAACACAAAAACTTTTGTTACATGTATGTTATTTTTATCATATTTGCTGATAGATTTCTTTTTTAGATACTACACAATAAAAGCGATATACTTTTATTCTATACGTAATTTGGCTCCTATAATGTTTAGTTTATCAATAATCTCATTGAATGTATTAATTATAAGTTTGTTGCCAAAAAAAGCTGGCATTATTTATTATATAGTTAGTTTTCTTTTAAACTTAATATTTGGTTTAGTTAATTTCTTTCATTATAAAATACTGGGTTCATTTTTTACTTTTTCAGAATTATTCCTAATGGGAGAAGGCTTAGAATATAAATCAGCAATATTTACTTATATTTCCTTAAAACTAGTTATAGCTTTTATTATTATAATGATTGCTTGTGTTATAACTGTAGTCCTTTTAGTAAAAAATGATATGAAATATTCTATAAAAAAATTGATAGTGTTAATTATAGTATTTCAATCAATTGGAGTGTTACTATTATTTATAAATAATAATGGCTATCCTAAAGAGAATAGTTATTCTCCAATTTATAATTATACTCATTTTAATATTCCTCATAGATCAATTCAAGTTGTTGGACTGCTACAGTACAATATTCAAGATGTTGTTATGTATTATAAAGGTGTAATTAAGGAGAAGATTGAACTTGATAGTTACCGAAAAAAAATGGACAATTATTTCAATGGCAAAGATTCACATAACGAAAAGAATAAATATTCAGACACATTTAAAGGTAAAAATTTGATCTATATAATGATTGAAACTGGTGACGACTGGTTGTTAACTAAAGAGGATATGCCAACTTTATATAAATTGAAAAATGAGGGATTAAATTTTACGAACAGATATGCTCCATTCTTTTATGCAGGATATACAATTAATAGTGAGTTTGCTGCAAATACAGGTTATTATTTAGTGGATGATTTTAATGATTATTTAAATAATTATTATCCATATTCATTGCCTAATCTATTCAAAAAGGCTGATTATGTTGTTAATTCTTTTCATATGAATAGTGGGAATTTCTATAATAGGGATGTATTGCATAATAGTTTGGGTTATGAGCATTACTATGGTAATTATAATACTCAAGAATATAAAGATAAAGGGTATAATTATGCAAATGACATTAGCTGGATAGATAATGATGAAACTTATAATTTGTTGGTTCCTAAAACGGATAAAAAGTTTATGAGTTTTTTAGTTACATATTCGATGCATTTACCATTCTTCAATAACGGAATGTGCGAACAGGCCGTTAGAAATGAAAAGATAATGTATAAGCCATGGGAAAAAAAAGAAGAAATCTGTTTGAGATATTTAGCTTTTCAAACAGATGAAATGATTAGAAAACTTTTAAAAAGGCTTGAAGAAGATAAAATGTTAGATGATGTAGTTTTAGTATTATTTGCTGATCATGACGCTTATGGTTTTTCGGACAAAAACTATTTAAGTGAAGTAAAAGGAACTAATAATATTTATCTTCAACAAAAAACGCCTCTTATAATATGGAGTAAGGATATCAAACATGAAGATATTGATATATTAATGGATACTGCAGATTTAGTTCCAACTATAGCAAACATGTTTGGATTAGAATATGATAGCAAGTTCTATTTATCTACTGATGTATTTAGCAATAATCATGATAATTATGTTTATTTTAGTTCAGGATTTACACTAGATTCTGATGGTAATTTTATTGATAACAATTCAAGTAATAAAGGAAATGAAATGATTAATTATAATAAATATTTATTAAAAACAGATTATTTTAGAAAGGCTAATAAATGAAAAAGTATTTTGAAAAACTATATAAAGAAGGAAAAGATAACTTCTATGATTTAGTTAAAGAAAAATTATCCAAGAAAGAAAAAATGTTTATAGTAACTGCTAACCCAGAAACTTTTACATATGGAGAGAATGATAAAGAGTTTAATAAATTATTAGTAGATAAAGAGACCACGTTAATTCCAGATGGTATAGGTATTGTTAAAGCAGCGAATATTTTGAAGTATAATATTAAGGAAAGAATAACTGGCATAGATTTAGCTAATGAATTAATGGATATATGTAATATCAATAAATACAAAGTAGCTTTAATAGGAGCTAAGGAAGAAGTTATTAATGCTTTAAGAAAAGTCATTAAAGATAAATATCCGGGCATAGATTTAGTGGCAACAGAAAATGGCTATGTAGAAGATAAAGATTCATTCTTTGATAAAATAAAGAATAAAGATATTGATGTTTGTTTAGTTGCCTTAGGGATTCCTAATCAAGAAAAACTTATTTATAAACATTTAAAAAAGTTTAAAAAAGGTGTATTTGTTGGAGTAGGTGGATCTTTTGATGTAATGAGCGGGACTAAAAAAAGAGCTCCTAAAATATTTCAAAAATTAAATTTAGAATGGTTATATAGAATAGTTTGTGAGCCAAAGAGAATAGGAAGATTTTGGAATAATAACGTTAAATTTATTTTTAAAGTTAAAAAAATATCAAAAAAGAGATAATAATAATTATTATTTCTTTTTTTTCGGATGTTTTTATAGTATACTGAAATAGAAAAGACTGCAATTGTGGAGGTATTAAATGATTAAAGTAATGAGTATATTTGGAACAAGACCTGAAGCCATAAAAATGGCTCCACTTGTTAAAGAATTAGATAGCAGAGAAGAAATAGAAAGTATTGTATGTGTAACAGCTCAACATAGAGAAATGTTAGATCAAGTTCTTGAAACTTTTGATATTAGACCAAATTATGATTTAAACATTATGAAACAAGGACAAACTTTAGGAGATATAACTACTAGAGCATTAACTGGACTAGAGGGTGTTATAAAAGAGTGTAAACCAGATTTAGTCTTAGTTCATGGTGATACTACTACTACATTTGCTGGAGCCTTAGCGGCCTTTTATAACCAAGTTTCTATCGGGCATGTTGAAGCCGGACTTAGAACTAATGATAAATATAGTCCATATCCAGAAGAAATGAATAGACAAATGGTTGATTGCATGACAGATATGTATTTTGCCCCTACTGAATTAAGTAAACAAAACTTATTAGATGAAAATATAGACGAAGATAAAATATATGTTACAGGGAATACTGCTATAGATGCAATGAAAACTACAGTTAAAGATGATTATTCACATCCAGAATTAGATTGGATAAAGGAAGATGAAAAATTAATTCTTTTAACTGCTCATAGAAGAGAAAATCTTGGTGATAATATGAGAAATATTTTCAAAGCAGTTAAACAAGTATTAGAAAATACTACTAAAGTTAAAGTTATTTATCCAATACATCTAAATCCTAAAGTTAGAGAAGTAGCAAATGAAGTATTTGGTAACACTAAGAAGATTAAATTGATTGAACCATTAGAGGTATTTGATTTCCATAACTTCATTAATAAAGCTTATATTATTCTAACTGATTCTGGTGGTATCCAAGAGGAAGCTCCTTCTTTAGGAAAACCAGTTTTAGTTTTAAGAGATACCACTGAAAGACCTGAGGGAATAGAAGCAGGAACATTAAAACTAGTTGGGACATCAACAAAAATTATATATGATGAAACAATGAAACTATTAACTGATGAAGAAGAGTATAAAAAGATGAGCAAAGCATCAAATCCATATGGTGATGGCTTTGCTAGTCAACGAATTGCAGATGCTATAATTCAAAAATATAAACAATAAAAAAGATGAACAATTCATCTTTTTTATTTTTCTTGAGTTTCTTCTTTTTGTTTAGCCTCAGTATAATATCTTTCTAATATTTCATAAGCTTCTTTAGAAAAGGCTGGATCAATATATTTATCAAATAATTTTTTATAACCTTCTAAAGCATTCCCAATTTCATCTGTTAGTTTCCAACTCATTAATTGATTTGCGATTTCCTTATGTTTCCCTTTTAATGATTGAATAGCTAAGATTGCTGCAAATAACAAGTAATCGGCATATGTATAACATTCAGTCATTTTATTAAATTTTTCTCCACGTCTATAAAATTCCATTACTCTAGGAGAAACACTTTTCATATCTAAATCAGGATTTTTAGCTTTATATCCTTTTTTATCATTCACAATTTCATCTTCAATATAGAATAGGGCACCAATGCATCCATTATCTAAATCATCAACTTCACTAATAATTTCAGTTATTTCCATTGCTTCTTTAGTAATAGGGCTTTCCTTAAACGGAATAAAACTAGTTCTTCCATGATACATTGCACCTTGTCTTATAGCATCCAATTCAGGAGATGGTTGTAATATTCCTTTAAATAGTAATCTCGTAATAAAATCTTCACCTAAATTATGATGTAAAATAATATCATCTCTAAAAGCACCAAGTATTTCATATTGAGGAATTCTTCCAATATCATGAAATTTTGCTGCTACGACAGCCATTTTATTGTTATTGGTAATCAATTTAGCTATCTTAGCAGTCCTATCTATATGTTCTAATTTTTGAATTATAGAAATATCTCCGCTGTCTTTGTATTGGGCTTTCTTTTGAGCTAAATAATCATCAATAAATTTTTCTAATGAATCTAAAGTGTTCTCATCATAATTCATTATGCTATCACCAATTATGATTATAAATGGTAGAGGAATAATTAACAATAAAAAAGGGGAATAGTTTACAGTGTTCTTTCCGTTTTTTCTATTATTCTATATCCAAAAATAATAAAAATAACTTTATTTTGGTTAGAAATTAGTATATAATTTATTTATAAGGAAGTGTAGTATGAAAAAAAAGATTTTATTATTAATTTTAGTCGTGTTATTAGTATGCGTTGGCTGTGGAAAGAAAAAAGAAGAACCTAAAGATTTAGAGCCAGCTCCAGAACCAGTGGTTGAAAAGCCTAAATTAAAAATAGTTGATCTTGATAGCACATCTAGACCATATGCAATAATGATTAATAATATTGGCGTAGCAAGGCCATTACAAAGTGGATTACAAGATGCATATATTATTTATGAGTTTATTGTTGAAGGTGGATTAACAAGATATATGGCATTGTTTTTAGACCAAAAAACAGAAAGAATTGGGTCTGTTCGTTCAGCAAGACATTATTATATAGATTATGCTCTAGAAAATGACGCAATTTACGTTCATCATGGCAAGAGTCCGCAAGCTCAAAATGATTTCTCAATGTTAAAAGGAGATCGTATAGAAGTAGATAACTCTAAAACTGGATGGAGAGATAAATCTCTAAACGTTGCTACTGAACATACTTTATTCACTAGTATTGAAAAATTAAATAGTGGATTGGGTTCAAAAAGAACTACTAGAAATAAAGATTTATTATTAAAATATAGTGTTGAATCAGTAGACTTAAAGAGCAAAGAAGGATCTAAAGACGCTAATAATGTAACGATAAAGTATTCTAATAGTGTTAAAGATGATTATGTGTATGATGAAACAAATAAAGTATATAAAAGAAGCGTCAATGGAAAAGAACATGTTGACTATGTAACTAAAGAACAATATACATTCAAAAATATAATCGCATATGCTGTTAAGAATAGCCGTATAGCTGGAGACAATAAAGATCGTCAAACACTAGATAATATTGGTTCAGGCGAAGGATATTACATATCTGAAGGAGTAGCAGTTCCAATTACATGGAAAAAATCTAGTAGAGCTGAACAAACTATATATAAGTTCAAAGATGGAACAGACTTACAAGTTAATGACGGTAATACATTCATTCAAATTTATCCAACAAGCGGATCAATATCTATTAATTAAGAAACAAAGGAATCATTTATTCATATAATTATTTAGAGGTGTTATATGAATTTAAATGATTCTTTTTTTAATAAAGTTGAAAAAAAGACTAAAGTAGACAAAGAAACCATTTTTTCACTTGCAGAAAAACTACAAAAAGGAAATATGAAAGATGAAAAAACAATTAGAGAAGTAATAGATTCTTTAAGTAAAATGACTGGAAAAAATGTTTCTAAGGAACAAAGTGATAAGATAGTGGCCAAGATTATTGGGGATAAGATACCAAATAATCTTGATAAAATGTTTTAAAATAATTGCATAACAACATATTTTGTGATAATCTATTTATAGAATAAAGAGGTGACTAAAACTATGGATGAGTTTTTAAATAAATTATATGGCTATCAATATTTTAGCCTTTATTTAATTATTGCAATAGTTGTCTTAGTAATTTTATTTTTTATAATATTATTTGCTGGCAGAAAAGATAAAAAAGAAAGAGAGATTGAAGCAACAAAGAAATTACAACAAATTAATGGTGAGTTTGGTTTTAAAGAAGAAGCTACTGAACAAAAAGTAGAAACTGAACCAGTTAAGGACTTACAAAATGACACAATTATGATGCCAATTGTTGAAGAAGCAAATATGTCTATGACAGAAGAGGCTCCAAGTATTGAACCAACCGTTGAAGCACCAACACCAGTTGAGCCTATCATAAATGTTGAACCAACAATAAACGTTGAACCAGTTATTAATCCTGAACCAATAAAGGAACCAGAATTAGAACCAGTTGTTCAACCTGATATTCAACCTATAGTTCAACCTGAAGTAGAGATTAATAATGATTTAGAAGAAAAAACATTAGTTTTAGAACCAGTTGAAGAAAAACCTTTAGTCTTTGAAGAAGATAAGGTTGAACCAGTTGTTCAAAGCGTTGAAGAACAAAGTGTTCCTACATTTGATTTTGATTCCATTCTAAAAAATATTGAAGAATCTAGTTCTAAAACTGAAGAAATTCCAAAAGAAAGTATTCCTAGTCCTGAACTAGAACCAAAAATTCCAGAAGTTGAAGTAACAGATATTCCTGTTTCAGATTGGAATTTCCCAACAATGGAAGAAACTACTCCAGTAGAGGGAACTCAACCTAAAGAAGTATTTAGTTCAGTTTATGTTCCAACGCCAGAGGAAAAGCCTAAAGCTTCAGCTAGTGGTGACTTAGATTTTGAACTACCTGCTTTAAAGAAAGAAGAAAAGGTTGAAGGACCAGTTTTACGTGATTACAATCTAGATGATTTATCTGGAGAAATATATTCAATAAAATAGTTAATTAGCCCACAAATGTGGGTTTTTTATTGTCAAAAGATGTCTACCTCATGTTGAATCATTTATAAATCATGTGATAAAATAAATTATGGTGAATAGTTATGGCAAAATATGATGCATCATCTATCAAAATATTAGAAGGTTTAGAGGCAGTTAGAAAAAGACCCGGAATGTACATAGGTTCAACAGATAAAAGAGGATTACATCATCTAATATGGGAAATAGTAGATAATTCAATTGATGAAATAATAAATGGTTATGGTAATTATATAAAAATAGTTTTACATAAAGATGGTTCAATAACCATCGCGGATAATGGCCGTGGAGTTCCAATCGGAATGCATGAAAGCGGAAAATCCACTCCAGAGGTTATATATACAATTTTACATGCTGGAGGTAAATTTGAAGAAGGAAACTATAAAGTTTCTGGAGGACTACATGGAGTTGGTGCTTCTGTTGTTAATGCCTTATCCAAAAAAATGGATGTTTTAATATATCGTGATGGTGTTATTTCTAACATTCGCTTTTGTGATGGCGGAAGAGTTGAATCTCCTTTAAAAACTGTAGGCAAAACAAATAAAACAGGAACAGTTGTAACATTTATGCCTGATTATGAATTATTTAAAAATGCTAGTTTTTCTTTCACAACTATATGTGAAAGAATGCAAGAAAGTGCCTTTTTAATTCCTAATGTTACAATAGAAGTATTTGATGAAGAAGATAAAAGAGAAGCTAAATATCATTATGAAGATGGTTTAACAAACTTTGTTGAGTACATGAACGAAGGCAAGAATACATTACATAAAGTTTTAAACTTTACGGGATCTAAGAACAATATTGAAGTTAATGTTGCCCTACAATGGACTGATACTTATAATGAAAACATTATTTCTTTTGTTAATAATGTAAAAACAATAGATGGTGGAAGTCATGAAGTGGGATTTAAAACTGGTATTACTAAGGCATTTAATGACTATGTAAAAAATAATAATCTATTAAAAGGTAAAGATAGCACATTTGATGGAACTGATGTTAGAGAAGGTCTATCAGTAATAATTAGTTTAAGAATACCAGAAAATTTATTGCAATTCGAAGGACAAACTAAGGGTAAATTAGGAACTCCTGAAGCAAGAAGTATTACTGAGAGTATAACTTATGAAAAGATTAAATTCTTTTTAGAAGAAAATAAAGAAATAGCTTTAAATATAGTTGATAAAGCCACTAAGAGCAAAATAGCTAGAGAAGCCGCTAGAAAAGCTAGAGAGCAAGTTCGAAATGGACAAAATAGTAAATCTAATAAAGAAAGAGTATTATCTGAGAAATTGGCTAAAGCGACTTCCAAGGATTATATGAAAAATGAATTGTTTTTAGTCGAAGGTGATAGTGCAGGTGGTTCTGCTAAAAAATATCGTGATAGAGAACATCAGGCTATTATGCCATTACGTGGAAAAGTTCTAAATACAGAAAAAGCATCTTTAAGTGATATTCAAAATAATGCTGAATTAAGACAAATAGAATATGCTATTGGAGCAGGTTTAGGAGAAACATTTGATTATCGAGACTCTAACTATGGAAAAGTTATTATTATGACTGATGCCGATGTAGATGGTTCTCATATTCAAATTCTTTTAATTACTTTCTTCTACCGTTATATGCGTCCTTTAATAGAAGAAGGAATGCTTTATATAGCAACTCCACCTTTATACTCAATAGAGATTAATAGTAAGGGGGAAAAAGAATATATTGCTACTGATGAAGAATTAGAAGAAAGAAAGAAGACTCTTAAAGGAGATCCTAAAATTCAAAGATTTAAAGGTTTAGGAGAAATGAATGCAGATGAGTTATATGAAACCACTATGGATCCTCGTAATAGAAGATTAATTAGAGTAAATGTAACTGATGCTGCTTTAGCTGAAAAAAGAATTCATGTTCTAATGGGCGATGAAGTTGCCCCTAGAAAAGAATGGATAAATGAAAATGTTGATTTTTCTTTAGAAGACAATTTTAAGAAATAGGTGAATTATGGCAAAGAAGAAAGTTGAAACAAGTGAAATAATTGAAAAAATATCTGATTACAGTTTACATGAAATAATGGAATCAGGTTTTGGGAGATATTCTAAAGAAATAATCCAAGAACGTGCTTTACCAGATGTTAGAGATGGTTTAAAGCCAGTGCAAAGAAGAATACTCTTTGCTATGAAAAAAGCTGGTTACACTTACAATAAACCATATCAAAAGAGTGCCAAGTCTGTCGGATATATTATGGGTAATTATCACCCCCATGGAGATTCAAGTATTTATGATGCATTAATTAGAATGAGTCAACCATGGAAAATGCGCGAAGTATTTATTGATATTCATGGTAATAATGGTTCAATAGATGGGGATGGCCCTGCTGCTATGCGTTATACTGAAGCAAGATTATCTAAGATAGCGGAAACAATGCTATCATCTATTGAAAAAAATACTGTTGAGATGGCTTGGAATTTTGACGATACTGAAAGAGAACCAACTGTTCTCCCAGCTAAATTTCCAAATCTGTTAGTAAATGGTTCAACTGGTATATCTGCAGGTTATGCAACTGATATTCCTACTCATAACCTAGGGGAAGTCATCGATGGAACAATAAAAAGAATAGAAAGTCCTAATTGTCATTTAGAGACAGTTATGGAATTAATAAAAGGTCCTGACTTTCCCACTGGAGGAATCCTTGAGGGAAGAGAAGAATTAATTAAAGCGTATTCTACTGGAAAAGGAAAAGTTGTTCTAAAAGCTGATGCCGAAATAGTAAAAAATCAAATAATAATTAAATCTATCCCTTATGAAGTAGTTAAAGAACAATTAATTAAAAAGATAACAGATATAAAGTTAGATAAAAAAGTTGATGGTATTAACGATATTATAGATGAGTCTGATCACGAGAATATGGCTCGTATAGTTATTGAATTAAAAAAAGACGCTAATGCTGAGAATATATTAAATTATTTATATAAGAATACTGATTTACAGATAAATTATAACTTCAACATGGTTGCTATAGTTAATAAACGTCCTAAATATGTAGGCATATTAGATATTTTAGATGCTTTTATTGCTCATCAAAAAGAAGTAATAACAAGAAGAACTGAATTTGATTTGGATCATGCTAAAAAGCAATTGCATATTTTAGAAGGTCTAGTTAAAGCGACATCTATTTTAGATGAAGTAATCGCAACTATTAGAAAAAGTAAAAATAAGAGTAACGCTATGGAAAACTTAGTTAATGAATATAAATTTACTATGGAACAAGCTAAGGCCATTGTTGAATTACAATTGTATAGATTAACTAATACTGATGTTGTTGAATTAACTGAAGAAATGGAAAGTTTAAAGAAGACTATTGAAGCTTTGAAGGCCATTTTAAGCGATGAAGAAGCATTAAAATATGTTATGAAAAAAGAACTAAAGTTAATTAAGAAAGAATATGCTAATCCTAGATTAACTAAAATAAATGATGAAATAACAGAAATTAAATTGGATATGACTAGTATGATTCCTAAGGAAAATGTATATGTAGTTATAACTAATGAAGGCTATGTTAAAAGAGTATCAACAAAAAGTTATGCCGCTAAAGATGGTGAAACAGCATTAAAACCTGGAGATTATGTAACAAATATATTTGAAACAACGACATTAGATAATTTAGTTTTATTTACTAATCTAGGCAATTACTTATTTGTTCCAGTTCATAAAGTTTTCGAGGCTAAATGGAAAGAATTGGGAAAACATGTTAGTAATATAGTTCCTTTGAGTGAAGGAGAAAGAATTATATCGTCTTATGTTTTAGAAGAAGATAAAAATTTAACTATATTTACAAAATTAGGTATGGTTAAAAAGATATTAATGAAAGATTTATTTGTTACTAGATATAGTAAGCCAATGACTTCAATGAAATTAAAAGATAAAGACGAAGTTATAAATGTTTCTTTAACTGATAAAGAAACTATAATTGTAACAAAAAATGGTTATTATCTAAGATATAATTCTAATGAAATACCTCAAGTTGGAACTAAGGCTGCTGGCGTAAAAGGAATTAATCTTTCTAATGATGAAGTAGTTTATGGAGGATCCATTAAAGAAGATAGTGAATATATAGATATATTTACAAATAATAAGACAGCTAAGAGAGTTAAAATTGAAGAATTGAAAACTTTAACTAGAGCCAAAAAAGGAACCATGCTACTAAAGAAAAATAAAACAGTTAATTATTATGTTACTAATGCTTTTATAACTAATTTTAGAGATAGTATTATTATAAAAAGTGATAGTGATATAAAAGAAATTAAAAATAGTGAAATACCAATAATGGAATTAACTAGCAATGGTAGTGTTATTGCTAAAGGTCACGTAGATAAATATGATTTAAAATATATCGTTCAAACTATTCAAAAGAAAGAAACAAAAGAAGAAGTTGTTGAAGAAGTTAAAGAAAAACAATTGAGTTTAGCAGAGTTTGCTAAAGACTTTAAACTATAGGAAGTAGTCAATACTTCCTTTTATATGTTATAATATCTTAACGAGTGATTGTATGACAAAAAATGATAGAGATAGAGAAATAATAATTCTTGAAGAATTGCTAAAGGATGCTAATGCTTTAAATAGAAGTAATGGGGCCAAAAGAAAGCTAGGAAAATCAAAATTAATAGTCAATCATGCTTGGCCATTTGTTTTAACTACTGGATTAACCTTTGGAGCTTTCTCTGCTCTTGGCAAAACTCCATTTATAAAAGATAGTTATGAAGCGTCTTTGGAAACCAAAATAGAAATAGATAGTATAGGTATAGAGAAAGAATATCAATATTATAAAAGAAATCATAATAAAGAAGGAACTATATCTTATGTAGGCCGTTGGCAAGAAAGAGAAGATGGCTTATATGAAAGAGAAACAAAAAAGTATTTAGTAAATGATGTTGAAAAAAATCTTATTATGAGAATTATTAAGAATAAGGATATTGAGTCTTTCGATGACGTTTTTGGAACTGCTATTAGTTCAAAGACTGAAGTAAAATCTAACCCAACTGATGATGAATTAAGTATAATTCCTTATATTGAAGCAGTTCTATACTACGAAGATAAAAATGAAGTAATAACTATAGTTGAATCTACAAAAAGCAATGTTATCTGGACAACTATATGGTTAATATCAAATTTGTTTGCTAATGCATTACTATATGATGAAATAGATAAAATATCTAAGGGTAAGTTTAGAGAGAATTATCGAAAGTTAAAAGACAAACTAGATGAGATATATCCAGAAACAGATACTAAAGAATATAAAAAAGTTTTAAAATTAAAAAAAGAACTAAAATAGTTCTTTTTTGTTTACACAATTAGACTTTGATTCGACAAATTGTTTCTCCTATATTTACACAAACGACTTTTGTGTTTTATACTCATAGTATGAGAGAAAAGGGATAAAAATGAAAAGAATCGAAAACAAAGCTTTAGATATTGTTTTAAAAGTTGTGTTGTGGGTATCATTAATAGTAGGAGGATTTTTTGTAGGTATTAGACCTTTTCTTCTAAATCCAACTCCTACAAAAGTTGTTTATTATCCATCAAATAACTGTAGTAATGTTCCTAACGAAGACTGTTCAAATAATTCTTTAGATGTTGTTGGAGAATGGACTGCCACGGTAAGAATAAACAAAGAAAAAACTGATATGGATTTTGAAGAGTTTACAGAAATATTGTATTTATATGAAGATGGAACATTTACAAGAGAACCATTGAGTCGAATTATGGCTGCCAACGCTTATTATGGAAATTATATTGTTAAAGATAATAAAATATATTTAAATTATATAATTGGAACTGGTTCTGGAACTGGAGTTGTCTATCCGTCTAAATCAAGTCAAGTTTTAATAATAAATGAAGATAGTATACATGAAGAAAATGTAGATTCCCCATATACTTCAGAAAAAGAATTTAATTTTGTAAAGACAAATGCTACTGTTCCAAATGATAAACATATAGAGAGTGTATTAAAAAACACAATTGTTAGTAAATCAGAAAACTATATTAATAGTAATTTATAAAATAATAAAATCACCTATATAGTCATAGATTATACTAGGTGATTTTTATATGTCTAAAAAAGAAGATTTTAAGAGGTTTATTCAAGATAAACCAGAGTTAGTTGAGTATATAAAGAATAAAGATATTACTATGCAAGGGCTATACGAAATATATGATATATATGGAGAAAGTGAAGAAGCTTGGAGACCTTATTTAGAAAAAAAAGAAGTATCAGGGAGAAAAATTAAAGATATTGTTCAAAACATAGATTTAGATGAAATACAAAAACATATTAATACAGCCCAAAAGGCCTTGGGAGTAGTTGGAGAATTAACTAGTAAAGGTGAAGAAAGTTTAGCAAATTTAGTTAAGGGGCCTTTAAGTAGTAGGCCACTGAATAAGTTCTTTGAGGATTAATATGGATAGATATTTGCAAGAAAAATTAAAAAATGATAAGGCCTTCAAAAAATACTTAGATGAAAATACTAATTATTTAAAATATTTAAATAGAGATAGTTCTTATCATCAAGAATTCATGAGATTAATGAAAGATAAATATAAAGAAAGAACAACAGATAAAATAAATAATGCAGTTAAAACTATCAACGTTATTAGTTCTATTATTGAAACTATTAAATAATTAATTTATGTAATCATTTATTCCATATAAATGTTTTTTAGCATCATAAAATATATAATTATGGGGAGCTTTGTATGTTAAAACTCCCATAATAGTGTAAACATTTATTATGGATACTATGGCTGCTAAAAATTGATATTTTAATTTAGGAAGCATTATTATTTTGTATTCAATAATATTAACAATAATAATACTTATAAGCATAGTTGAAATAGCTAAAAACATATTTTCTCCAGTTAAACTATAAATAGGTAAGAATATAACTAAATAAATAGGAATAATAATTATAGATTTAATAAAAGCCACTAGAGCAAAATTGTTATGAACGTTATTATTATTTTTCAATATCAAATACTCAATTAAACATGATACTAATCCAGCAGTCCATAACATTTTCATATGTTCCCAAATACTTTCATTTACTGGGAAAAATATAGATAATATAGGGTTAGGAAACCATTCATATACATAATGAAATAAAAAACATAATAAAAAATATATAATGCTATTAATAATAATCATTTTTTTGAAGTTCATATAGTCACCTAGTAATAATATATATTTTTTTTATTATAATTATACATATTTATGGTATAATCTCTTTGTGTTTGAGGTGATATTATGGAAAAATATCAAGAAGTAGAAAGAAGTATAATAAAGAAATATCGTAAGGAAATATGGAGCCGTTTTATGGCCGGAATATCTGAATACAGCTTGATTGAAGAAAATGATAAATTAATGGTTTGTATAAGTGGAGGAAAAGATTCATTTCTAATGGCTAAGTGTATCCAAGAATTAAAACGTCATGGAAAAGTTTCATTTGAAGTTCATTATGTAACTATGGATCCTGGATATAATGATTATAATAGAGAATTAATAATAAGTAATGCTAAGTTACTTAATATTCCTTTAGAGGTTTTTAAAACTGATATATTTGATATAACAAATAATTTGCAAGAGGGAAATCCTTGTTATTTGTGCGCTAAGATGAGAAGAGGTCATTTATATAATCATGCTAAGGAATTAGGATGTAATAAAATATGCCTAGGACATCATTTTGATGATGTCATTGAGACTTCCTTATTGAATCTATTTTATGGAGCAGAAGTTAAAACTATGATGCCTAAGTTACATAGTGACAACTATGAAGGAATAGAATTAATTAGACCTCTTTATCTAATTAAAGAAGATGCGATTAAATCTTGGGCTAATTATAATGAATTAAAGTTTATAAATTGTGCTTGTCGTTTTACAGAAAAATGTGATGTTGATTCTGCTGGAGATGGTAAAAGAAGTGAAATGAAAAGATTAATTAAAGAATTACGAAAAGAAAAAAAGAATATTGATAATAATATTTGGACTGCTTTAAATAATATTAATTTAAATTGTGTTCTTGGTTATAAAAAAGATGGTAAATATATAAGTTTTTTAGATGATTATGATAAATAATCATCTTTTTATTGTTATTGCTTTTAAGTAAAAAAATAGACGCCGTTGTGATACTAGTATTACTACTAATATATCAATAGCGTCATCAAACAATAACGGTGGCGCCAAACTTGCGCTTACCTAATATTATTATATGTTATTTTATAAGCATTATCAACTACGTTTCCTTTTTCTATTTTATCTTAGCGACCACCCTTGGTGGTTGCAATAAAATGCTTCATGAAGTATAATCTAATTATAAGTGTATTAATAATACATTCGTGGAGGCTATCTAGAATGGAAAATAGAAAGAAAATAATCATTTATGCTTCAATAGTTTTTGTTAGTTTATTAATTTTAATAGTCGGATCTTCATATGCATATTTTAGTATTACGTCAACAAACAGTTTTGGAAGTAAAACGATAAGTGCATCAGCGCCAAATATAGGGAGTGTAATTCTAGTAGGAGATAATAACACAGTGTCACTTAATTTAAGTGCAGCAGATATGATGAAAAAAACATACAATGTTTATTATTATGGAACAACTAGTGGAACAGCTTCAACCAATCGAACCAGTGTTCAAATAGCGCATACAGAAGTAAATGGCGAAGGATATTTTAATTGTAGTTACACATTACAAGCAACAAATTCAGGAACAAATAACTTGTATACAGCATTCCAAGGGTGGAGTGGCAAATCAACTGGCCAAATAGTTTTGACGGTAGGAGGGAATACATATGACTTTAATTCAGCCAATCTTTTTCCAAAAACAATACAAGGAACAACGTATGGAGCAACAAGTAGTAGTTCGAAAATAATAGAAGCTAGTCTAAAGTTTTTAAATAATAATGTTGATCAAAGTGTATTAAAAAATAAAGATATCACAATAACATTGACAGCAACAAGCTTTAGTTGTTCGATAGCAGATGGACCATATTATTATGTGTTTGATTCGACAAGGCCATCATATAATTTTATGTCTGTCCCATTAGAAAGTAATAGTGGGTTAGATTATTATATGATTGGAGATAATAATGGCGACTATTCAATGGTATGTGGAGTATTTAGTGGAACAGAATATTGTGTCCAACCAAACTCATGGAGTAATGTAAGCACAATAAAATCCGAAATGGAAGCCTTAGGAGCAACATGTGATTCATACATGTTAGAAGGCGGTGTTTTAGCCTGTTATAATGATTCGGTCTTTTGCAATGTCAGTTTTGATGGCTTCGTGGTATGCGGCTCTATGTCGGCCGGTGATTATTGTCGCATCGAATCTTCTCGTGGTGTTGCGGGATGCGCTGACTAAGTCGGCATTCTCGATAGTCTTCGCGCTACCGTTTCATTTTCTTAATCAAATAATATATAATTCTATTCTTGCATAAAAAATAAATTGTGCTATAATTATTTATAGATTTTATTTAAATATTTTGATTAGGACAAGATTATTATTGATTTTATTTAGCGAGATTGCAAATGGTGAAAGGCAATTATAAATAGATAATAGTTACTACCTATGAATTGAACTCGAAAGAGATTTCCGGTGAAAACCGTTATAGTAATTAAGAAAAATAAAGGGATGGTACCGTGCATATGCACTCCTTAGGAATCATCCTTTTTTATTTGTTATGGAGGGTATTATGAAAGAAGACAAAAAGAGAGTAAATAGTGAATTAGAAAGACAAAGAGATGAATTAAGAGAATTTAGACGTGTTCTAGCAAGATTAAAGGATGTAGAAAGAGAAAGAAGATTAAGAGAATCGTCGGCATTAAGCCCAGAATATGACTACTTAGAAATTGATGAGGATGGTTATTTATTAATCCCTTATAGCACAAATGGGAAAGATACCTATACATACGATAAAGTTCTTGCTGCAGGTATGGAACTAGGAAAAGAATATATGAAATTGGCTGAAGATCAATATGGTTTTTTACCACTATATAAAGCCATAAATGAGATAAATGCTAGAGTTGGCAGAAAACCATCTTATGATAACAAAGCTTTTGTTAAAGAGATGGAAAGAGTTAATAATTTTATGGATACGAAAGGAGTAAATAAGTTATGATAAATATTAAAGAAGATGAAAAACTAAATATAATGAATCACTCTTGTGCCCATTTAATGGCTCAAGCAGTTAAACATTTATATCCAAATGCTAAGTTCTGGGTTGGACCAGTAATTGAAGATGGATTTTACTATGATATAGATTTAGACGGAGAGGTAATTACTGAAGAAGATTTGCCAAGAATTGAAAAGGAAATGAAAAAAATAAGTAAAGATGGCAAAAGAATTGTTCGTCATGAAATATCAAAAAGTGAAGCTTTAGAAATGTTTAAAGATGATCCATATAAAGTTGATTTAATTAGTCACATGGATGAAGATAATACAGTTATATCTTGTTATTCACAAGGCGATTTTACTGACCTTTGTCGTGGACCACACCTTGAGTCAGTAAAAGAATTAAAATACTTTAAATTATTAAAATTCAGTGGAGCATATTGGAAAGGCGATTCTAAAAACAAAATGTTACAAAGAATTTATGGAGTATGCTTTGATACTGAAGAAAGATTAAATGATCATTTAAGAGAATTAGCTGAGAGGGCCGAAAGAGATCATAGAAAAATAGGAAAAGATTTAAGTATATTTATGTCTCATGATTTAGTTGGTAAAGGAATGCCTCTTTGGTTGCCTAATGGTGCAATTATTCGTAAAAACTTAGAAAACTATATTTATGAAAAAGAACAAAAATTAGGATATATGCATGTATATACACCATGTGTAGGAACTGTGGATCTTTATAAAACTTCAGGTCACTGGGATCATTATAAAGAGAATATGTTCCCTAAGATGCAAGTTGATGAAGAAGAATTTGTTCTTAGACCAATGAATTGTCCTCATCATATGTTAATTTATAGTAATGAATTACATTCTTATCGTGATTTGCCCATTAGAATTGGAGAATTTGCTACTGATTTTAGATATGAAGCCAGTGGCGCAGTTAAGGGTCTTGAAAGAGTAAGATGTATGTGTCAAAATGATGCTCACCTTTTTGTAACTCCTGAACAAATTGGTGAAGAATTTAAGCGCGTTGTTGAACTAATTTTAGATGTATATAAAGATTTTGGAATTAAAGACTACAAGTTTAGACTATCTTTAAGAGATCCAGAAGATAAAGAAAAGTATTTTGATGATGATAATATGTGGAATGAAGCAGAAAGTAAACTTCGTGAAGTCCTAGACTCATTTGATATAAAATACTACGAAGCAATTGGTGAAGCGGCATTCTATGGACCTAAATTAGATGTTGAAGTCAAACCAGCAGTTGGTCCAGAGATAACTTTATCTACATGTCAATTAGATTTTTTACTTCCAAGAAGATTTGAATTGTCTTATATAGATAGTGAAGGAAATAAAAAGACTCCAGTAGTTATTCACCGAGCTATTTTTGGAACATTTGATAGATTTACGGCCTTTATTTTAGAAGAAACAAAGGGTGCTTTACCACTATGGTTGTGTCCAACTGAAGTTAATATTATTCCAGTAAATAATGAATATCACTTAGAATATGCAAAAAAGATCTATAAAGAATTAAGTGATAATAAAATTCGTGTTAAATTAGATGATCGTAATGAAAAACTATCATATAAAATGCGTGAAAGTAGTATAAAGAAAGTTCCTCTAACTTTAATTTTGGGAGATAAAGAAAAAGAAAATGGAACTGTTAGTTTTAGAAGATTTGGGTCTCAAGAGACCACTACAGTAAAATCACAAGAATTCTTAGAGAAAGTATTAGATGCTAAGGCTAAGAGAATTCAAAATATATAATAGAACTCTACATAAGTAGAGTTTTTTTAATTTCTATGCTATACTACATGTTAGGTGGTTTTTATGTTGCAAATATGTTCTTTAGATGTATCTGTAGATAATAAAAAATTATTTGAAAATATCAATTTAACTATAAATGATAATGAAATACACGTTTTTATGGGACCTAATGGTGTAGGTAAAAGTAGTATTGCTAATGTTATTATAGGTAATCCTAATTATAAAGTTAAAGGTAAGCTTATTTATAATAATGAAGATATTACTAATCTATCTATAGAAGAACGTAGTAAAAAAGGTATCTATCTAATTAGTCAAACCCCAATAGCAATTGAGGGGGTAACTAATGCCGAGATGCTTAGATTAGCTGTGTCTGAAAAGAATAAAAAACCAGTAAACATATTTGATTTTAATAAAGAATTAGAAAGTATTTGTGATTCTTTAGAACTAGATAAGAGTTTTATTCATAAAGATATTAATGTTGGAGCATCTGGCGGAGAAAGAAAAAAAATAGAGCTAATGCATATGTGGATGCTAAAACCATCATTAGTTATTTTAGATGAAATAGACTCAGGATTAGATGTAGATGCAACTAAATTAGTTGCTAAATCTATAAAAGAATATCAAGCAAAATATAAAGCTTCCATAATAATCATTACTCACAATAGTGCTTTAATAAATACTTTTGATAATTATTTTGTCCATTTATTTGAAAATTCTTCTTTAGTTAAATCTGGAGATAAGAAATTAGCTAAAGAAATATTATCTAAAGGATTTAAAGAATTATCTAATTCATTTGTTATAAGTGAGAATGATGAAAATGAATAAATTATTAGTAAGTGATGTTATTGATTTGAAAAGTGGTTCTTATGTACTGGAATGTCAAAGTAAGAACTTAGATATAAATATCGATGGGGATGTAACCATCTATTTGCTCAATGAAAAGATGGATAACATAAGTATTAATGTAAAAGATAATAATATATTACACTTATATATGTTTAATAATGAATTAAATAATGATTTAAAAGTTATAATTAATCAAAATAATAATTCTAAAGTTTATTATAATGAATCATATTTAAATAGCCATGATAGAAAATTAATAATAGATAATAATATGCTAGGTTCTAATAATGAATCAATAATTAGTATTAGAAATATATCTAATAAAGGTGATAGTTCAATAATAGTTAATGTTTTGGTAGATAAGAAAACTATTAATAATATTGCTTTAGAAAGTATAAAAGGAATTAATAATGGGGGATATGTTCATGTTGAACCTAATATCATTTGTTTAAGCAACGAAGTATCTGCTAATCACTTAACTACCATAGGATCTTTAGACCCAGATAGCATTAATTACTTAGTTAGTAAAGGCATTAGTCTAACTAATGCCCAAGAATTATTACTTAATGGTTTTATTTATAGCAATATGGATGAATATATAAAAAAGAATAATGGAGGTGAATAAATGCATAGAGATGATTTTCCTTTATTAAAGAAGGATATAATATATTTTGATAATGGGGCAACTACTTTAAAGCCTCAAGCAGTTATTAACAAAATAAAAGATTATTATGAGAATTATAGTTCTAACATTCATCGCGGAGATTATGATATATCTTATAAAGCCGAATTAGAGTATGAAAATGCAAGAGAGTTAGTTAAAGAGTTTATTGGGGCTAAGAGAAAAGAAGAAATAATATGGACATCCGGCACTACCGATAGTATTAACTTAGTTGTTAATGGATTCTTTGCTAAAAACTTAGAAAAAGGAGACGAAATAGTAATCACTAAATCAGAACATGCATCTAATGTTATGCCTTGGTTCAGAGTAGCTATGGCTACCGGGGCAGTTATTAAGTATATTCCTTTAGATGAAAATAATTTTGTTACTTTAGATAATTTGAAAAAAATAGTTACACCAAGAACAAAAGTTATAAGCATTGCTGATATTACTAATGTTATCGGAGATATAAGACCTGTTAAAGAAATATGCGAGTATGCTCATGAAAATGATATTTTTGTTGTTGTAGATGGTGCTCAAAGTGTTGGCCATATGAAATGTGATGTTCAAAAAACTGATGTAGATTTTTATGCTTTTTCTGCTCATAAAATGCTAGGCCCTACAGGCGTTGGAGTTTTATATGGTAAATATGAATTATTAAAAGATTTAGAACCAGTAAATTTAGGAGGAGGAATGAATGAATCATTTATATCACCTGAAGAAATGGTTTTAAAAGAAATACCAACTCGTTTTGAAGCAGGAACTCCAAATATTGCTGGAGTTATTGGGTTTGGCGAATCTATTAAGTATATAAATAGTATAGGAATAGATATTATTCATAAAAGAGAAAAAGAACTAAGAGACTATTTAATAGATAAACTAGTGCAAATACCTCATATAGATATTCTAAATATAGAATCAGATTCTGGTATTGTATCATTTAATGTAGAAGGCATATTTGCTGAGGATGTAGCATATTATCTAAATAAATATAATATATGTGTTAGAGCAGGCAATCATTGTGCTAAATTAACTAAAGATATCTTTGGCTTTGCAAACTCTATTAGAGTTAGTTTATATTTCTATAACACAGAAAGTGAAATAGATACTTTAGTAGATTTATTAAAAGATAAAGATAAGATTATGAAAGAGATGTTATAATGAATTCAGAAGTAAAAAGAGAAATAATATTAGAGCATTTTCAAAATCCTATGAATAAAGAAGAAGTTCAAGATGATAATTATGTTTTAATAAATAGTTCTAATCCTAATTGTATAGATAATATTAATTTATATATATTATTTGATAATAATTGTATTAAAGATATAAAGTTTATGGGAGAAGCTTGTGCAATATCAACGGCATCAACATCTATTATGATTAAGAATTTAATAGGTAAAAGTTTAGTTGATGCTAAAGAATATATTAATAATTTTTATAATATGTGTGATGAAGAAGAATATAAAGAAGATTTATTAAATGAAGGCTTAGCTTTTTCAGAGATATATAAACAATCTAATCGTAAAAACTGTGCTTTACTACCATACAAAGCAATATTGAAAGCAATAGATGAGTATGAAAAAAAGTAAATTAACAATTCTATTAATAATAATTATTATTGGTTTAATAGTATATATTCTATATGATAAAGGAATTATTTTTAATAATACAAAAGATATTATTTCTATCCAAAATAATCTTATAGATGAAATAGAATTAGACTATATGAGTGTTGAACTTTATAGTGATGGAAATAGTTATATTAAAGTATTGTCTAAAGAAGAAATAAATAATTTAGATCTAAACAGTAGCTTAAAAGAAAGATTAATAAAATTGTATGATAAAGCATTATTATTAGAACCTCAAGTTGATTTTCAACTAAAGGGATATAAAATAAAAGTGGATGATAAGATAAGTAAGATTAGAAAATATGAGACTGAAGATAATATTTATATAATTTTTATTAAAGAAAATGGTTATTTTGGAGTTCTAAATTATACTGATTACTATGATTTATTGTCTACTGAAGTATTAGATAATTATAAAAATATTAAGAATGTTGTAGATTTAAAAGACGGAAAAATATATTATCAAGATGGAAGTAATGAATATATAGTAATTAATTATGATAATAGTTTATGACATAAAAAAAGAGATTAAATCTCTTTTTTTATGTCTTAGTCTTTATTTAAAAATTTATAGACTAATGTGGCAAGAGCAGAACCAACTAAAGGCGCTACTATAAATACCCAAACTTGTTTAATGGCCTTGCCACCCAAGAAAATAGCTGGCGCTAAACTTCTAGCTGGATTAACTGATGTTCCAGTTAGGTTAATACCTATTAAATGAACTAGAGTTAATGTTAATCCAATAACTATACCAGAAACTTTAGCGTTTTTATCATCACTAGTTACACCAAGAATTGTATATATAAATACAAATGTTAATACACACTCAGTAATTAGTGCTCCAACTAAGTTAATGTTATTAGCGCTTAGACTGCCATATCCATTAGCGCCTAGGTTTAATACACCTATATTGCTATTAGAAAGAATTAAGCAAAGAAGAGAAGTTCCTAAGATTGCTCCTAATACTTGAGCTATAACATAGAAAATAAAATCTTTGCCTTTTAATTTCTTACTTAAAAGCATAGCTAAAGATACTGCAGGGTTAATATGGCAACCAGATATTGGGCCAATTACATAAGCGCATGCAACTATTACTAGACCAAAAGCTAAAGCAGTTGCAACAACATTACCAGTTAGAACAGCAACACCAGTTCCGAATAAAACAAGTATACATGTTCCAATAAACTCAGCAATATATTTCTTCAAAATAAGTTCTCCTTTCACTTAAATTGTATAATCAATTATTTTGTATGTCAATATTTGTCAAATATATTTGACTTTATAATAATACTATTTTAAGATAAAGTATAAATGTTATGAAGGAGCAATTATGGGAAATAATAACGATAAAATGATAGTTCGTAGAGATGGTTATAGAGTTGATGGTAAACTAATCGAGGATATTATTCAAATGCATTATGCAGTTGAAGATTGTTCAGTTATAGGTATTCCAACTTATGATAATAAAGCATTTATTCCAACTGCAATAATCGTTTTAAAAGAAGAATATAGGCCATCAGAAATGCATATCTTAATAGAAATAAATAATCTATGTGATAGTTTTTTAGAACCGAAAGATATGCCTAAGAATTATTTGATTAGAAACGAAATACCAAGAGATGAATTAGGAAATATAGATATAAATAAAGTTTTAGGTTTAGATGATCCTTACGTAAAAAAATTAACTATGTAAAATTTCAGCATATTAATTGACTTCATATAATTGATTAAGTATATTAAAATAGGAAACGAGGAAAAAATGGAAAATAACTTTGATGCTAAATACTACCCAAGAAATCTAAGTGAATTATTGTATAAAGATGTAGACGAAAAAATGATTACGCATATAAAACGTGCAAATGAGTTGTATGCGGATGGAATATCCCAAACACTATTTGATAAAAGAATAACTTATTACGAGCTTTTTTCTAAAATTGATGAGTATGCTAGAGCATTAAAAAAATATGGAATTTCAAAAGGAGATTGTGTAACTTTATCGATGCCTAATACTCCAGAAACTATATATTATTATTATGCACTAAATGAAATTGGTGCAACAGCATATCTTATAGATCCAAGAAGTTCATTTGATAATATGATTAAATGTATAGAGTATTCAAAATCAAAACTATTTATATGTGAAATGGGAACCTATTATGATAAAGTGGCAAAGAATATTGATAAATTGCCATTAGATAACGTAGTGGTCGTTTCACCAGTATTTTCCTTGCAACAAGATAAATCAAACTGTAGTTCAAAGGATTTAATGGCCGCCCGATTGTATTCCTTAAAAAAAGGTTATGAAGAATTAAAAATGTTGTTTAGGAATAATTCAAAAAAAATGTTTCAAGATGATTTTCTTAAGTATTCAAGTCAATTTGTTGGAAGTTATGAAGAAGAATACGATCCAGAAGTTCCCGCAATCATAGTAAACACAAGTGGAACAACCGGTGGGGAAGTTAAAGGTGCAATTCATAGTAATAGATCATACAATATCTATACTAATCAAATTCCACTAATTACCGAAGAACTTAAAAGAGGATATACCTATTATAGTTACGTACCATATTTTTCTATGTATGGTTCGTGTGTAGGAATGCATACAGCTTTGACTCATGGCATAATAATTCACAACATACCAAAATTTAATGGCAAAAAATCAGTATACGAAATAATAAATAATAAAGAGAATATTTTGGTTGGGGTTCCAAGTTTAATAGATAAGTTAACTGATATTTATGAAGAAGAAGATTTAGATGCTTCGCATGTTAAACAATATGTTATTGGTGGAGATAATGTTGATCCTCAAAGATTAAGAGAAGAAAATGATATATTATTAAAAAGAGGAATGTCTAGTAAAATTATCTTCGGATATGGTGCAACAGAAGTCATGCCAATAGCTACAACAAGTTTTGATGAAAGAAGTCATGTTGATGGAAGTTGTGGTATTCCATATCCAGGGGTTAGTATTAAAGTAATAAATCCGGACACTTTAGAAGAGGTTCAAGATAATGTTGAAGGAGAAATATATGTTCATACTCCTAACATGATGATTGGCTATTTAAATAAAGAAGAAGAAACAAAAGCGTTGTTCAGAGAGTTTGAAGGGACTCGATATTTTAAAACAGGAGATAAAGGATATAAAACCGATGACGGTATTTTGTTCTTAACAGGAAGGTATAAAAGACTAATGAAACGCCCAGATGGACATCAAACTAGTCCAATACCTATAGAAAATGCTATATCATCTTATCCCGGAATTAAAAATTGTGCAGTAGTTGGAATTAAAAGAAATAATAAGCAAAATGGTGT
Organism: Caryophanales bacterium; assembly: GCA_016288795.1. Classification (GTDB taxonomy): domain Bacteria; phylum Bacillota_I; class Bacilli_A; order RF39; family UBA660; genus SIG200. The sequence continues at coordinate 66,203 of JAEELI010000017.1, forward strand.
TATACCAACCGCGTTTATTGTTCTAGACGAAGAATTGAATGGTGTAGATAAAAAACTATTAATTAAGAATATCGCTGAACATTCTTTGGTTAATCTAAGTGGTGAAAGAGAGCTGGCTTTAGCATATGTTTTTGTTAATAGTATTCCAATGACTATTAATGGTAAAACAGATTTTGTTAAAATTTCTAATAGCACATTTGAAGAATTGAAGTATTATCTTTTGGATGACGCTGTAACTGAGGATTATTTTGGAGATATTGAAAATATAGAATTTATAAAATTTGATAAAGGATTATCAAAGTCTTTAAATAAAAAATAAATTATGTTATACTAAGTATAGTAAAAATAGAGGTGTTCTTATGTTAGGAAACGTTTCATTTACTTTACTTAGTTTTTTTTATATTGCATTATTAACAATCGTTTATTTTTCAAAAAAGAGAATTGAAAGTAAAGAAACAAAATTATATTCATATTTAATTATTACAACAATGATTGGTGTTTGTGTTTCTTTGGGAACATATTATTTTATGACCAATATGGAACGATTCCCAATGCTTAATTTTATTTTTTCGAAAGCATATTTGGGCTTTATCTTAGTCTATTTATATTATATGACTTTATACGTAAGTTATATATCTTATGTTAAAAATGAAAAAAAGAAATTTTCGGATTATTTTATGTTTTGGTTAATAACATTTATATTTTTGTTTTTATTAATATTTGTTATTCTATTACCAATAGAGTATTCTGTTAATGATAAAATAGTGTATTCATACGGAACATCTGTTTCTTTGGTGTTTACAATAACAAGATGTGTTGCTATCATTTGGATTTTTATGTTAATCTTCAAGAAGAAGAAAACTTCATGGAAAAAGATTATGCCGTTGATTGCATATATTGTTTTAGGTTCAATTATATCCATGATTCAAAGAAGTCATCCTGAGATGTTACTTTCTACTGCAATGATAGTTTTTGTAACAATTCTAATGTATTTTACCATTGAAAATCCTGATGTTAAGATGATTGAAGAGTTAAACTTAGCTAAAGATCAAGCCGATAGGGCAAACAAAGCCAAGACAGACTTCTTATCATCTATGAGCCATGAAATACGAACTCCACTTAATGCAATAGATGGTTTTAGTCAATTAATATTGGAAGAAAAAGATATTAAAGTAATTAAAGATGAAGCAAGAGATATAATGGCTGCATCTCAAAACTTACTTGAAATAGTTAATGGAATTTTAGACATATCTAAAATTGAGGCAGATAAATTAGAAATAGTTAATGCGCCTTATGAAACTGCCAAAGTATTTAATGATTTGGTAAAACTTACTAAAGCAAGAATTGGCGAAAAACCAATTGAATTAAAAGTAAATATTGCTAAAGATATACCAGAATATTTAAATGGTGATTATGTTAGATTAAATCAAATTATATTAAATCTTTTAACTAACGCTGCTAAGTATACTAAGGAAGGTTCAATTGAATTTAACGTTAGTTGTGTTAAAAAGAATAATGTATGTCGTTTAATTGTTGGAGTAAAAGATACTGGAATAGGTATCAAGAAAGAGAATGTTGATAAGTTATTCTCTAAATTTGAACGTTTTGACAAAGAAAAGAATATGACTATTGAAGGAACAGGCCTTGGTTTAGCTATAACTAAGAAATTAGTAGACTTAATGAATGGTAAAATAGTGGTTGATTCTGTATATGGAAAAGGCTCAACATTCACTGTAGCAATAGACCAAAAAATAGTTAAAAATATTCCAGTTAAGGAGGCAAAAACTACAACTAAAGAAAAATTTGATATTAAAGGCAAGAGTATTCTAATAGTTGATGATAATCTAATTAATTTAAAAGTGGCAGCAAGATTATTAGAGGGATATAAAGTTAAAACCGAGTGTGTTTCTAGTGGCTTTGATTGTCTTAAAAAGGTAGAAGAAGGAAACAACTACGACTTAATATTAATGGATGATATGATGCCTAAGATGAGTGGAACTGAAACATTTAAAAAGTTAAAAGAAAAAGAAGGTTTTAATACTCCGGTTATAGCTTTAACTGCAAATGCAATTGCAGGTATGAAAGAGAACTATTTAAAGGCTGGATTTAATGATTATATTTCTAAACCAATAGATAAAAAAGAATTAGAAAGAGTATTGAAAACATATTTAAATTGAAATATTAAATAATTATTGATATAATTACATATAGTAAAGGGAGTGTTTTATGAGAGATGTAAGTATTTTAACTGATAATAAAGTTGATTTAGAAAAAGCTTTAGAATTATTGGGAGATTTATCATTTTATGATGAAACTTTAGAATCTTTCTTAGAAGAAAATAAAACAAGAGTTGAAAACATAAAGAAGTATAAAGATGATCAAAATATGGAAGATTATGCAATTTTAGTTCATGCTCTAAAAAGTGATTCTAAATACTTAGGTTTTATGGAATTAGCAGATATTGCTTATGAACATGAAATGGCTAGTAAAGCAAATAATGTAGATGAAGTTAATTCTAAGTTTGATAAATTAATGAAGACAATAGATAAATATACAGAATTAGCTAAAAAATATTTAGGATAGGAGAGTATATGAAGAAGAAGATTTTAGTAGCGGATGACTCTAAAATAATAGGTAGTATCGTTGATAGAGCATTTAGAGATGAATATGAAATTTTATTAGCATACAATGGTAGAGAAGCCATAGATATTATTAAGAATAATATAGATGATTCAATAATGGGTTTATTTTTAGATTTGAATATGCCTGAAGTAGATGGCTTCGCTGTCTTAGATTATTTTAAAGAAAATAATCTATTCAAAAGAATTCCAGTATGTATTATTACTGGTGATGTTCAAAAAGAAAGAATTGATAGAGCATTTAATTATGATATAGTAGATGTTCTAGCTAAACCATTTACATTTGAAAATGTTCGTGGTGCAGTAGAAAAAATAATTAGTCTTAGTTCTTTAAATTAAGACTTTTTTTATGGCATAAAAAAAAGCTATTAATAAATAGCTTTTTTAATTTGTTGGAATTGTTTGATTGTTTTCATTGTTTTGATTTGGTGGAGTAATATTAGGACTATTATCCACAGTTTTTGCTGTAATTGTTAATCCAGCACTTCGATTGCCTTTAAATATTGAATATGCTGACTTAACAACCCAAGTGTAACTGCCACCTGAAGGAACAGTCCAAACAAAGGAATTATTATTAGTCCAGCCAATGTAACTTTCAGCCCCAGCACTATTTTTCAAATAGATTTCATAACCTAAAGTTCCAATGCTATCATTATTATATGACATTCTATCATTATAATATTTATTTGCATAATCTCCATAATATTTGTTAAAGTGTTCAGTTAAATAACTAGGATTAACTGCATTAGGGATTTTAATAGGATCCCACTTGAGTGTTACAGAAGGGCCAGTGAATGTAGCACTGCCATTAGTTGGACTGTCTAACGTGGAATACCTCTTTGAAACTTCGGTTGGCTCAGTTCCTCTAACAAATAATTCTTCTTTACACATTGATGAAGGTGTTCCACTACTACATAATTGAGCAGGGAATGTTTGCAATTCAACGCTGGCTCTAGTAACTGACTTTGGAACACTGAATTTACCATTTTTGGTATGGATACCTGATGCTAAGGCATTCATAATTCTTCTTCTTGCTGTTCCACCAATGCTACTAGTCATATAGTGTTTATTTGCTGCAGCATCATTATATATTTGATCATATCCAACCCATAAAGCAATAGAGTAGCTTGGGGAATAACTAACAATCCAAGCATCCATAACAGCTCCATTAGGTAGTCCATGTTTTTTCTTAGTAGCTGAGTCCAAGTTAGTAGTTCCAGTTTTACCTGCTGTTTGAGTTCCACTTGAAGTTTTACCTCCATAAGCACCGATTAAAATACTAGTAATCATATAAGCAGTAGAATCTTCCATAACTTGTTTTTTACTATAACTATTAGTATGTTCAACACCAGTAGCTGTATTTATAACTTTAGTATAAGCATAAGGCTTAATATAATAACCACCACGAGCAAATGAAGCATAAGCAGCAGATAATTCTAATGGCGATACACCATTGAATCCTCCAATAGCAGCTGCTTCAAATAAGTCATCGCCATAATCAATACCAACACTATGAACAAAGTTTTTAATAAGATCAATATCTTTTTTAGCTACAGCTTTAAATGCAAGTAATGCTGGAATATTTCTTGAATCTTCCAAAGCATAACGCATAGTTATTAATCCTTTATATCTATTATCATAGTTAGAAATACTATGACCATTAGAATAAGTGGTTTTTTCATCTAAGAACATTGCATATGTACTTTGACTTATATTTTCTATATACATTGCGTAATCAAATATTGGCTTAGCAGTAGAACCAGGTTGATTATGTAAATCAGTAGCTCTATTTAAACCCATAGCTTTATAATTTCTTCCACCAGATAAAGCTGCTATAGAACCATCTTCAGTGCTTGTAACTGCAATTCCTTCTTGCATTAATTCATCACCAAATTCATAAACACCACCATTTTCAACATTCTCTAAGACTTTTTGAACATTAGGATCATAAGTAGTGTATATTTTTAATGATACTTTTCTTGGATTTAAATCTAAATCTTCATCAACTTCATTTATAACATAATCGACAAATGCTTGATAGTTTTCAACTTCTAAATTAGTAGTTTCTTGAGTTTTTAACATACTAGATATATCTACTGCTAAAACTTCATTCATTTGTTCTTCAGTAATATAACCATGTCTAACCATTAATTTTAAAACAACTTTTTGTCTGTTACGACATCCTTCTGGATTACGATATGGATTATATAATCTTGGGTTTTGGAACATTCCAACCATCATAGTTGCTTCGGCTAAGTTAATATCTTTAGCACTCTTACCAAAATAATATTGACTAGCTCTTTCTATTCCATAAGTTCCTGATGTATTGATACTTGCTGAGTTAGCAAACCATTGACTATTGAAATAGAATTCAATAATTTCTTCTTTAGTATAGTTAGCCTCTAACTTAAATACAGCCATATATATATCTCTAAATTTACGAACTAAACTTTGAATTTTACTTTTTTCTAGTTCACCTTTTTGAGTATAAGTATTCTTAATAACTTGCATTGATAGAGTAGATGCACCACCTGCTGCATCAGAACCTGCTAAGGTTTTAACTGTTGCTTTAACAAATCTAAATAGGTCTAAACCATTATGTTGAAAGAATCTTGAATCCTCAGTTGCTACTAAAGCATCTATTAAAACATTAGGTATTTCATTATAACTAATGACATCACTATCTTCAGCTCCAACTCTAGCAAATTCATTACCGTATTTATCATAGAATATTGAAGGTTCTTCTTGATATAGTTCTCTCTTTTCAAAATCTGGTGATGTAATAACTATATATAAAGCAAATATTAGAAATAGGGTAATTAGAACAATTGCTATTCCCAGAATAACATTTAATACAGATTTCCATACTACCTTTTTCTCTTTAACTATATTATTTGAATTTTCTTTCTCCTTCTTTTTGTTGTTTAGCACTTTAAGCTTCTTCATTTGTAAAACCTCCAATTACATCAATATATTTTATATAATTTAATCCCTTATTATAATTATATTCCAATTCATAAGCATTTTCTTTTATATAATCATAAGGAATACTTTTTCTTGTTTGACTATCAATAAATGATATTAAATCAGGCCCATTTAGTAAATAATAACACTCATTCATACTAATAATTAAAAATACAATCCCTTTATGGTTAATAATATTTCTAATATGTTTGATTTGGTGTTCGTGAATATTGGCTAAAGGAAAAGAAGTTCTAGACTCTGTTTTCTTAGCATCAAATTCAATATATTTACCTTTATAAACCCCATTATAATCCAGTGTCGATGGACTAGCAAAATATGCTCTAGTAATTACTTCTTTGTTATTTTCATAACTGACTTTAACTATTCCAATTGGTGTAGGCTTTTTATAGATAATTGCTATATCTTTTTCTAGTAAGTATTCATTAGTTTCATTAATGATACTTTCTAGATCCATACCCCTATTAGCATAGTTAATTACTTTTTTATATTCTTGCTTTTTTCCATTTGGGTAATTCACATATTTCACCTATATAATTATATCAAATAATTATATATTAATAAACAAGTAGATAATAAAAAAATGCTTATTTTGTAAAATAAGCATAATATTCATCAAATGTTATATGATTTTGGTATATATAGGTTGCAGCATCAACCCCAACGTAACGATAATGCCATGATTCATAAGTATACCCAGTGATATTAACTTTATCTTCAGGATATCTTTCTATAAACCCATATTTATGGGCATTATCCTTTAGCCATAAATAAGATTCACTATCTTGAAAAGTTTTTTGAGTTAAACCTTTTTCAAATATATCAAGAGAGTAACCAGTTTGATGTTCTGAATACCCAGGTCTTGCTGCAATTTGATCTGCATATTCTAATCCTTGAGATTTTTCATATTGATCATATACTTCTTTTTGATGAGCATAAGTTCTATAAGAAGAAGACACCATTAAGTAATATCCAGCTTCATGGGAAGCATTCCAGAGATTTAGAAATGCATCATAAGTATCCTTAGTAACTTGTTGACTTCCATAATCTCCCCAAGCATAAGTAGTAGGTATTTTTACTAAATCCTGAGGCTCATAAGTTTCATCTAAGTAATAGTATTTATTAACTAACATAAGTTCTTTTTTACTAATATCAGTTTTTTTAGAATCTTCATAATATTCTTTATGTCTATTAGTATTAACTATTTCAACTATACTAGTTAAATCTTTACCATCATGATCTTTATAATAGTCTAAATAGTCATATAATTTACTATAAATAAAATATTTTTCTTTTAATATATTAATATATATACTATCTTTTTTATTATTTAGAATAAACTCTATTTCTTTATTTTTATATTTACTTAATAGAGTTTTAGTATCTTTTTCACTATAACCTAAAGTTATTAACTTATATTCATTACTTTTTTCATATTGTTTTTGTTTAATTGTATTAACAGTCCAATTGATTCCAATGATGGCAATAATTAATCCAACTATTATAATTATTCCTAATTTAGATTGTTTTTTAAGTTTTAACTTTGTCACTTAGTCACCATCCTATTTTTCTTCATTTTACCTCTTCAGTGTAAAGTTTTCAACACATTGTTGATAGAATAGTCCAATTACTCTATAATTTGGTTAGTAGAATAGTAATAATAGGAGATTATTATGGATAATAGAAAAAAACTGATAATTTACATATCTATAGTTTCATTAAGTTTATTAGTTTTAGTCATCGGTGCATCATATGCTTATTTTAGTTTTACATCAACCAATAGTTTTGGCTCAAAATCAATTAGCGCTTCAGCACCAGATGTAGGAAGTGTTACTTTAATTACTGGTTCTAATTTAATGCTTAATTTAACTGGAGAACAAATGATGCAAAAAGGAAGCGATGTATACTATTATGCTAGTTCTAGTGGTCCAACAACTACAGCTGGTAGAACAGTAATAGCAACTGCAACGACAAGTGGAGTAGGAACATTTAAATGTAATTATACATTGGAAATAACAAAAAGCGCAACGAACGATTTATATACTGCATTTCAAAATTGGTCTAATAAGAGTTCAGGAATCATAAGGCTTACTATTGGCACTACCTCTTACGATTTTAATACTGCAAATTTATTTACTAACAATAAAATAACGAAGACCGGAACGCTAGGAGAAATAAAATCGGGAAGCCCTAGTAGAATAGCAGCCCTTTTTTACATTGTAAACAAAAAATCAATAGATCAAAATGAATTGAAGAACAAGGATATAACACTAACATTTAGTGCGACAGAATTTACATGTTCTACATATGAACCGGTATATAAATATTGGAATTCAAATTACAATTCGACTGAATATGTCGATAATACTACTATAGTTAATGGTGGATATAATTATTATATAAAGGCAGAAACAACAACAGGGGTAAACGTTGTTTGTGGATTATTTAATGGAACAGAATATTGTTTGAAAGAAAATAGTTATGAAGATGAACCAATATTTAAGTCATATATGGAATCTTTAGGAGCAACATGTACAGTTTATTCAACATACACAAGATGTGAGACTGGTGGAGTATATTGTTTAATGTATGGTAGTGGTGGCGTTTATTGTGGTGATGCTTCTCATAAATGCCTTATTAATCCGGACGGTTCCAGATCTTGTTACTAAGTGGAATATAAAAAACGACTTATATAAGTCGTTTTTATTTTAAATGGTGACTCCGAAGTGATTCGAACACTTGACCGATCGCTTAGAAGGCGATTGCTCTATCCAGCTGAGCTACGGAGCCATCTGAACAATATAGATTATATCAAAAAGTTCCGATATTTTCAACTAAATAGTGCAATTGCCTTCATTATTATTCGAAAAATACATCCATTAATATATTATCAACATAAAAAATAGTCTCTGATATATTGTAAGTATCTTTTACAGATAACGCTATGGAATATTTTACTTCTTCAATTATCTTATTATTTTCTAAGCTTAAAACTTCATTATTAAAGCTTAAATTAACTGATTTTTCTAATATTTCATAGTTTTGTAATTCAACTTTATTAGTTAAAAAACTAACTAAATTTGTTTGATAAGAGGGAGAAGTTTTTAGTTTTTCTATAATTATTTCTATTTTTTCTTTAGGGTTATTTGTAATCATTGTAATTGGAACGTAATAGGAGTAATTATTATCTTTACTTACGTAATAAGCAGTTACTTTATTAACTTCTTTTAAAGAATTTAAATCATACATTTTATTAATTCCATAATTTCTATCAAGAATAGCAGGAATATTTTTTTTACTCTTAGGAAGATGAAGAAAACTTTCTCCTTCAACAAAAATCATTATTTTTTCAACACCATTTATTTCAGTTAGAGAATAAATAATACTTTCTAATAGTTTTTCTTCATCTTCCAGGGGAATATCTAATAATTCTTTACTAAAATTAATCTTTAATAGACCATCTTTTAATGAAGTATTAATTATTTTAGTTCCCTTGGGAATAATCTTTTTAAAAGAAGGGGGAATAGATTTAGGACTATCTATAGTTAAACTAGAAATGACTTCTTCAACAGTTTCCATAGGTTCAGTGCTTTTCTTTAGGACTTCAAATCTTGCAATTAAGTCATTTTTATCTACTATATAGATAGGCATAGTAGAGGGATTAGTATAGGTTAATGTAGTTTTTATTTCGTATTCATCTTTTTCTGGGAATAAATAAATAATTAATAAGACTAAAAAAGATAATGACACGATAATAAATTTCTTGAGGGCAAATCTTTTTAGCATACTATCACCTAATTAATTATATTTATAGTTAATTAAAAAATGAATAATATAAAAAGCCCATTGGGCTTATATTTTCAATTCACCTAACTTAATTAATTCAACAACAGCTTGAGAACGCGATTGAACTTCTAACTTTTGCATAGTGTTCGAAATATGATTTCTAACAGTCTTTTCACTAATACCCAATTGTTTAGCTATTTCCTTAGTATTTTTATTTAATACTAATAGTTCGAACACTTCGCGTTCTCTTAAAGTTAATATCCCCTTAGTCATTAAATCTTCCTTTCCTATCATAATATTTTATGATTAGATTCAATAAATGGTGTTTTAATATAGATTTTATAATGCCAAAATCTAATTTTTATAGTAAAATTATAGTATGAGAAATATATTGGGTTTAAAAATTGAAGATCTAGAAGATTATTTTTTAAGTATTGAAGAAAAAAAGTTTAAAGCTCTTCAAGTTTTTGAATGGTTATATATTCATAAAGAAAATAATATAGACAATTGGACTAATATAAAGAAAGATATTAGAGATAAATTAAAAAGTGATTTTAGAACTAATTTTATAAAAGTAAAAAGAAAAGAAACTGGAGATTTAGTTAGTAAATATTTATTTGAATTAGAAGATGGCAATTATATCGAATCTGTATTAATGGAGCATGATTATGGTCTATCTGTTTGCGTTTCTAGTCAAGTTGGATGTCCCATGGGATGTAAGTTTTGCGAAAGTGGTAGATTAAAAAAGGTTCGTAATCTAGAAACTTATGAAATGGTTGAACAAATAATACTAATTGAAGAAGATATAAAAAAGAAAATAAGTAGTGTAGTTATAATGGGTATAGGAGAACCATTTGATAATTATGATAATGTAATAGATTTTATTAAAATTATAAATCACCCTAAGGGATTAGCAATAGGCGCTAGGCATATAACAGTATCTACTTGTGGTATTGTTCCTAAAATAGATGAGTTTAGCAATTTAGATTTGCAAGTAAACTTAGCAATTTCTTTGCATGCGCCAAATGATGAGATTAGAAACAAAATAATGCCTATAAATAAAGTGTATAATATAAGTCAAGTAATTGAAGCAATTAAGAGATATATTTCTAAAACTAATAGACGAGTTACTATTGAATATGTTATGCTTAATATGGTAAATGATTATATAGATAATGCATTAGAATTAGCAAAATTACTAAAAGGTTTAAATGTTTATGTTAATCTAATACCATACAATGAAACAAATAACATAGAATATAAAAAGAGTAAGAGAATTAATGAATTTAAAGACGCATTATTAAAAAATGGTATTAATGCTACTGTCAGAAGAGAGTTTGGTAGTTCCATTAGTGCTGCTTGTGGTCAACTAAGAAGTAAAGAGGTGTAATTATGAAGGCATGTTATATGACAGATTCAGGGAGAGTTCGAAGTCATAATGAAGATAGTGTTACAATTTTAAAGAATGCTAGCGACGAGTTCCTTCTTGTTGTTGCCGATGGAATGGGTGGACACAGAAAAGGGGAAGTTGCTTCTAGTATTGTAGTTTCTCATCTTGGAAAAAGATTTAATGAAACCCCTAGCATGGGAACTAAATTAGATGCCGTAAATTGGTTAAATGATAATATTAATGAAATTAATCAAGAGATATTAGAATATGGAGAAAAAAATATTGATTCAAAAGGATTAGGAACAACCATTGTGGTAGCGTTATTAACAAAAGAATATTTAATATTTGGTAATATTGGCGATTCATCTGGATTTGTAATCAAGAATAATAAATTACATAAAGTTACTCATGATCATACTTTAGTTAATTTATTAGTAGATGCTGGTAATTTAACTGAGGATGAAGCAAAGATTCATCCTAAGAAGAATGTTTTAATGAAAGCACTAGGAGCTTCAGAAAAAGCAGAATTAGATATATTTGATGTTGATATGGAAAGTGATGCAATACTATTATGTAGTGACGGATTAACTAACATGTTAACAGAAGATCAAATAGAAAGAGTTTTGGTTGATCCAGAGTTAGAATCAGAAGAAAAAGTAAAGAAATTGATTATGAAATGTAATGCCAGGGGTGGAAGCGATAATATTTCAATCGCATATCTTACAAGGAATGGTGAATAATAATGATAATGAAAGGGCAAAAGATTAGTGATCGCTATCAAGTTATAAAGAGCATCGGCGAAGGTGGAATGGCTAATGTTTTTATGGCATATGACACTATTTTAGATAGAAATGTCGCAATTAAAGTTTTAAGAGGCGATTTAGCAAATGATGAAAAGTTTGTTAGAAGATTCCAAAGAGAAGCCTTGGCAGCTTCATCACTATCAAATCCTAATATAGTTGAAGTTTATGATGTAGGTGAAGATAATGGTGAATATTATATTGTTATGGAATATATTGAGGGAAAACATCTTAAGCAACTGTTGAAAAAAAGAGGTCATTTAACAGTATCAGAAGCAGTAGATATAGTTTCTCAAATAACTGATGGTTTATCAGTTGCACACGATTCTTATATTATTCATAGAGATATTAAACCTCAAAATATTATGATTTTAGAAAATGGATTAGTAAAAATAACTGATTTTGGAATAGCTATGGCTATGAATTCAACTCAATTAACTCAAACTAATTCGGTAATGGGATCAGTTCATTATTTACCACCAGAGCAAGCTAATGGTAAAGGTGCAACTTTACAAAGTGATATATATTCAATCGGAATATTATTCTATGAATTATTAACAGGTAAATTGCCATTTAAGGGAGAAAATGCTGTAGAAATAGCTTTGAAGCATTTAAAAGAACCTCTACCAAGTATTAGAGAAGAATTACCTAATATTCCTCAAAGTGTTGAGAATATTATTATAAAAGCAACAGCAAAAAATCCTAAAAATAGATATGCTGATGCCAGAGAAATGCATGAAGATTTAAAAACATGCTTAGATCCTGTTAGAGTAAATGAACCTAAGATTAAATTAAAGTATCAAGAGATATCTGATGATACAAAAATGATAAAACAAATTAATACTGATAGTAAGAAAAAAGAAGATAAAGCAAGTAAGAAAGATGAAGAAGTTATTGCTAAGAAGATTACAGGTGATGAATTGAAAAAGCAAAATAAAACATTAATTAGATTGGCGTCTGTATTTACAGGTTTAGTTATTGTAGTTACTTTAGTATTTGTTCTTATAATGTTAACTAGTAAAACAGGAACAGTTTCTATTCCAGATGTTGCTGGAAAAGATTTAGCAAGTGCAATTAAAATATTAAAAGACGCTGGATTTAAAGTTGCAGATAAGCAAGAAGGTATGTCATCTAAAGAAATAGAGGTTGGCAAAGTAGTTCAAACTTATCCTTATGCTGGAATTGATAAAAAGAAAGGTTCAGAAATAAAAATATATGTTTCAACAGGTGATGCAACTATAACTATTGAGGATTATACTGGAAAGAATTATCCCGAAGTTAAAGGTGCTTTAGAAGCTAGAGGCTTAGTGGTAAACTATACCGAAGAAGCTTTAGATAGTGATAGTGAATTTAAAGATGATCAAATAGTTAAACAATCTGTTGAACCAGGTGGAAGCTTGAAAAAGGGCGAAAGTATAACTTTATATGTAGCTAAAGTTGGAACTGCGTATCCTGATTTTACTGATGGAACATTTGCGGTTTCAGATGTTGAAACATTCTGTGAAGATAATGAAGTATTATTTGATGTAGTAGAACAATCTACAGATGATAAGAGTTTAGATGGTAAAATCTTTAGACAAAGTAGAGAAGCAGGAAGTATAGTTAAAAAAGGTGCTACATTTAAAATTTATGTATATAAATATGACGTTTTAGATGGAGAAACTGATACAGACGTTGCTTGTACTGAAGAAGATAGGGAACTTGGAAATTGTTAACAAAAGGAATAATAACCAAAATTAATAGTGGAACTTATACTGTTTTAGTTGATGATAATATATATTATGATTGTTCAGCTAGGGGAAAGTTTCGTAATAATAAAATTACTCCAGTCGTGGGTGATAAAGTTGAGATTAATACTGAAGATAAAGTAATTGAAAATGTTTTAGAAAGAAAGAATTATTTGTTAAGACCACCAGTGGCTAACATAGATATTGCTTTAATTATAACTAGTATAAAATCTCCGAATCTTAGTTTAACTCTATTGGATAAATTAATTAGTATAATAACTATAAATAAGATAGAACCAGTGATTGTTTGGACTAAATTAGATTTAGCCTCTAAAAAAGAATTAAAAGAAATAAATAAACTTACTAAATACTATGAAAGTATAGGTATAAGGGTATTTAACAATAAAAAGATTAATAAATTAAAAAAATATATTAAGAAAAAATTGGTTACTGTATGTGGCCAAACTGGGGCAGGCAAATCTACATTAATTAATAGATTTGATAAGAAATTGAATTTGGAAACTAAAGAAATATCTACTTCTTTAGGAAGAGGAGTACATACTACTAGAATAGTAGAAATCTATAATTTGAATGATTTTAATATTATAGATACTCCAGGATTCTCAGCAATAGATATATCTTCATATTCTTTGGATGAAATAAAGAATAGTTTTAATGAATTTAAAAGATTAAAATGCCAATGGAATAATTGTTCCCATGTTAAAGAAAAGGGTTGTCAAGTTATTCAAAAGAAAAATGAAGGTTATATTTTAGAATCAAGATATAATAGTTACCTAAGTTTTATTGAGGAGTTAAAATGATTGCTGTAAGTTATTTAAAAAGTATATTGAGTAAAAAAGAAACAATAGAAAAAATAGATAATAGTTTAGCGGATTATATTCATGTTGATTTAATGGATGGAGAATATGTTCCCGAAAAGAACTTTAATATTGATGAAGTTATAGATGATTTAAAAGGAACTACAAAACCATTAGATATTCATTTAATGGTTAATAGTCCTGAAATATATATTGATAAATTAGCTAAGTTAAAACCATTAAATATAACAATTCACTTAAATAGTTCTCAAAATATGTTAGAAACTATTAATATGATTAAAGAATATAATATTAATGCTGGAATAGCTATAAACCCCAATGAAGATATAAAAGAGTTAGATAATTATTTAGATGTTATAGATTATATTCTAATAATGAGTGTTTACCCAGGTAAAGGAGGGCAATCTTTTATCAAAGAAGTATTAAATAAAATAGATTATATAAAAGATAAAAATAAAACAATAGGAATTGATGGAGGAGTTAACGAAGAAGTCATAACTATACTTAAAGATTACCCTCTAGATATTATTGTAAGTGGTTCATATGTATGTATGAGTGATGACTATAATAAACAAATATTAAAATTAAAAGAAAGTGTTGATTAACACTTTCTTTTTAATTCTTATTAGCAGCAGTAATAAAACTCATAAATAAAGGATGAGGTTTAGTAGGTCTACTTTTAAATTCAGGATGAAATTGACAAGCAATAAAGTGAGGATGACTTGGTAATTCTACTATTTCTACTAAATTAGATTTCTCATTAATTCCCGAAAATACTAAACCATTCTTTTCTAATTCTTCTTTATAATTATTATTAAATTCATAACGATGTCTATGTCGTTCTAAAATGATGTCTTGCTTATAATCTTTATAAGCTAAAGTATTCTTAAGAATAGAACATTCATAATTTCCTAACCTTAGAGTTCCTCCCATATTTATTATAGCCTTTTGATCAGCCATTAAATCAATGATAGGATTTTTACATAATGGATTAAACTCAGTAGAGTTAGCATCCTCTATATTGCATACATTTCTAGCAAATTCAATAACAGTTAATTGCATTCCTAGACATAGTCCCAAGAAAGGGATTTTATTAATTCTAGCATAATTAATTGCTTTAATTTTTCCTTCTATACCTCTAGACCCAAAACCACCTGGAACTATTATTCCTTTAGAGTTCTTAAATATTTCTTTTAGATTAACATTATCTTTTTCTAAATCTTCAGAATTAATCCAATTAATAATAATTCTTTTATTTATTTTATAACCAGCATGTTTTAGAGCTTCAGAAACAGAAATATAAGCATCATGTAATTCAACATATTTCCCAACGAGGGCAATTTCCATTTCTTCTTTTAAATTATCTACTGTTTCAACTAATTTTTCCCAATCTTTTAAATTAATTTTTTTAATATCTAAACCAAATTGCTCTAGGATTGTTTCATCTATTTTTTGATTATAGTAATTCATAGGTATTTGATAAATATTATTAACATCTACAGAATCTATAATATTTTTAGTTGGAATAGAACAGTATAGCGATAACTTTTCTTTAATACTTTTACTTGTTTCAAAAGGAGCACGACATACTAAAGCATCAGGTGTAATTCCCCGATTTCTCAAATCTTTAACACTATTTTGAGTTGGCTTAGTTTTTAGTTCACCAGATCCAAATATATATGGGATGAGAGTGCAATGGATAAAGAATGTATTATTAGGGCCTAACTCATATCTTATTTGTCTTAATGCTTCAATAAAACTTTCTGACTCAATATCCCCAACGGTTCCACCAATTTCTGTAATAACTATATCAGCAGAACTACTATGGCCTGCCTCATATATTTTATGTTTTATTTCATTTGTAATATGGGGAACCATTTGCACTGTAGCCCCTAAATAATCTCCTTTTCTTTCTTTTTCTAAAACTGATTTATAAATCTTCCCACTTGTAATATTTGATGAGTAGTTTAATTCTTCATCAATAAATCTTTCGTAGTGACCTAAATCCAAATCAGTTTCACAACCATCATAAGTAACAAATACTTCACCATGTTGAATAGGGTTCATAGTTCCAGGGTCCAAGTTAAAATAAGGATCAAATTTTTGCATAAAAACTTTGTATCCCCTCGATTTCAATAGTAGACCAACGCTAGATGCAGTAATTCCTTTGCCTAATCCCGAAACTACGCCTCCAGTAACGAATACATACTTAGTCATTTTTTCACCTCCAATAAAAAAACTAATAATTCGTTTGAGAACTATTAGGCTCTCTTTAATTATAGATATCTTTTTGTAATCGCGCAATTGTTTTTTGAAAAAAATTAATAATTTCTTAATTCCCGTATTCTAAAATATTAGATTTTATGTTACAATGTTAAGGTAAGGTGATGCTATGACAAGAACAACTTTCTTACTTATTGCTGTTGGCTATTATATTCTTACAATGGTTGTCGTTGTAGTAGTTTTAGTAATCATGAACAAAAAGTTTAAAAAGAAGATTACTAACGAAATAAATGAATTAGAAAGAGATAAAAACTTAATTATCTCTAGTAATATATTATCTGAATTAAATAAAGTTGAGGCTTTAGTTAATAATGAAGAATTAAAAAAGAGATACAATAGTTGGCAAAATAGATTTAATAGTATCAGAGATGAAGAATTACCAAAAATAACTGATGAAATAATTGATTTACAAAATGATTATAATGAAAGAGAATACGGAACATTAAAGAAAAAATTAGTTGATGTAGAATTAGATATAAATTATTTAAAAACAAAGGCTGATTTTTTGCTTGATGAAATAAAAGAAATTACTTTATCTGAAGAAAGAAATAGAGAAACAATTATAAAATTAAAAGCAGACTATAGAGAGATAGTTAATTTATATAAGACTAATATAAATGATTTTGAAATGATTAAAAAACCAATAGAACTTCAATTTGAAAATGTTGATAAACTTTTTGTGGCATTTGAAGATGCAATGGACAAAAATGAATATTTAGAAGTTGGTAAAATAGTCAAAGCTATAGACGATATAATTGGAAATTTAAAAGTGGTTATTAATGAGACTAAAACAATAGTTAATTTAGGTAATGTATTAATACCAAAAAGAATAGCTGATATAGATAATATTTATCATAAGATGAAATTAGAAGGATATAATCTAGAATATTTAAATATTGAATATAATATTGAAGAAACAAACAAAAAGATTCAAGATATATTTAGTAGATTAAATGTTTTAAATGTAGTAGATTCTGTTTTTGAGTTGAAAACTATGTTAGATTATTATGATTCTTTATACAATGATTTTGATAAAGAAAGAGTTACTAAAAAAACTTATGAAGATTATAAAAGAAGCATTTTATTAAAAGTTAGTAAATTGGAGAAGATTAATAATGAATTATATAGAAAATTAGATGATATAAAGTATAGTTATGATTTAACTGATGATGAAACTAGTGTAATTACTGAAATAAAAGAAGAGTTTTCTAGTATTAGAGCAAGTTATGATCACGTCGTAGAAATGGAAAGAAGTAAACTTCTGGCATATTCAAAATTATCTAAAGAAATGGAAATAATTAATAATAAATTAACTAAATCCGAAGAAAAATTAAATAATGCTTTGAGAACTTTAGGAAGTTTAAAAGAAGATGAATTAAGAGCTAGAGATCAACTAGATGAAATAAAAGATATTTTATTACAAGCTAAAGAAAAGGTTCGTAGTTATAAATTGCCGGTTGTTCCCAAAAACTATTTTGTGGAATTATCTGAAGCAACCTTAGCTATTAATGAAATGATTAAGGAATTAGATAAAAGGCCTATCTCAATAAGAACATTAAATTTGAGAGTAGATACTGCCAGAGATTTAGTATTGAAAGTTTATAATACGATAAATGAGACAATTAAAACAGCAAAAATGGCTGAAACTGCAATAGTTTATGGGAATAGGTATAGGGTTAGTAATAAAGAAGTGGATTTAGGATTGGCTAAAGCTGAGACATCTTTCTATAAAGGAAATTTCAAACAGTCTTTAGAAAATGCTATTAATGCTATTAATATTATTGAACCTGGAATTCATAAAAGATTACTAGAAGAGTATAAGTAAATAGCAAAAACCTTAGAAGATAACTGAGAAGTTATCTTCTTTTATATTTAATAAATATCTATAACATGGTATAATTATCCTAAGGTTGTGATAATATGATTTATCTTGATTATGCGGGAACTACACCAATGTCTTTAGAGGCTTTAGATGCTTATACTAAGAATGCCAAAGAATATATTGGATCTATTTCATCAAATAATGGAATAGGATATCTTGCTAAGAATAAATTGAATGAAACAACTAAAGAAATAAGTGACCTATTTAATATAATGGATAGGGAAATAATCTATACAAGTGGAGCTACTGAAGCAAATAATATGGCAATTATTGGAGCAGCTTTGGCTAATCACAAAAGAGGGAAACATATTATTGTATCTAAATTAGAGCATCCATCTATTTATGAAATTTGTAATTATTTAGAAAGTATAGGTTTTGAGATTAGCTATGTTGATAATGATGGTGATGGTTTAATTAGTTTTGATGATTTAAAAAGCAAATTAAGAGAAGATACAATACTAGTTAGTATTTGTGCAGTTAATTCTGAAACAGGAATACGTCAACCATTAAAGATGTTAAGACAAATAATAAAAAAAGAAAACGAATT
This sequence comes from Caryophanales bacterium, assembly GCA_016288795.1. Lineage (GTDB taxonomy): Bacteria > Bacillota_I > Bacilli_A > RF39 > UBA660 > SIG200. Next base: position 85,078 of record JAEELI010000017.1, read on the forward strand.
AACTTTATTTCACTCTGATTTATCTCAAGCTATAGGAAAAACTAGTATTAATTTCCGGGATGTTGATTTAGGAAGTGTTTCAGCACATAAATTCTATGGGCCTAAAGGCATTGGTTTTTTATATAAAAATGATACTGTTAAAATCACCCCAATAATTTATGGTAATAAGAACAATTATTATAAACCAGGAATGCCTGCATTGCCTTTAATTGTTAGTATGGCTAGTGCATTAAAAGCTTCTTTAAAGGATTTAGATAAAAGAGAAAGATATATATCTTTATTGAATGATAGAATTGTTGAAAAATTAGAAAAAATGCCTAATTTAAAAATAAATAAAACAAAATACTCAATACCACATATTTTAAATGTAAGTTTTGATAAAGTGTCGGCAGAAATGATTTCAGCCCATTTATCAGATAAAGAAATATATATTAATGTGAATAAGAGTAATGAAATTTCTAATGCAGTTATGGCTATATATAACGATTTAGAAAGAAGTAAAAGAACTATGCGTATAAGCTTATCCCATTTAACGACTATTTTAGAAATAAATAGATTTTTAGAAGTTTTTGAGTTAGAATATGAAAGCTTAAATAAATTTGATTAGTGGGTGATTTTATGCAAAAATTAATCTTTTTAAAGTATGGTGAACTATCTACTAAAAAAGATAATCGTTCATTTTTTATAAAAACTTTAAATGATGATATTAAAAAAGTATTAGAAAATGATGTAGAAATTAATTATGATTACGGAAGAATGTTTATTGTTCCAAAGAATCAAGACTTTGATTCTATCATTAACAAATTAAAAACCATTTTTGGTATTCATGAAATTGTGTTAGCGTATAAACTCGATAATAAAGATCTTAATATAATAAAGCAAAATATTATTGAGTTATTAAAGAATAAAACATTTTCTACTTTTAAAGTTGAAGTTAAAAGAAGTGATAAGGATTATCCAATAGATGGAATGCAATTAAGAAAAGATTTAGGAGCTCATATTTTAAAGAATATTTCTAATATAAAAGTAGATGTTAATAATCCAGAATTAGTGGTTAATATAGAAATTAGAAAAAAAGAAGTTTTATTATTCTTTGATAGTATAAAAGGTTTAGGTGGATATCCAGTAGGAACTCTAGGTAAAGGGCTTCTTATGCTTAGTGGAGGAATAGATTCTCCAGTTGCGGGTTATTTAGCTATGAAAAGGGGAATAAAATTAGAAGCCATTTATTTTGAAAGTCCTCCACATACAAGCGAGGCTGCCTTAAATAAAGTTAAATCTCTAGCTAAATTATTAGCCAGTTATAATAGTGATATTAAACTACATATTATTAATTTTACTGAAATACAAGAGAATATATATAAAAATATACCTAATGATTATTTAATAACCATTATGAGAAGAATGATGTATCGTATAAGTGCAATTATTGCTTCTAGAAATAATTGTAAAATAATAGTTAATGGAGAATCTATTGGTCAAGTTGCAAGTCAAACATTAACAAGTATGAACGCAATTAATTCAGTAGTTAATATTCCGGTAATAAGACCCCTAGCGTGTTTTGACAAATTAGAAATAATATCTCTATCAAAAGATATTAATGCTTATGAAACAAGCATATTACCTTATGAAGATTGTTGCACTATATTTGTTCCAAAACATCCAGTGATTAATCCAGAGAAAAGCAAATGTGAAGAATATGAATCATTAATTCCCTATGAAGATATGATTTATAGAGCTATAAAGAATAAAAATACAATTAAGATAACTAGTAAAGAAACAAACTATAGTGATTTATTATAAGTATTATTAAGCATAAGCAAACCATAATAATAATGGTGATATTATGTTAAATAATAAAGGAATAGATTTATCTAATGAGGATAATAGATATAGAATAAAAGAATTATTAAATCCATATGAGTATAACATTGAAAGAAATAATTCTTCCATAGATGAATCTCAGAAGAGCATATACAAAAGTATATGCCACAGTTCTAGAAATATAAAAGCAAAAAAATAAATATATAGGAAGCCAAGGAGTTATAATGAAACTAAAAAAGAAGTTTAAAATATTAATAATAATAATTGTTATATGCCTTGGTTTTTGTTGGCTTTTAAAACCTAAAGATTCAAAGATTAAAGATATCACAGATTTAGAAAAAAAAGAAATTAAAGAAGCTAAAAAAAGTATTAAACTAACTTTAGTAGGAGATTTGCTCTTTGAATCTCCATTTTATAATGCAGTGAATAAAGGCTATGATAAAAATGTATATTTTAGTTTAGTTAAAGATTATTTTAAAGAAGATAACTTATCCATAGGTAATATGGAAGTAGTTATAGGAAATGAAAATTTAAAAGTAAGTGGAGATGGCTATAACTTTTGTGCTCCAGAATACATAGGGGATTTAGTTAGTTCTTTAGATTTTGAAGTTTTAGGAACTGCTAATAATCATGCGTATGATCGAGGAACTGATGGTGTCTATTCTACTTTAGATTACTTTAGAAATAAAAGTGACATAGTTCCAATTGGAACTCATAAAAAAGAAGATTCTAATAGCTTTAATATTTTGGATATAGAAGGAATTAAAATAGGTATTACCTCTTGGACTTATGGCACTAATCAAAAACCCCAAGGAGATAATATAGAACTTATTAATTATTATAAAGATATTAATTCTAAAGAAATATATAAAGATAAAATAAAAGAAGAGATTAAAGAATTAAAAGAAAAAAGTGATATAGTTTTAGTTATTATTCACTGGGGGAATGAATTCACCTTTAAACCAACTCAAGAGCAAAAAGATATAGCTTTATTCTTAAGTGAACTAGGAGTAGATATAATATTAGGAAGTCATTCCCACTCAATTCAGCCAGTGGAGTTTATTAATAATAAAACCATAGTTTTTTACTCTATGGGTAATTTTACTTCTCAGGATGATGATATAGCTAGAACTCCTAAGGGACAAGAAACTTTTGATAATGCTTATCAATTCGGTTTATTATCAACTTTAACCATAGATAAGAATAAAGATAGTATTAGTATAAATAATATTAAAACAAATATTATAGTTAATTATTTTGATAAAGATTTAAATAATTTTAAATTAATTCCTTTAGATAAATATACCAAAGAATATGAAGAAACTCATTATAGGTATGGTTATGGTTTAACAAAAGATTTTATTTCAAAAACATATGAGGATGTAGTAGATGAACAATATAGATAATATATTATTAAAATTATCTAAATCTAAATTTAGAAGTAGTTTTAAATTAAAAGATAAAGATATAGAGTATATAAAAGATAAAGGATTAAATGTTATAGAAAAACATGCTTATGATTTTATTAAATCAAGAATTGCTCCCGAAAATCCTCCCAATGATGGCAAGCAAACGCCCACAAAAGGCCATCCTGTATTTATATCTCAACATGCATGTGCTTGCTGTTGTAGAGAGTGTTTATATAAATGGCATCATATACCTAAAAATAAAGAATTAAATTCTAAAGAAATTGATTACATAGTTAGAGTATTAATGACATGGATAAAAAAAGAATATAATAATCATTTATGATTTAAACAAAAAATGATATAATAAAAAAAGAATAGAAGGTGATAAGATGGCTATAGAAAAATATATTAATGATACTTATGACATGGTTTTCGACCCAATCCCATCTTATCCGGGTATTTGGACCTTTAAAGCTGAAAATTTAGCTAAGAATGCCATAAAACAAGATGGTAAAAATTTATTTCAAGAATACTATGCCAAATACTATGCAGAATTAAATAAAACATTCAAATATTTGAGCATTTTAGAAAATGGTTTTATTAGTTCATCTAATTATTTTTTAGAATTTTTATCAAATAATAACAATAATCGTATTGGTAGAAATCTTAATTTTAATAAAGTTAAGTTTTTTATGGCTTTAGAAGGTTTATTGAATGATGAAATAGATAGGCATGGAAAAACTAATGAAGAACATAGAATGATGATAAGAAACTTAGCAGAACATCTAGACGATAATTATGAAGCATTAAACTCGTTCTATTCTGAGGCCATGCGTCATAAAAAAGAGATTATTAAAGATATATTAGATAATCAAATTCAATCTTCCTATTATGATGTAGCTTTGAAAGATTATGAGCAACACAATTTAAGTGTTGATTTTTCTCAATACATAAAAAAATTATATGATATCATAGATGATTTCCAAACTGGCTTATTAAAACTAGAAGATTATTTTGATAGAAACTTGGATGTTTCTGAATTATACAAATGTTTTGATCCAGATAGATTTTATCTATTATTTGGAGTAATTATATATGAACATAATCTAGAATCGGAAAAAAGAAATAAAAAATTAGCTAATAATTTTAATTATTTAAGAGAATATTTTCTGAAAGTTCAAGAAGTTTATAAAGAAGATAAAAGATATAATCCAACTGTTCTTTATGAATGGAAAGATGGCAAAAAAGAAAGAATAAGTCAAAGAGAATTAGAACGTAGATATTTAGAAATGAAACAAAGACATCCAGAAGAAAAAGAAGTGATTTTGCCAACTGTAGATAACAGTGATTATTATAAAAATATTGATTTAATAGAAAAAATAGAGAAAATATATGATGATGATATTAAAGTGAATTGGGAATTTTTACCAGCAGGAGAAGGTATTAAGAAAAGTGATAATAGAGAATCCTCAGTTCAAAGAGATAAAAAAGTAATAAGTGTAAATGATGTTAATTTAAGAATAGAAATAATGGAACATTCAGGATTCATTGGCAAGCCAATTAAAGGTAAATCATCATTTTCTAATTATTATGCTTTTATTTATCCAAATGGAAAAGTAATACTAGAAAAGTTTTGGGAAAATGAAAATGAATTAATACCATCTGTTAACAATGCTACTTATGTAATGACAATAGATCATTTTATGGAAATGAGTAAGATGGCAAAAATAGATTTAATAGAATATATGAAAAAATTTCCAGATATGGGGATGAAAAGAATATTTCATACATCAATAGATAATTGGCAAAAGAATCTATATAAAGAAATAAATGGTAGTTATAGAATAGATGATGCCATTAGTTTTATTAATAGTTTGAGGAGTGAGTCTTTAGATGATTAATAATGGTATGTTTATAAGATTATTAGAATGTATTAATAATGATAGAGAAGCTTTTGATTTATTAGTTAAGGCGGATAATACTTTGGGATTAGATATGACTACCGAAGATATTATTAATTATTTGGAGTTTACTAATGTTAATTCTTTATTATCTAAAGAATTAACTAGTCATATCATTATAACTGAAGGAGATATATTAAGTGTTTTAAAAATAGTTCATGATATAGTTAGTTACAGAGGAGATTATATTCTATTTATTAATGAGGATAATGCTGGCACAATTACATATTTAGTAAATAAATCTAATGATATATATGGTGAATATAATTTAGATGTTAAGATTAATATTGATTATAGTGCTAATTATAATAGATATGTAGATTCTTCTGTAGATATAATAGGTAGTGAAATATTTGTTAAGACAGCATCTAAAGATTTTAATAATCCTAATTTAATAATAGTGTAAATAAAAGTAAATAAAATTAAAAAAATATCTAATATAGATATTTTTTTGTTAGAATTATAGATAGGAGAGTGGTTTTATGTTTGTTGGAGAAGATCCAATTCATATTAATGCAGAAAAAGGAAGTATTGCTGAACTTGTTTTAATGCCAGGAGATCCTTTAAGAGCTAAATACATTGCTGAAAACTTCTTAACTGACGCTAAAGAAGTATGTAATTTAAGAAATATGTTAGGTTATACTGGAATTTATAAAGGAGTAAAAGTATCAGTTATTGGTTCAGGCATGGGAATGCCTAGTATGGGAATTTATTCTTGGGAACTATACCATTATTTCAATGTTAAAAAAATAATCAGAATAGGAACTTGTGGAGTAGTTAGTCCTGAAGTTAATGTTCCAGAATTAATACTTGCTGAAAAAGCCTATAGCGAATCTAACTTCGCTTGGACTTTTGATAATTATGAAGGTCATATTACATATCCATCTAAAGAATTAAATGATATTATTTATGCGAAAAGTAAAGAACTAGGTCTTAAGATACATGTTGGAGATGTAACAACAATGGATGTTTTTGGACCATATATAGATTATGATAGAGTTCTAGATAGAATGCCTAAAGACTTAAAAGTTATTGGGGAAGAAATGGAAGCATATGGTTTGTTTCATATAGCTAAACATTTCAATCGTGAAGCATCATGTATTTTAACTGCAGTTGATTCTAAATTTAGTGATGTAGTTCTAAGTGGTGAAGAAAGACAAAGTAGTTTAAATGATATGATTACTTTAGCTTTAGAATCTATTATACAATAAACTTATGACGATTCGGTAAGTTAAGAGAGATAAAGAATTCTTTAGTCTCTCTTTTTAAATGACCAATTTTACCAATTAATTCACTATCTAAAGGCTTTCGATAATGATTTATCTCCAAGAAAAGCAATTGCCACTCTAGATATAAATCATAATTAATTTGTTCTATTTTATGTAAAAGTTTATGACTAGTTCTGGATAGAATAGCGCCATTATCTACAGATTCAATGCCCCCATTTCTTTTTTCTAATATATGATGATAGGAAACATAATTCTTTTGAGTAATTTTATATCCCATCCAATCAGTTTTAGGATTTCCATATATCCTCAACATATCTTCCATAATTTGTCTATTTTTCATACCAAATACCTCTGAGTTGATATTCTAACACACATTTAAAAATAAAAAAATACTTGTTTGCAAGTATTTTTATTTATTAAATAAATTTATTAGAGTAGTGAATAATTTCACTAAATTATCTAAATCATTTTGATTTTTAGCTTCACATCTAAGAGTAATATTTGGACCAGTATTACTACATCTAACGTATGCCCAAGAATCTTTAAACATAACTCTTAAACCATCTATTTCCATTATCTTATAATTATTATTCAAACAGTATTTTTTAATGTTTTCAATAACTTCATATTTTTTAGTATCTGGGGATGCAAACTTTTCTTCTGGAGAATTTAAATAATGGGGAATAGTTTGCACAAGTTCACTTAATGTTTTATCTGTTTTAGAAAGTATTTCAATTAATCTTAGGGAAGAATACATTGCACTTTCTGTTGAAAATAATCTATCATTTAAAGAAATGTGGCCAACATATTGGATTCCCAATGGAATATTATCTTTTAAAACTTTTTCTTGAGTATAACTTGATCCAGTTCTACATATAACTGGTATTCCTCCTAACCTTAAAACCTCATCTTTAAAAGAATCAGAAGATTTAGCATCATATAGAAATGATCTATTTTTTACTTTATCAATAATATTCCTAAGGATAATTATTCCATAATCTTCGATTGCAACTCGATTTCCTTTTTCATCTACTATGCCAATTCTATCGCCATCACCATCAAAACCAATACCTAAATCAGCGTGTATTTCTAAAACTTTGGCTTTTAATTGATCTAAATTACTTTCAATACTTGGATCAGGGTGGTGATTAGGAAAAGAACCATCGCTTTTCTCATTAATAATTGTTAAATCTATATTTAATTTTTCATAAATATCTCTTGCTATAGTAGTGGTAACTCCATTAGCAGGATCTAAAACAACTTTAATTCTTTTTTTACCAAACTTTAAAGTATTAATAACATATTCTATATACTCATTTCTAATATCTCTATGTTCAATACTTCCTTTTCCATCTTTAAATTCGCCCTTTTCAATATATCTTTTTAAATCTTGAATCATCATTCCTCTAGCATTTGCGTATTTATCAAAAGAAAATTTAAATCCATTATCATCCTTGGGATTATGGCTTGCTGTAATCATAACACCAAATAAATCATTAATATGACGAGCGTAGTAATTCATTGGGGTAGTAGTTAGGCCATAATCAATAACATTAATACCGGTTTCTAATAGACCTTTTACCATGCTATCATGTAAACTTGGACTTGATAAACGGTTATCATGAGAAAGAACACAAGCATCTTGGCCTAAGAATTCTTGTAGAAAAGAGCCATAACCTAAACCAAGCTTATATGCTACTTCTTCATTAATCTCATCTGGATATTTGCCTCTAATGTCGTATTCACGAAAAATATTATCTTTCACACTAATCCCTCACTTATTATAAGTTTATCACAAAATAAGAATAATTCCTAGTTGACTTAAATAATATTTTTGCATATAATTGATAATGTAATTTTTAAGGCGGAACAAGACAAGTAAATTAAAATAGTTTTAAGAGAGTTAGTGATTGGTGAAAACTAATAAATGATGTTTAATTTATATCACTTGGGAGCTAATTATTTGAAATATAGTAAAATAATTCGTTGATGGCGTTAACATATAGAGATGAATAATTCATGAATTAAGGTGGTACCACGGGTTTACTCGTCCTTAAGTTATGAATTTTTTTAATTTTTAGAAGGGTGATTTATGAAAAATTTTGAAAGTCTAGATGGAAGAGAAGTTCATTTAGTAGAAAAAGACATTCGCGAAAGATGGCAAAAAGAAAATATATTAGATAAATGTATTGAGAACCGAAAAGATAATGATAATTGGGTGTTTTATGATGGACCAATTTATGCTAATGCAGCTCCAGGTATCCACCACGTATTTGCTAAAACAATTAAAGATGCTTTTTGTAAATATAAAACAATGCAAGGATATCGTGTTTTAAGAAAGATTGGGTTGGATACCCACGGATTACCAATTGAAGTTAATGTAGAAAAGAAATTAGGTTTTACAAGTAAGGCTGATATTGAAAAATTTGGAGTAGAGAACTTTTGTAAAGAATGTAATAAAGCAACAGCAATCAATATTGGAGAAATAAATAAAGTTACTGATATGATGGGCCAATTCATTGATTGTGATAATCCTTATGTAACATGCTCAAATGATTATATAGAATCTGAATGGTGGATTATTAATGAATTAAATAAAAAAGGATTAATATACCATGGCTCTAAGGTTTTACCTTATTGTCCTCGTTGTGGAACTGAACTTTCTTCAAATGAAGTAGCTCAAGGTTATGAAAGTGTTTCTGTAAATACTGTCATAGTGCCATTTAAATTAGTAAATGAAGATACTTATGTACTTGTTTGGACAACTACACCTTGGACATTAATGGCAAATGTGGCACTTTGCGTTAATCCAAGTTTAGAATATTTAAAAGTTCAATCAATGGGCTATAACTTCATTGTTGGAGCATCTCTAGCTAATTCTGTTTTAGGAGATGAATATGAAGTTTTAGATAAATATAAAGGCAAAGACTTAGTAGGATTAAAATATGAACAATTATTACCTTTTGTTAAAGTAGAAGGAAAATCTTTTGAAATAGTTGCTGATAATTATGTTACAGATTCTGATGGAACAGGTATTGTTCACATAGCTCCTGCATATGGTGAAGATGACAATCGTGTTTGTCGTGAAAATGATATTACTTTTATAAATCCAGTTGGAAAAGATGGAAAATATAATGAAGGTCCTTGGAAGGGTAGAGTTGTTACATCTTCAGAGTTAGAATTAGATATTATTAAATATTTAAAAGAAAATGATAAATTATTCAAAAAGATTAAAATGACTCATGATTATCCACATTGTTGGCGTTGTAAAGAACCATTAATTTATTATGCTAAACCAGCTTGGTATGTAAAAAATACTAAATTAAAAGAAGAAATAATAAAAGAAAACAATAAAATTAATTGGTTCCCAGCATATGTTGGTGAAAAACGTTTTGGTAACTGGTTGGATAACATGATTGATTGGAGCATTTCTCGTAATCGTTACTGGGGATGTCCACTTCCTATTTGGACTTGTGAATGTGGAAACTTTGAATCAATTGGTTCATTAGACGAATTACAAGAAAGACTAATTGAAGATATAGATGTTAGAAAAATAGAATTACATAGACCTTATGTAGATGATTTACATATAAAGTGTTCTAAATGTGGAAAAACAATGGAAAGAGTTAAAGATGTTATGGACGTTTGGTTTGACTCAGGGGCAATGCCATATGCTCAATTCCATTATCCATTTGAAAATAAAGAGTTATTTGAAAGTCAATTTCCTGCAGATTTCATTGCCGAGGGAATAGATCAAACTAGAGGATGGTTCTATGTTTTACTAGTAATATCTACACTATTAAGTGGTAAGTCTTCATTTAAAAATGTTGTTGTTAATGATATGATGCTAGATAAAAATGGCAAGAAAATGAGCAAATCACTTGGTAACATTGTTAATCCAGTGGATATTATGACTAAATATGGAGCAGATGAAGTTAGATTCTATTTAATGTATGCCAGCCCTGTATGGACACCATTAAAGTTTGATGAAGAAGGCATAAAAGAAGTTCATTCTAAATTCTTTAATCCATTTAAAAACACTTATAATTTCTTCAGCATGTATGCCACTACTGATAATATTGATATTAAAGATTGTCAAATTGCAGTTAAAGATAGGGAAGAAATTGATAAATGGTTATTATCAAGATACAATTCTTTATTAAAGAATGTTTACAATAGTTATGAAGAATACGATCTAAATAAAGTAGTTAAATATGTAACAAACTTTGTATCCGATGATTTATCTAATTGGTATATTAGAAGATGCCGTAATCGTTTCTGGGGAAGTGAATTGAATAATTCTAAAAAATCAGTTTATATAACTACTTATGAAGTTTTAGTAGGATTATCAAAGATAATCGCTCCAATAACTCCATACATTTCTGAAGAAATATATACAAAACTAACTAAAGAATATTCTGTTCATACTTCAAATTTTCCTAAATTTGATGAGAAATTGATAGATTTAAAACTAGAAGAAAAAATGGATTATGTTAGAAATTTAATTTCTATGGGAAGAATGGTTAGAGAAGAATCTAAAATTAAAGTTAGAACTCCATTAAGTGAAGCAATTATAGATAAAAATATCTATGATAAAATATCTGATTTAATACCATTAATAGAAGAAGAATTAAATGTTAAAAAGTTAGTTAAAGAAGATAATCTATCTAGGTATATGAATATGACTATTAAACCAAACTACAAAGTAGTTGGGCGTATATTCGGTTCTAAATTAAAAGAATATGAAGAATTCTTAAGTTCTTCAGATATAGATGAATTAAATAAAGAAAATGTAGTATTCAACGGAACTACTATAACTAAAGATATGTTTGAAGTTAAAATATCTTCTAAAGAAGGATTTAATGTTGGAGTTTTAAATAATCTATTTATAGTTTTAAATACTAATTTAACTGAAGATTTAATAAATGAAGGTCATGCTAGGGAATTCGTTTCTAAGATTCAAAACATGCGAAAAGAAAATTCATTTGAGATTAGTGATAGAATAAATATTTATTATAGTAGTTTAGAATTTAAACCAATAGTTGATCATTTTGGAGATTATATTAAAAAAGAAACTTTAGCAATTAATATAGTTGAAAAAGATAACTTAAAAAATGAATTATCTGTTAATGGCATAAAAGTCCTAGTAGATATTGAAAAAGCAAAATAATAACCTTAACGGTTATTATTTTTTTGCTAGTTATTTTTATGTAATTAATTTATAATAGAACTAGGTGATTATATGAAAGATAAAAGAGTAGTATTTATGGGAACACCAGAATTTGCTTTAGAGCCATTAAAACTACTAATTGAAAAAACTAATGTAGTTTTAGTTGTAACTAAAAAAGATGCTCCTGTAGGAAGGAAAAAGATTCTTTCGCCTACACCTGTAAAGAAATTAGCTTTAGATAATAATATTCCGGTGTTTACTCCGGATTCTATAAAAAAAGAATATCAAAAAGTTATAGATTATAAACCTGATATTATTATAACTTGTGCTTATGGAAAAATAATTCCTAAAGAATTAATTGATTATCCCAAATATGGTTGCATAAATATTCATGCTTCATTACTTCCAAGTTATAGAGGGGCTGCTCCAATGCAATGGGCTCTAATAAATGGAGAAAAAGAAACAGGGATTACTCTTATGTTTATGGATGAAACTATGGATACTGGTGATATTATTGGGACTATTAAATATAAAATAGAAGATAGTGATGATATAGGAATATTACATGATAAATTAAGTATATTAGGAAAAGAATTATTAGATAAAAATCTCAATGATTTATTAACTAATAATGTTAAAAGAATAAAACAAGATAATGAAAAAGCAACATATGCTCCAATGATAACTAGAGAAATGGAAGAATTAGATTTTAATAATGAGGGAATAAATATAATTAACAAAATTAAAGCATTTAGTCCATGGCCTTTAGTTAAAACATCAATTTTAAATGAAGAGGTAAAAATAATAAAGGCTCATTATGAAAAGAAAAAAAGTGAAATAAACAAAGTATATTGTGACAAAAATTCTTTAGGAATCGGTTGTTTAGATGGTATAATTTATTTAGATATTATTAAACCAGTAGGTAAAAATAGTATGAATATTAAAGATTATCTAAATGGCAAAAAGGGTGATTTAAATGGATAATGATCGTTTTAATGCTTTAATAAGATTTGGTTTATGGATAGCATTTATTGTGGTTTTAGTAGTTATAGCTAGAACATCTCCACAAGTGAAAAAAGAACCAATTATTAGTCCTGAGGTAGAAGAGAAAGAAGAAAAAACTGATTTATCTTTAGAAGAGATTTTAAATAACATAAACAATAATTATAGTTACGAATATACTATTAGAATTAAAAACTTAGAATATACATATGTTGGAACTAAAATGTTAGATTCTAATGGAAATAATAAAGAGTATGGATTTAGAACAATAAAAAAAGAGAATGCTACTGATAGTGATTATTTTGAATACTTTATAGATAATAATTGGACTTATGAAGTTAAAAATGGTGGTTTAGATAAAATAGATAATTCTAAAATATATAATGGTATTAATGCTGATAACATAGACTTAAATAAAATAAAAGAGAGTATATTAGATATAGAATATACTCAAAATGATAAAGAATACACATATAATTTAGATAAAAAAACCATTGTTATAATAGTCGAAGAAAATAACATCTTTAGTGTTAAAATAGAAGATTCAACAGGAACTTATGATTTAGTATTTAATGATATTAATAATATAAAAGAAGTTAATTATAAAAAAGATAATTAATTTAGTTTTAATTAAATTTAACAGTTATATATTTATTTACAGTGTATAATTCCTGAACGCTTCTTATTATTTGATTAGCTAAAGAATTATCATGTTTATTTGAGGCAATGACAATACTAATAGTATTGTCTTTTATTTTCACAAAAGAATCTAAACCGTGTTTATTCTTAATAGTCATTTTAATTTTATTTTCTTCTGAAGAATTATCATTTAATTTTTGCATATCATCATATGCTTTATTCTTTTCTTCTAGAGAAGTCTCAGAATTTAATAATACATCTTGATATTCTTCTAATAGAGTCTCTCTTTCTTCTTCTTTTTCTACTTCCAATGCAACCAATTCATCAGATTCACTAATTTCAATTACTTCTTTAGATAAATTATCACTTTCAGTTTTAAGAACTTTGGCTGCTTCGTCCCCAATACTAAGATAATAAAGTCCTAGTATAAGAATTAAAGAAAAAAGAGTTACAAACCATAGATTTTGTTTATTTATCATTATTATTTCTCCTAGTCTAATAAATAGTATGATTTTTTTTAAAAAAAATTACATTCAAAAAAAGGAAATTAACCTCAAGCATGCAAACATTAATAGTGAAGGGAGGAAAAGGATGAAAAAAATAAAGCCTATTTTGCAAAGAGATTTAAAAGATTGTGGTGTTTGCTCAATGGAGTGGATAATTGAATACTATGATGGTTATGTTTCGTTGGAAAAATTAAGAGAAGATACTTGCACAAGTATCAACGGAACAACAGCTTATCATATAGTTGAAGCCTTTAAAAAGTGGGGATTTGATTCAGTGGGAGTTTTGGTTAATGATTTATTATCGCCCAGTGTTAAGTTTCCTTGCATTGCCCATTTGTCTTTAAAAAATGGTTTAGAACATTTTGTCGTTATCAAGGAGATATCTAAAAACACAATATATATAATGGATCCAGGTGTTGGCGATATCAAATGGACAATCAAGTATTTTTCGGAATTGTGGACTGGACATCTCATAATGGCATATCCAAGAGAAAAGATTATTAAAATGGAAAAAGAAATACATATTAGTGATTTATTTATCAAAATTATTAGAAACGAAAAAAGTCTTGTTAAAAAAGTGATAGCCACTAGTATGATTTGGACTATTTTGTTAATTATATCAAGCTATTATTTAAAAATAGCAAGTGCTTTATTAACAGAAAATTCTTTATTATTAAAAATAATTATTATAATCTTTGGGATAGTAATTATTATTAAAGTTTGGTCTTTATTTGTTCGATCTTATTATGAAAATCATTTAAGCAATTTGGTTGATACTTATATTTATCCAGAGTTTATTCGGCATCTTTTTTTCCTTCCTTTAAAAAGTATCAAGAGTAGAACTACTGGGGAAATAATTACTAGAGTAAGTGATTTATCAAATATAAAAAGCTTATTCTCTGATATTTTTGTGACAGTTGTATTGGACTCATTAATGATACTTATATCCGGTATTATTTTATTAACTATTAATACAAAGTTATTTGCGATATTAATAATATTTATAATTATTTATTCCTTAATTGGGATAATTGTTAGCAAGATAATGTTTAAAAAAATAATGGCTAATATCAGCTATCAAACAGATTTTAATGGTTTCTTAGTTGAAGCAATTGAAATGTTTGAAAGTGTTAAAAACTTAAATTGTTCAGATATTATTTTAAATGTTATAGAAAATAAACTATCAAAGTATTTATTAAGTAATTATGAGTTTATTAATTTTTTTAACAAAAGTAATTTTGTTAAAGAGTCATTATTAGAATTATGTCTATTTTTAATTAATTCTTTAGGCTTATGGTTAGTTTATTCTCAAAAACTCGCTATAATTGATTTGTTTACTTTTAATATAATTATTTCATATTGTTTAGATCCTGTGAAAAATATTATAAACATGTTACCAAAGTATAATTATATAAAAGCAACATTTAAGAAAATCGAAGAGTTTATCGAATTAGAAGAAGAAAAAATTAATTCTAATAGTGTGATAGATGTTCAAGGGGATATTGTCTTTAGTAATGTAGGTTATTCCTATAATAATTATGATTATTTAATAAATGATTGTAATTTAACAATAAAAAAAGGAAGTCATGTTTTATTAAATGGTCCTTCAGGTATAGGAAAATCTACTATATGTAAACTTATTTATAAAGAAATGGAACCTACTAAAGGAAATATAATGATTGGAAACAATAATACAAAAGATTTGGATATGACTAGTATTAGAAATAGTGTTTTGTATATTGGACAAAATGAAGAGATATTTACAGGTAGTATTAGAGATAATATTGTCTTAAATAGGAAAATATCTGAAAATGAATTTCAAACAATTTGTGATTTGTGTGAAATTGAAGAGATAGTTTCAAAAAAAGAAATGCGCTTTAATTCTTTAATTGATCCATCTTCCAAAACTATATCCGGCGGTGAGAAACAAAGAATAGTTTTAGCAAGAGGGTTACTTAAAAGAGCCAATATTATAATTTTAGATGAAGCTCTTTCAGAAGTGGATGAAATGTTAGAAACAAAGATTATTGGTCAACTTAGGAAACATTTTCAAGACAAAACGATTATTTATATTTCTCATAAGAATCAAATTAATAACTTTAATGACACAATTAATTTAGGAGTTAAAAATGAATTATTACAAAATAAATTATGATAAATTACTTAATATTAGACAAAAGAAATATTTTTTAGGACTAATGATTTTAATAATGATATTTACTGTTTCTATAATAATAATATCTTTGATTGAATTTGATAGTTGGAATGATGTCTATGGTATATATAGCAATAATAGATTACATATAAAGATAAATAAAGCACTTTCTGATGTAGTTAAAAACAATAAATCTTTAGTGTTCAATCAAAAAATTGTTAATTATAAAATAGATAAATATTTAAATGATGAAATTATAGATAATTATATATATCAAAATATTGATTTAATTGTTGATAATAATTTTGCGGAAGATGAAATTGTCTTAGTATCTTTTAAAAGTAAAAAGACACTAGGGAAATATATTTTTGAATTATTTAAATGAGGAGGTAATGTGAGTAAGTTAGATAATGAGGAAATGTTAAATGTTAAAGGTGGTGGAGCGGCCTTATTAACAGCTTTTGAAGTGACAAGTATTTTTATATTTGTTATGGGGTTTATAAAAGGTTATAAGAAAGCCCCTAGATGTCCATAAGGAGGTAATATGTTAGATAACGAAGAATTATTAACTATTACTGGTGGTGCTTTTAAATTAAAACTTATCAGTATAGTTGGTGGATTTGTTGTATTTCTAATCGGGGTTGTAGATGGAATTATAAATCCTAAAAAATGTAATTAAGGAGGTATTTATGTTAAGTAGTGAAGAATTGCTAGATATTAAAGGTGGATCATGGACTGCAACATTGTTAAATGCTGTTTCTCGTCTAATTACTACAATGTTGGGTTTAGGCCAAGTTTTTGGTTCATCTGTCAGAAGAGTAGTAACAGGAAAAACATGTAAAATTAATTAATCGTAATTTTACAAAACTTTGCTTTTTTGTTGTCAAATCAATTTGCTAGTGTTATAATATCTTCAGTTAAAGGAAGGGAGGGCGAATTATGACAAAGGTTGTTGTTCAAAACGGCAATATTGATGGTGCACTAAAGAAATTTAAAGCTAAGGTTGCAAGAAGCGGAGTCCCTTCAGAACTTAAGAAAAGAAAATTCCATGTTAAACCTGGAGTTGAAAGAAGAATAAAAAAAGAAGAAGGAATTAAAAATTCTCATAAAAAAAATCATAATTAAGGATGGTTAAAATGTTAGATAAAATAAATGAAGATTTAAAAAGTGCTTTAAAAAGTGGTGATAGATTTAGATTATCAGTGTTAAGAATGATTAAAAGCGCTCTTCAATTAGAATCTATAAGTAAAAAAGAAGAATTGTCTGATGCTGATATTTGTAATGTTTTAAAGAAACAAGTTAAACAAAGAAATGAATCTATTAGAGAATATGAGGAATTAAATAAATCTAGCGTTGTTGCGGATTTAAAAAAGGAAGTAGATATTATTAATGAATATCTACCTGAAGAAGCTTCAATTGAACAAATAAACGAAGTCATTGATAAAGCATTCGCAGAAATAAAACCAACTAGTATGAAAGAAATGGGATTAATAATGAAATATGTTTCTTCCAACTTAAGCAATGCTGACAATGGAAAAGTAAGTGAAATTGTTAAGAAAAGACTTAGTAATTAAGTCTTTTTTCATTTCTATAATAATATATTATTATAGATGAATGGATTACATATTAAGGGAACATTGAAAAGTTTTTTATATGATTTAAATAATTTCATAACTATATATGATAATTATTTATATGTATTTAATTATCAAAGTTTAAATAAACTGAGTTCTAAAAAGATAGAACTAGATTTTAGTAATTGGAAAATAGTAATATATGGCGAAGATTTAAATATAAGACAAATGACTAAACAGGAATTGCTACTACAAGGGACTATATTGAAAGTCGAGTTTAATTATGAATAATAACTTAGTTAGAGTAAAGATAAGAACTAGTAACTATTATAAATTGTTATTAAAAATATCTAAAATGGATATATCAATTTTAGATATTGATAGATATAATAATTATGTAATCATTAAGATAACCATTAGTGATTACGAAAAAATAAAAAATGTTTTACAAAACTACAATATAGAAATATATGATGTATTAGGAATTATAAAAATTAAAAATACTATTTTTAAACATTTAGTATTTTTTATATCTTGTCTTTTAGCTATTAGCTTATTATTCATCGCAAATAATATGATTTTTAAAATCAATATTATTTGCTCTAATGAAGAAATAAAAGAAATTATTCTTGAGGACTTAAATAGGTTCAATTTAAGTCCAATGCATTTCAAAAAAAGGCATAAAGAAATAGAGGGCATAGTTAAAGAAATAACCAAAAAGAATAAAAACCTTATAGAATTTTTGGAAATAGCATATGATGGTCTAATTATGAATGTAGTAGTTCAGGAAAGGATGAACTATATTAGCAATAAAGAACATCCCTTTTGTGATATTGTAGCAAAAAAAGAGGCTAAAATAGTAGGAATTAATATTCAAAAAGGAGAAATGTTAAAAACCATTAATGATTATGTTTATAAAGGAGAAACTATAATAAGTGGTACAATAAAACATAATGATGAAATAAAAAATACAGTATGTGCCCAAGGGACTATTTATGGAGAAGTATGGTCTAAAGTAATTATTAATTATCCATTAGAAGAAGAAAGTATTATATATACAGGTAAGAAAAGATATAATATTGAAATAAAAAGCAATAATGATGAATATATGGTTTTTAAAAGCAGGGTAAAGTTTCCCAAAAAAGAAAAAGAAAGAATCTATACATATAATAATTTTGAAATAAATTTAGTTAAAGAAGTTGAAACAAAGAAAATAATGAAAAAACTTAGCGAAAAAGAAGCTTTAAATAAAGCATTAACTAGGGCATTACAAGCAATTAAAATTAAATTAAATTCAAATGAAGAAATAAAATATCAAAAAGTTTTGAAAAAAGAGATAAATGATAGTAAAATATACTTAGAAGTGTTTGTGATCACAAAAGAAATAATAGGGGAAGTAAAAATACTTGAGGAGGTAGCTGGTAGTGGTATCTAAGTTAATACTTAAAATAATAAACAGTGTATGGCCAATGATGATGGTATTTATCGTTGTTATATCTTTACTAAGATTCTTTTACTTAAAGAATCATCGTGAAAAGTTTTCTTTTTACAAAGAATTTTGGTATGTCTTAGCCATCATGTATATATGGTTATTATTTGAAATATTAACTATGACTGAATTAAATAGCACAAGTGGCATTAATTTAGTCCCTTTTTCAGAAATACTTCGTTATAAAATAGGAACTAAAATGTTTAATTATAATGTTTTAGGAAACATTATAATATTCATTCCCTTCGGTTATTTAGTTGGTTCCTATGTAAATTCTAAAAACATATGGCCAGTTTTATTAACAGCCATTTCTACCAGTGTAGTAGTTGAATTTGTTCAATTAAGAATAGGTAGAAGTTTTGATATTGATGATATTATTTTAAATATCGTCGGAGCAATTATTGGTTATATAGTGTATAAAGGATTAAAATGGCTTAATAAGAAGTTACCAGATTTTTTGAAAAGCGAGTTAATAAAAAATCTTATATGTATATTAATAATCGCATTATTCTGTATATACATATTTGGTTATTGGGGAGTTGTATTTAATGCTGGATTATAGTATTACAAATGAATATGGTTACAATAAGGATTATAGTTATTTAGATGATGCAATCAAAAGAACTTTAAAACATGAAAAAATAGATAATGCTAATTTTAGTGTAGTGTTTGTAGATAATGAAAAAATACAATATTTAAATAAGAATTATCGAAACATAGATAAGGTTACTGATGTTATATCATTTGCATTTGAAGATAATGAAAGAATAATATATAATAATATGAGGTTTTTGGGAGAAATATATATATGCATACCAAAAATGATAGAACAAGCAAAAGAGTATGGTCATAGCGAAGAAAGAGAATTAGCATTCTTAACTGTTCATGGATTATTACATTTGCTAGGATATGATCATATGACTAAAGAAGATGAAAAAATAATGTTTGGATTACAGGAGTTGATATTAAATGAAGATGAACGAACAAAAAGAAGTAGGATTAGTTAGAAATGCTTTAAATAAATGCAAATATACAATGCAAGGATTAAAATACTGCTTTAGAAATGAATCTAGTTTTGTTTTAGTAGCATTTTGTGGCTGTTTAATTATAATCCTAGGAATTTGTTTTGATATTTCATTTTTAGAATGGGTATTTTCTTTTGGAAGTATGGCTTTAATTATGATAATTGAACTATTAAACACTGCAATTGAAGCCACTGTAGACATGGTTACACAAGAGTATAATGAATATGCGAAAATTGCTAAGGATTGTGGTAGTGCAGCAACTGGATTAATGAGTATTTTATCTATTGTAGTTAATCTAATAATTTTTATTCCATATATTATAAAATTCATAATAAAATAAAAAATATCTATTACTGGGGATGATTAAATTGAAGAGTGGTTTTGTTAGTATTGTTGGTAGACCAAATGTTGGTAAATCAACATTAATAAATTGTATAATTAATCGTAAAATTGCTATTACAAGTCCCGTTTCTGGAACAACAAGAAACTTAATCGAGGGCATATATAATGATAGTGATGTACAAATAATATTTGTTGATACCCCAGGAATATCTAAACCATTGAATAGATTAGGGAAAGTTTTAAATAAACAAGCATATTCCCAAATGCAAGATGTAGATGCAATATTATTAGTAGTGGATATTGAGTCAGGGATTGGTAAAGGAGATAAATATCTAATGGATCAATTATTAGATAATCATATCCCAGTTATATTAGTTATTAATAAAATAGATAAAGTATCAAATGAAACATTAATCATGGCAATAAATGAATTTAAAGATTATCATTTTGCCGAGATTGTTCCAGTATCAGCTTTAACTAATGACAATGTTGCTCACCTAATTAGAGTTATAACTAAATATTTAAAAGATGATGTGCAATATTATGATAAAGGAACTTGGACAAGTAACTCAGTTCCATTTATGGCATCTGAACTTGTTAGAGAAAAATTACTTCAAAATACTAATGAAGAAGTTCCTCATGCCATTACTTGTCATTGCACTAACATAGATTATAAAAAAGATATTATAAATATTAATGTAGATATAATTGTTGATAGACAAAATATCAAAAAAATAATTATTGGTCATAATGGGGAAATGTTAAAGAAAGTTGGAACTTTAGCAAGACAAGATTTAGAAAAAATGTTTGGTAAGAAAGTTTATCTAGAATTATATGTTAAAGTAATAGAAAATTGGAAAGATAAAGAAAGATACTTAAAAGAGCTTGGCTTCTTTGATAATGAATAAAAAATTCATCACCTTCTCAATATATAAGTAGGAAGGTGATTTTTTATGAATAAAAAAGAAGCTTGGGACAAGTTTAAAAAAACTGGTTCAATTATTGATTACTTAAACTATAAAAGAATAAAATAGATTGTTGTTTAATAAAGGCATTTATGCTATATTAAAAATATGTAAGGTGTCCATATGAAACGGAAATTAATTCTACTATTATTATTTTTATTAATTGGTATTTTTACATTTACTTTAGCATTTGCTCCCAAACGTATTGAACTCTTTGGTAAGATTTTTTTATCTAATTCTACAGAGTTAAAATTGAATGATGTAAATGTTAATTCCATTTCTAATTTAACTAAAGAATTGGTTAATTTTACGGATTTAAAAAAAGTTGATTTCGGTAAAAATTATATTAAAATTGATGATTACAATGAATTAATTAAAAAGTATCCTAAAGTCCATTTTAATGCTTTAAAAATTTATAATATTTATAATGAAGATATTAAAGAAGATGCTTTAGCTATAGATTTTAATAATACTAAAGTAGATGATAAATTAATAGATTATTTAGTATTGTTTCCCAAATTAAAAAAAGTTAATTTATCTAATCAAGAACTATCTTTAGATGAAGAATTAGATTTAATGAATAGGTATTCCAACATCGATTTTTTGTTTAATGTTCCCATTGGAAGCAAAAAAGTTTTATCTAACGTCTCCAAATTAGAATTAGAAAAAGAAACTATAGATGATGTTGATTCATTTTATAAATCATTAAAAGTTTTATCTAAATTAACTTATTTAAAATTAGGGTATTCTAATTTAAGTAATGATGTCCTAGGGAAAATGCAAAAGGATTTTCCTAACATAAAAATATCTTGGACAATTAAAATTGGAGTTTGGCATATTAATACTGATGATGTTGCATTTTCTGTGTTAATATCAAATTTTCCTTATAAGAGATTAACTTCAGCAGATTTAGAATTTTTAAAATATTGCCCAGACTTACAAGCTTTAGATTTAGGACATCAAAGGATAACTGATTTAAATGTAATTGTTGATAACTTGCCAAATTTGAGAGTATTAATATTAGCTGATAATAAAATAAGTGATTTGACACCATTGAAAAAATTACAACATTTACATTATTTAGAACTATTTATTAATGATATAACCGATATAAGTCCTTTGGAAGCTAATAAAGAACTAGTGGATGTTAATTTATGCTTTAATAGAATTACTTCTATCGAATCTTTAGAGAATTTACCAAAACTAGAAAGAGTTTGGTTAGTGGGAACCAGAGTTCCAGATAAAATAGCTAATGATTTTACTTATAGACATAAATCAATTGAATTAGTTCGGCATGGAATTGGTTCAACCGGAAATGGTTGGAGAACACATGAACGTTATGATAGTATGATAGATATGTTTCATAAGCGAAACTATATTAGTGAAAACTTTAGTAAATTTGGTTAGGGTGGTTTTATGATTACAAAAGTAGAAGGGATAATTCTTACAGAAACAAAGTATGGTGAAACGTCGAAAATAATTAATGTTTTAACTAAAGAACGTGGTTTAATAGGCATAATGGCTAAAGGCGTTTTAGGTGCTAAGTCGAAGTTAAGAGGAGTAACTAATAAACTTTGTTATGGAACATTTAATATTTATTATAAAGAAGATAAATTATCGACATTAGTTTCTGTAGACATTATCAATCATTTTAAAAATATAATGAAAGATATTGTTTTAATTAGTTATGCATCTTATTTAAGTGAACTTGTTAATCAAGTTCTAAAGCAAACCAATAATAATGATATTTATGATGATTTTATTAATAGTTTATTAAAAATAGAAGAGGGATTAAATCCCATGGTAATAACTAATATTTTAGAAGTAAAACTATTAGATTATTTAGGAGTTGGTCTTAATTTAACTGGATGTACAATATGTGGTAGCAAAAAAGATATAGTTACATTATCTAGTGAAAAAGGTGGTTTAATATGTAAAAATTGTTACCAAGGAGAAAGAATATTACCAATAAGTTATGTAAAAATATTAAATATGTATTACTTAGTAGATATTAAAAGTATATCTACATTAGCATTAAAAGATAATATAATAAAAGAGATAAATAATTTTATAAATAGTTACTATGATGATTATACAGGATTATATTTAAAGAGCAAAGATTTTCTAAAAACTATTGAGAAATTATAGAAAGAGTATTAGTGGTGAGTACTATTAAGATTAAGTATTAATTTGCTAATTAATACTTTTTATTTTATACTATACTTAGGGTGATAAATAATGGCTGATATGGTATTCAAGTATAGTGCAATGAATGGTGGAAAAACATTAAATATATTGCAAACTATATATAGTTATGAAGAGAATAACTTTAAGGTAGTCTTAATTAAATCTATTAAAGATACTAAAGGGAAAGATAGTGTTTTATCTAGAAATGGTATGAGTAGAAAAGTTGATATACTGTTAAAAGAAGATGAATCTTTATTAACTGAAAAAAATTATAAAAAATACTATACCGCCAAAGTTATTTTGATTGATGAGGTTGAGTTATTGAGCAAAGAACAAGTAAAAGAATTGTGGACAATATCTCATTTAATAAATATTCCAATTATTTGTTATGGATTAAAGAGCAATTTTAAAGGTGAGATATTTGGTGATGGAATATCTCAAATATTTGCTATGGCTGATCACATAGAAGAAATAGGAAGTAGTAGTCTTTGTTCATGTGGTAAAAAAGCAATCTTTAATGCAAGAAAAGAAAATGATAAATGGCAAGATGTTGGACCAGATATTGTAATAGATGATGGAAAAAACAAAAATATTTGCTATGTTCCTTTATGTTCTGATTGTTACCTAAAATATGTTAAAATAAGTTCTCCAGAAACAAAAAAATTAGCAAATTTAGTTGAAAAAATAAGATAGGTAATATATAATTTTTATATAAAAGTGATGACGGGGGTGGAATCCCAGAGCTATATAGTAAATGAGATTCTTCTAAGAATAATTAGGGTGGAACCGTGGTTATATATCACCCCTAGAGATTTTTAGAAGTTTTTTCTTTAAAGGAGAGATATTATGGAAAAATTAACAATGGATGAATTGGTAAATTATTGCAAGCAATATGGATTTATTTACCAAGGTAGTGAAATATATGGAGGACTTGCTAATGCTTGGGACTATGGTCCTTTGGGAAGTTTATTAAAACAAAATATTAAAAATGCTTGGTGGAAAAAATTCATTCAAGAATGTTCATATAATTACGGATTAGATTCAGCGATACTTATGAATCCTAAAGTATGGGTTGCTTCAGGACATGTAGCGTCATTTTCTGATCCTTTAATTGATTGCAAACATTGTAAGAGTCGTTTTAGAGCAGATAATTTAATTGCAGACGCTACTAAGGGTAGCATCAATGGAGATGGACTAAGTTCTGATGAATTAGTTGAGTTAATTAAGGAAAAAGATATTAAATGTCCTAAATGTGGTAATAAAGATTGGACTGGAATAAGAAAATTTAATTTATTATTTGAAACATATCAAGGAGTAACTGAAGATGCTAAGAATAAAGTGTATCTTCGTGGAGAAACAGCCCAAGGAATTTTTGTTAATTTTAAGAATGTTGAAAGAAGTATGAGAGCAAAAATTCCATTCGGAATAGGACAATATGGTAAAAGTTTCCGTAATGAAATAACTCCAGGTAATTTTATATTTAGAACTAGAGAATTTGAACAAATGGAATTAGAGTTCTTCTGTTTGCCAGGAACTGATTTGGAATGGTTTGGTTTTTGGAGAGCTTATTGTTTAGATTTTTTGAAATTATTAGGAATTAATAAAGATAATTTAAGATTTAGAGATCATAAAAAAGAAGAATTATCATTCTATAGCAATGCTACTACTGATATAGAGTATAATTTTCCGTTTGGATGGGGAGAACTATGGGGAATAGCAGATAGAACTGATTATGACCTTGGGGTTCATATGGAATCTTCTGGCGAAGATTTAAGAGTTATTAATCCAGAAACTAACGAAAAGTATTTACCTTATGTTATTGAACCCTCTGTGGGAGTAGATCGTCTTCTACTAACAGCTATATGTGATGCTTACTCTAAAGAACTAGTAGATGATGAAGAAAGAGTAGTTTTAAAAATAAAACCATATCTTGCTCCAATTAAAGTTACTGTGCTACCTTTAATTAAAAAGATTCATGGTGAAAAAGCTTATGAATTATATGAAACATTAACTAAATATTTCTCATGTAGTTATGATGATGCAGGTAGTATAGGAAAACGATATAGAAGAAGTGATGCGGTCGGAACACCTTGGACTATTACAGTTGATGATGAGACTTTAAACAATAATGTAGTAACAATTAGAGATAGAGACACAATGAAACAAATATCTCTAAATATTAATGAAATAAAAGATTATGTTGAGTCAAAAATAGTCTTGTAAAAAACAACTTTATTTGATATTATTAAGTAGTAATCTAGGAGGAATAAAAATGGCGCTAGGAAAGATAAAAAAATGGTTAAAAGAAGATGAAGATGCTGATGTAGTTGGAACTGAAGACGAATTTTATTCAGTTTCATCAGAAACTGCACTAAAAGAGGCAGATAAAGTTGGTAATCAAATGATTCTATTAGAACCAAGAAGTTTTTCAGAAGCTCAAGCCATTGCTGATCATTTAAAAAGTCGTAATAGTGTAGTTGTTAACTTAAAAAGAGTAACAAGTGCCCAAGCAAAAAGAATAATTGACTTTTTAAGTGGATGTATATATGCAATTGGGGGAAATATGCAAAAGATTGGTGTGGGTATATATTTGTGTACACCTAAGAATGTTAATGTTCAAGGTAAAATAACAGATGATAATGATAAAGCTAAAGCAGGAGCAGAAGACGAATTAGAGTGGTAAAAGAAACGGTTGTGATATAAGTGAGAAAATTTAATAATGGTTTTCCAGGTTATAATAAAAATGAAGTAAATTCTTTTGTTAAAAATGTTACAACTGAATATGAAAGTATGCTAGAAAAGCTTAAAGTTCGTGATAAAGAAATAGAAAATTTAAGAAAGGAATTAGAGCATTATAAAGATTTGGAAAGCACTTTAAATAGAGCTATTTTAATCGCTGAAGAATCTTCTCATAGCATTAAAAAGACTGCATTTGATGAGTCTAGATTAATAATAGAAGATGCTAAAAAGAATGCTTCTCGTATATTAAATAATGCTTTAATTAAAGCAGAAAAGATAGAAAATGAATCTAATTTATTAAAAAGAAAAGTTATTCAATATAAAAAGAGATATAAAAGTATATTAGAAGAACAATTAGATGAAATAGAAAGATTAGATGTTGAAAATTAGTGTAGGTAACTGCACTTTTTCTTTACTATGTTTTTAAATAATAGTATACTTTATTTAGAGTGTTAAATATTGGAGGTTTAAATGAAAGTAAGAATTATTAGTGCTTTTATAGCGATTTTAATCTTGATTCCTTTTGTTTATATTGGGGGACTACCTTTTCTATTTATTATAAGTATAATAGGTATTCAAGCATACAAAGAAATGTTAGATTTAAAGGTTGCTCATCAGGAAATTCCTAATATAGCTAGATTTCTAGGTTTAGTGGCACTTTTATATTTAATTATGAGCAATTATAATGGGCTTTTAATCCCTCAAGTGCTTAGTTTTTCTAAAGTATTAATACCAATACTTTTAGTTTTATTACCTACAGTATTTTATGATAAAAATAAATATACGACACAAGATGCATTATATATGCTTGGTTTTATTTACCTTATTGGTTTTTTCTTTAATTTAATTGTAACTATTCGTAATAATAACTTATATTTATTACTATATTTATTATGTATAGCTGTTATGACAGATACATTTGCATATTCTATAGGTAGTTTAATAGGCAAACATAAGATGTCATTAATAAGCCCAAATAAATCTTGGGAAGGTTCAATAGCAGGATTAATTGGAGGAACAATCACATCTTTAATAGTGTATCAAACTTTAATAAATCCAATTAGCATAAAAATAGTTATTGTCACAATAGTTTTATCCGTAGTAGGTCAATTGGGAGATCTATTCTTTAGCAAGATAAAAAGAGAAAATGACATAAAAGATTTTTCTAATATTATGCCTGGTCATGGTGGAATATTAGACCGTATTGATAGTTTATCATTTATTACATTTGCTTATGTAGCAATCATGTGGTTTATTTAAGGAGATTGATAATATGTGGTTTTTAACATTATTATTATTTATATTTATTTTAGGAATAATAGTTTTAGTTCACGAAGTAGGACATTTTTTATGGGCTAAAAAATTTGGCGTATTTATTTATGAGTTTTCTATAGGTATGGGACCAAAGATATGGACTAAAAAAGGAAAAGATGGAATCAATTATAACATTAGAGCATTGCCAATAGGAGGCTTTGTTGCAATGGCTGGTGAAGTCTATGAAGATGATAAGGAAGTTCCTAAAGAAAGATGCCTATGTAATAAACCAGTATGGCAAAGAATTATTGTTATGGCTGCTGGAGTTATAAATAACTTTATATTAGCCATTATTTTATTATTTGTTTTTGGTATTTGGAATAGCACAACTTTTGATACTAAAATAAATGTTATGAAAGATTATCCAATGGCTGAAGCTGGTATTGTTAATGGTGATAGAATTGTTGCAATTAACAATCATAAAGTTCACAATTGGGATGAAGCTCAAATAATTTTATATTATAAGAATAAAAGTGAGAATTATAATTTTAAAATTAAACATAAAGATGGCTCAGTTGAAGATTATAAAATAACTCCTAAAGAAGAAGAGGATGCTAAGGGTAATAAAGTAAAAGTATTTGGTATAGTTGTTAAACAAGAAAAAACAAAAGGATTATGGAATAAAATAAAGTTTGCGTTCCAAAAGTTTTGGTCAATTGTTAATGTTATGTGGTTAACGATAGTAGGTTTAATAA
Source organism: Caryophanales bacterium (assembly GCA_016288795.1). Classification (GTDB taxonomy): domain Bacteria; phylum Bacillota_I; class Bacilli_A; order RF39; family UBA660; genus SIG200. The sequence goes on from JAEELI010000017.1 coordinate 113,303, forward strand.
CAGGCAAAATATCAGTATCGGCATTATCTGGCCCTGTAGGAATATATTCAGTAGTTGGTCAAAGTATGAAATATGGATTATTAAATGTTATTTATTTAGTTTCATACCTATCAATTAATGTTGGAGTAATAAATATATTACCATTCCCAGCATTTGATGGTGGTAGAATATTCTTCCTAATAATAGAGAAAATTAAAGGAAGTCCAGTTAATCAAAAATTTGAGAATTGGTGTCATACAATTGGATTTATATTATTAATGTTATTAATCCTATATGTAACAATTCATGATGTTATAAATTTATTTTAGTTATGTTATAATAAAGGTGTTCTTGTAGCTTAGTTGGATAAAGCGGATGCCTCCGACGCATCAGATTGAGGGTTCAAATCCCTCCAAGAACACCATTTTTATTGGGAGGGTTTATGGATAACGAAAAAAAATTAAAAATAGTTGAAAGCATTAAAAAGGGAAGTAACATCCTGTTGGAAGAATATAAGATTAGTGAGTCGGATTTATTGGATATATCTAATATTCTTTTACAAGATAGTAATTTTGAAGTTAAAGAATTAATAGATATTATATTGAATAATCCAATAGGAGAAAATTGTGATTGGAATATTGGTAGCCTTTTACAACACTTTGATTATAGTGAAATAGTTGAGGCATTATTAAATGTTAAACCAAACAAAAGAGGATACTTATATGATTCTATAGGATTTTGTTGGGCAATGGGTGAATGTCCATACAAGGATGATGAGGTTATCCAATTTTTATATGAGGTTATATATAATAGTAGAAATCCAGAAGCTTGGTGGAGAGCTGGATTTGCTTTGGAAAAGATAACTGGAAAAAATGCAATTAATAATTTAAAAAGAAGTTTAAAAAATAATGAAACTATTTCGCTTCAGGAAAGTTTGAAAGATTTATCAAATAAAAAGAACATAATTAATATACTTTTAAAATCTAATAGTAGTGCTATTAAAGATGAAGTTTATCCAGCATTAAAAGAAAAGTTTAATGAATCAACTACTGAAAAAGAACTTATAAATATAATATGGTTACTAGGAAGATTACGCTTGTATGATAGAGAGATGTTAGAAAAATCGATGCAATTATTAGATACCACCAAGAGTTACGAAATGAAATATTATATTTTACAAGCAATGATTGATGATCCGAAAAATATGTATTTGGAGCATTTTAAAAAATACCTTTATTCTGATGATAAATTAATTAAAAAGATGGCTATTGCTGGTATAGGAGAAATTGGAACTAGCATTGAAGCAATGGAATTAGAAAAAGCATTAGAAACAGAGAGTGATCCTTCAGTTGTCTCTTCATTGACCAAAGCTATTTACATGATTAAAGGAAATTATTTTAATGAAAGAAACAATTATATTCGAAAATATATGGTTAATGAGAATGGATTAATCGGTGATGATTCAGATAAATGGTATGCTGATGCATCAATTTACAATTTGTTTTCTGAAGCCGAAGATCCACAAAATTTATGCTTTTCAATGATTTTTAAAAGAATATTACAAAGCAAATTAGAAATTAACAATCCTATAGATTTAGCAACTGGAACTGGTCGTGCAGCCAAATATGTACTAAATAATATTCCATATACAGGAACGCTATATGCTGTAGATTATAGTCAACAAATGTTGGATTATTTTGAGAGAACCATAAATAGACAAAAGTATTATGTTAAAAGTATAGAGTTAGTTCATTCAAAGATACAAGATTTTAAATTGCCAAATTATGAAAAGTCATCATTTATTATTAGTTCTTTTGGGTTCCCAAGTAAAATAACTGACGAAGAAAGATGCTTTGAAGAATTAAATAACGTATATGAACTACTTTCTGATGAAGGAGTATTTGTCACTTTAGGATGGGACGAAACGTTTAATGATGACTTAAATAATATGTGGTATAAGTATATCCCTGATAATATAAAAGCTTCTAATTTTGAAGAATGGAGAAGGGCAAGGGAGAGTCTAATTAAGACGCCAAGAAATTGTGATTTAACTTGGTATAGAACTAATATAAGAGTTCCTTTATTATATGATACTTTAGAAGAAACAATTAATGTAATGGGACATTTGTTTGGAAGAGATGCTGCTATAGAAATATTGAATAATAAAAAAACCATGTGGTGGATGTCTTTAGGTATTACTTGGGATACCAAAGAGAGTTTGGCTAGAGCGTTAAAGAAGTAGGTTAAAAAGAGGTAAATATGAAAGAAATAGAAATACTAGTTGAAGTTTTTGATGAAAAAGCTAAAGTTAAAAGGGCCTTAAAAAAGTATAATTATAAAGGTATAAAAAAAACTATAGATGAATATTATTATGATCCATTAAGGAGTGAACTAAAACCTGATAAAAACAACAAAATTTATAATTGCTTACGAGTTAGAGAAAAAGATGGTATTTATTCATTCACATATAAAGATGATGTGTATGAAAATGGTATATGGATATATTCTAACGAGTATGAAACTATAGTTGAATCAAAAGACATAGTAAAAAACATAATTGAAAAATTAGGATTAATAAAGTTTATAGAAATCAACAATAAAAAAGAAACTTATGTAACAGATAAGTATGAAATAGTATTGGAAGATGTAAAAGATTTAGGATTGTTTTTAGAAGTAGAATCAGTTTCTAAAGACGAAGATGTTTTAAAAGTAAAAAAAGAAATACAAGAGTTTATTGATTCTCTAAATATCAAAGTTTCTGAAGAATTAAATATGGGAAAACCAGAGATGTTTTTAAAAAAACATAACATAAAAATAGATAATTAGTATATATCAATAAGCAGATGCTATACTGAATGCACTAGAAAAACAATATATTAGCAACTTAGAAAGGTCGTGATAATTTGAAAACATATATTGTTTTAGATGAATCTGGAGCCATGCATTTAAAAAATGAAAGATATTTTATAATCGGTGGCTTTGTTACTCAAGAATTACATAAAGTAACCTCAGCTCACAAAAGGGTTGAAGCTGTAGTAAAAAGAATTAAAAATATTCCTTTGAATAATAGAGTAGAATTAAAATCTTCAAAAATAAGCTTTAGTCAACAATTGATGTTTATAAATGAGTTATTATCTATAAAGGGAGTAATTCCAATAGTTATTATTGTTGATAAAGATAATTTAACTAGATTTACAGCTTCAGAGAATATGGCTTATAATTTCTTTGTTAAAAATATGCTAAATTATTTATTTAAATGTCCAATTAAACTATTAAAAAATAAAGATATAGAATTAAGAGTAGATAACCGGAGCACTTCTGTGAAGGCTAGAAAAGATTTAGAAACATTTTTAACTTGGGAGTTTGAAAAGAAGAAATTAGATTTAAAAGTGCACTACCTAAATTCTAAGTATAATCGTGATATCCAAATGGCTGACTATATTGCTAATATGTTTTGGAAAAAATATAATTCTCCTAAAATAGAAATAACATCAAGAATAAAGAAAATCAAAAAAATATATATATCCAAATTTCCTTACAAAGATTTTGGTAAAAATCCTAGTTTAAGAGAGAAAACTATTGTTAATTATAACAATAATGATATAATACTTAAAGAAGACCTTTAAGGAGTATCGAATTAATATAAATAAGTTCTAATCGTATGTTAAGTACGAGATCCCTTGGGCAAGAAAAGTAACCTGTAAAGGTTATTTTTCTTTGCCTAAAATATAGTGTTTTTAATGACTTGAATGTTAGAAAATGATATAATTTATCTAGAGGTAGATGGCTCATGAATAATTATTTAGACAACCTTAATAAAGAACAATTGCAAGCAGTAAAACATATAGATGGACCTTGTTTAGTAGTGGCAGGAGCAGGTTCTGGTAAAACTAAAGTCTTAACAACTAGAATTGCTTATTTAATAAATCAGGGAATACCAAGTGGTTCTATTTTAGCTATTACTTTTACTAATAAAGCTAGTAAAGAAATGAAAGATAGAATTAATAAATTAGTCGATAACAATTATGCTTTTGTTGGAACATTTCATTCTTTTGGATTGAGATTACTAAAAGAAAACTATGAAGAAGTAGGATTACATAAAAACTTTACTATTCTAGATAGTGATGATGTTTTATCTGTTATAAAAAAAATAATGAAGAATTTAGATATTAATATTAAAGAGATATCTCCATCATACATTAGAAATAGAATTAGTTTTATTAAAAATGAGATGCTAACTGATGCCGAAATAACCAGATTTTTTGATACTGAAGTAGAAAAAATAGCAGCAAAAGTCTATTTCGAATATGAAAAAGTTTTAAAGAAAAATAATGCCGTTGATTTTGATGATTTGTTAAAAAAACCAGTTGAATTGTTTCAAAAGAATGATGATATATTAAATAAATATCAAGATAAGTATCAATACATATTAATAGATGAATATCAAGATACCAATGAAGTTCAATATAAACTTGTTAAATTGTTGGCCAGTAAATATCGTAATATATTTGTAGTAGGGGATCAAAACCAAGCAATTTATGGTTTTAGACAAGCTAATTATAAAAATATTGTAAATTTTGAAAATGATTATGAAGAGGCTAAAGTATTTGTTTTAAATCAAAACTATCGTAGCACAACTAATATATTAAATGTTGCTAATTCGGTTATTTCTCATAATGAACATCGTAAAGAAGTAAACTTGTTTAGTGATTTAGGTGAAGGCGTTAAAATAAAATATTTAAGAAGTAATGATGATAAGCAAGAAGTAAATATAGTTGTTAATGAAATAAAAGACTTATTAAATAATGGGTATAAAAAAGAAGATATAGCGATATTCTATCGCACTAATGCTCAGTCAAGAATATATGAAGAAGCAATGTTAAAAAATAATTATGCTTATAAAGTAGTTGGAGCGTTTTATTTCTATAAAAGAAAAGAAATTAAAGATTTAATTGCTTATTTAAGATTAATTAATAATCATGATGATGATGTAGCATTAAAAAGGATTATTAATGAACCAAAAAGAGGTATTGGTTTAAAGACTATAGAAAATCTAGAAAAAGAAGCAGAGAATAATCAAACATCAATATTTGAAACAATATCTAAAGGAAAAGAATTAGAATTTAAAAAATTGATTGAAACTTTAACCAAAGATAGTGAATCACTATCACTTACAGAAATCATAGATAATGTTTTAGATAAAACTGGAATGAAAGATAGTTTATCTAATATGAGTACTGAAGATATAGATAGATTAGATTATTTGATGGAATTTAGAAGTATAACAGAAGAATATCAAAATAGAACAGGAAGTGTTAATCTTCAAGATTTCTTAGATGAAATAAGCCTAATATCAGATATATCAGAACATAAAGAAGAAAGTGATGCAATAACATTGATGACTTTGCATTCTGCCAAGGGCCTAGAGTTTAAAGTAGTGTTCATGGTAGGAATGGAAGATGGTTTATTACCACACTCTAATTCATTTGATGAAAAAGATGGGATTGAAGAAGAAAGAAGATTATGTTATGTTGGTATTACAAGGGCTAAAGAAAGATTATATTTGACTAATGCTAAATATAGAATGCTCTATGGAAAAGATATTTCTAATCCACCATCTAGATTTATTGCTGAAATAGATAAAAAATATTTAGATTCAAGTGAACTACAAGGAGAAGAAAATAGATTAAATAAAGAATTACTGTATGGTGATGATAATGAAATATATAAATGTGGAGATGTAGTTAATCATTTATCATTTGGTAGAGGCGTAGTTATATCACATGATGAGAGATTTGTAACCGTGGCATTTAATAAAAGATTTGGAATTAAGAAATTTTTAAAAAACTATAAAGGTTTAATAAAGGAGGAAAAGAAATGAAAAAAGATTTAACACTTTTAGTTTTAGCAGCAGGTATGGGTAGTAGATTTGGAGGATTAAAACAAATTGAACCAGTTGGTCCAAATGGAGAATTTATAATTGATTACTCTGTTAAGGATGCTATAATAGCTGGATTTAATAAAGTAGTATTTGTTATTAAAGAAGAAAACTATGATATTTTTAAATCAACAATTGGAGCTCGTATCGAAGATAAAATTAAAGTTGAATATGTGTTCCAAAAAATGGAAGATGTTCCAGAAGGCGTAAATATACCTAAAGAAAGAGTTAAACCTCTTGGGACTGCTCAAGCAGTCTATGCTGCCAGAAATGTTATTCATGAAAATTTTGCTATCATAAATGCTGATGATTTTTATGGTAGAGATGGTTATATTAAAGCTGCAGAATTTTTAAATAGTTGTGATGATAATGAATATGGGAATGTTGCATATGAGGTTGGTAAAACAATTACTGAAAATGGGGCAGTAAAAAGAGGCGTTCTATTTGAAAAAGATGGTTATTTAGATAATATTATAGAGAGTTCAGTAGAAAAGGTAGACGGAAAAGTTATAGCAACTCCTTTAGCTGGAGGAGAGTCTTTTGAAATTCCATTTGATCAACCAGTATCAATGAATTTGTTCTGTTTTACTCCAGTTATATTTGAGTATCTAAAGAATAATATAAAAGATTTCTTTGTTAATAATGATGATTTATTAACTAGTGAATACTTAATTCCTAATGTAGCTTTTGAAAGTTCTAAAGAGAATAATAAACCAATAAGAATCATTAGAACTAATAGTAAATATTATGGAATGACTTATCGTGAAGATTTAGAAGAATTAAAAAATGGAATATTAAATGAAATTAAAAACGGAACATATAATAATAATTTATGGGGGTAATAATGAATCCTAAAGCAAGAATAGATGAATTAGTTAATATTTTAAATGACGCTAATTATAATTATTATGTTTTAGATAATCCTACTATAACCGATAATGAATATGATAAATATTTAAGAGAATTAATTAATTTAGAAGAAAAATATCCTGAATATGCATTAATAAATAGCCCAACTAAGAGAGTTGGTGGAGAAGTATTAGATAAATTTTCTAAAGTTAATCACAAAATACCTATGCTTAGTTTAGGTAATGTTTTTAATGAAGAAGAATTAAGAGATTTTGATTCGAGAATAAAAAAAGCTGGAGTTAATCCAGAGTATGTATGTGAATTAAAAATTGATGGATTAAGTGTATCGTTAGTATATGAAAAGGGATTGCTTAAAACAGGAGCAACTCGTGGTGATGGCGTAGTTGGAGAAGATATTACTCATAATGTTAAAACAATTAAAGTAATACCAATTAAATTAAAAAAAGATATAGATATTGAAGTTAGAGGAGAGATTTATATGGAAAAATCTACTCTTCAAAAACTTAATAAGGAAAGAGAAGAACAAGGTCTTCCTTTGTTACAAAATGTTCGAAATGCAGCCGCAGGAAGTATTCGTCAATTAGATTCTAAAATTGCAGCTAAAAGAAATTTAAATAACTTTATATATCATCTGCCTAATCCATCAGATTATGGTATAACAACTCATTATGCTGCTTTAGAATATATGAAAAATCTTGGATTTAAAGTGAATCCTGCCAATAGATTAGTTCATAATATAGATGAAGTATGGTCTTTTATTGAAGAATGGACTAAAAAAAGAAATGATTTACCATATGATATTGATGGAGTCGTTATTAAAGTTAATGACATTAATGAACAAAGAGAATTAGGGTTCACTCAAAAATATCCTAAGTGGGCTATAGCTTATAAGTTTCCTGCTGAAGATGCTTTGACAAAATTAGTAGATATTGTTTGGACAGTTGGTAGAACTGGAAAACTAACTCCAAATGCTGTTTTAGAACCAGTTTTAGTTATGGGATCAACAATTAGTCGAGCTACTTTACATAACGAAGACTTTGTTAATAATTTAGAATTAAAAATAGGAGATATAGTTGAAATTCACAAAGCTGGAGATGTAATACCTGAAGTTAAAGGAGTTAAATTCGAAAGAAGAACAGGAAAAGAATTAGATTTTAAAATGATAGATGTCTGTCCTATTTGTAAGACTGCCTTAATTAAAAAGCCAGGTCAAGTAGATTATTATTGTCCTAATGAATTATGTCCTGCTAGAGGAGTAGAAAAACTAATTCATTTCGCATCTAGAGATGCTATGAACATAGATGGTTTAGGTAGTGAAATCATTGAAGATTTCTTTAATGAAGGATTCTTAAATGATATTCCTGATTTTTATCATTTAAAAGATCATGAAGAAGAAATACTTTTATTGGAGGGCTTTGGCCAAAAGAGTTTCAATAATATAATAACTGCTATAGAAAATAGTAAGAATAATAGCTTAGATAAATTGTTATTTGGCCTAGGTATTCCTGGAATAGGCAGTAAAACTGCTAAGTTATTATCAGAAAATTATGAAAATATTGATAATCTTATGAATGCTTCTTTAGAAGAATTAATATCTATAAAAGATATTGGTGAAATACTAGCTAATAATATTTATAATTATTTTCAAGATAATAAAGATTTAATATATAAATTAAAGATGTTAAATATAAATATGAATTATTTAGGAGTAAAAAAGAAATCTAACGATTTCATTACTGGTAAAAAGTTTGTTATGACTGGAACAATATCATTTATGACCAGAGATGAAATAAAATCTTTAATTGAGGAATATGGTGGTTCTTTTTCAGAATCGGTTAGCAAGAAGACTGATGTTGTTATAGTTGGTTCATCTCCAGGTAGTAAATATGATAAAGCAAGAGAATTAGAGATAACTATTTGGAACGAAGAACAATTTAAAAATTTAGTTGAACAATTAAAAAAGTAACTTAATTAAGTTACTTTATTTTTTTAGCTTCTCTTGCACTAATAATTACTTTTTTACCATCAATTGTTTTCTTTTGTAAATTTGGCTTTTGAACCATTTTGGTAGCATTTAAAGCATGACTTCTTTTATTACCTGTTAAAGGTTTTTTAGTTGTAATTTTCTTTGCCATAGATAGAAAGCCTCCTTTTTCTCTTTAAAAATTTTACTATATTATATATGATATGTCAAATGTTTTGCGGGAATTAGCAATTAAAAAAAGGAAAATTATTTATTCAAAACAAACATTAATATTAGGGGGGATAAGATTATAGATTACTATGGGGAAATTATGTTATAATTACATTAAGGAGGGTTTACATGATTGCGCCATTAAAAGTAACAACCGATTTCAGTCTTTTAAAAAGCTTAATTAAAATAGATGACTTAATTAGTTTTTGCATTGAAAAAAACATTAAAGAATGCGCAATCTGTGACTCAAATCTTTTTGGAAGCATAGAATTTTATAAAAAATGTATTAGTAATAATATTAAACCAATAATAGGTTTAGAATTAAATATTAATGATAATATAATTTATTTATATGCTGAAAATTATGATGGATATAAAAATATGTTGAAGATTAACTCTTTAATCTTTGATGGTTTAATAACTATAGATATTCTAAAAAAATATAAGGAAAATGTTTTATTGGTTGTTCCTTATAAATATATAAATATAATCGATACTTTGGATTTTTATAATAATAGATATATTGGCTATAAAAATGAATATGAGGAACAAAATAGTTTAATTAAAGGTGAAAATGTTATTTATATTAATGACATTAAAGTTTTAGATGCAAAAGATATAAAGTATTTGAATTATTTAGATAAACTAGCCGAAAGAGAAGAAGTTAATTATCAAGATTGTTATTATAATTCTAAAATAGAAGAACCTCCTAAAAATAGAGAGGTCATATCTAAATTAAATTTAGAAATGCCTATTAATACATACTATATTCCAAAATATAAAGAAAATATTGATTCATTTGAATTATTATCTAAACTATGTTTTAAAGGATTACAAAAGAGATTAAATAATAATGTAACTCCTAATTATGTTGAAAGATTGAAATATGAGTTATCAGTTATAAATAAGATGGGATATGTGGATTACTTCTTAATAGTGTATGACTATGTTTTATATGCTAAAAAGAATAATATATTAGTTGGCCCAGGAAGAGGAAGTGCCGCGGGTTCTTTGGTTTCATATGTAATAGGAATTACAGATATAGATCCAATTAAATATAATTTATTGTTTGAAAGATTTTTAAACTATGAAAGAGTATCTATGCCAGATATAGATATTGACTTTGAAAATTTAAAAAGAGAAGATGTTATAAATTATGTTAAGAATAAATATGGACATAATAATGTCTCTGGAGGATTAACTTGGACAACATATAAAACTAGATTAGTCTTGAGAGATGTTTCTAAATTATTAAAAGTAGATGATAGATTATTAAATAAGTTTATTAAAGTTGTAAATAGGGATATTTCTTTAAGTGAAAATCTTAATAAAAAAGAAGTTAAAGAATATTTAAATAGTTATAGTGAATTAAAGAAAGTATATGAAATATCACTACACTTAGAGGGGTTAAAGAAAAACATTTCTACTCATGCTGCTGGTATAGTAATTGCAGATCGTCCTTTGGATGATATTATCCCTATGTATAAAAAAGAAGATATATATTTAACAGGAATAGATTTAGTATTTTTAGAAGATATGGGGTTATTAAAGATGGATTTCTTAGCTATTAGAAATCTCAGCACTATAAGTGCAATTATTAATAAGATAGATAATTTTAAATTAAGTGAAATTCCTTTAGATGATAAGCATGTTTATAAATTATTTTGTGAAGCAAAAACAGATGGGATATTTCAATTTGAAACCTACTCATTTAAAAATATATTACCAAAGTTTAGGCCAAAGAATTTTTCAGAATTAATTGCATTGATTGCCTTAAATAGGCCAGGTCCTTCTCAAGAATTAGAGTCATATATAAAAAGAAAAGATAATAAAGAAAAAATAACTTATTATCATGAGTCATTAAAAGATATATTAGAAGAAACTTATGGAGTAATAGTTTATCAAGAACAAGTTATTAATATTTTAGTTAGGGTAGCTAAGTTTAGCTACGCTGAAGCTGATAATATTAGAAGAGCTATGTCTAAGAAAAAAGAAAGTATTATTCTAGAAGAAAAAGATAATTTTATAAAAAGAGCCACAGCGAATGGTTATAGCACTGATATAGCTAATGATATCTTTAATCATATATTAAAGTTTGCTTCTTATGGATTTAATAAATCCCATAGTGTTTCATATGCGACAGTATCTTATTGGATGGCATATTTAAAAGTTCACTATAATACATTATTTACCTTTGAATTACTAAACAATTCTTTAGGTAGTAGTGAGCAAATAAAAAAATATTTAAATGAGTTAAAATCTAATGATATAAAAATAGAAAAAACAAGTATTAATTATTCAGAAAAAAGATTTGGTATAAAGTATAATTATTTGTTTTTACCATTTAAATTAATTAGAGGTTTTCGTTCTGAGACTATTGATAAAATAGTAAGTGATAGAGAAACCCTAGGCATTTATAAAGATATATTTGATTTCTTTGGAAGAACATCTACTTTCTTAACTAGAAATGAATATATTATGCTAATAAATGCCTCTGCTTTAAGAGAGTTTAAAATAAACAACAAGACCTTAATGGAGAATTTAGACAGTTTAATTAACTATGGCTCTATCTATAATGAATTAAAAGAATTTGCATTGAAACCAGAAATTAATTATAAAGATGAATATGAAGAAAATAAACTTAGAGATAGTGAAATAAATAGTTATGGTTTCTTTATTAGTAATCATCCAGCTAGTAAATATAATGGTCAAGATATTGTCAAATTAAATAATATTAATAATCATCTATTTAAGAATATAATTTGTTATGTTATGGTTGAAAGCATTCACTCAATTAAGACTAAAAAGGGTGAAGATATGGCATTTTTGACAGGTAGTGATGAAACAGGCTATTGTGATTTTACTGTGTTTCCAAAAAACTATAATTTATTACAAAATATAAATAAAAATGATATTATAAAAATATGGGGTCAAGTTTCTAAAAGATATGATAAAATTAGTGTGGTTGTAAATAACATCATAAAGGAGTAAAACATGGAAGAATTAAAGAGATTTTTAGCATCAATTAATTTTGATTATTGTGATGATTTAAATAGAACTATTATAGATAAAGTAGTCTTAAAAAAGGATACAGAAACTTATAATGTATATTTAAAAAGCGAAAATGTTTTAGATTACGACTTAGTCATAAGTCTTTTTAATGCTGCCAAAAAAGGAATTAATGGAACATATAAGTGTTTTATTGAACTTAGTTATGATAATATCACTGATAACGACATTAATGGTTATATTAATCATATTTTAAGCGCTATTGTATTTGAACACCCATCTTTAATGGGATTAGAAAACTCATTTAAAAAATTAGAAGATGATATTATTTACTTAGAAGTAGCAAATAAAGACGAAGAAAAATCATTAAAAAGATATCGGGCTAAACTAATTAATGAACTTATTAATTTAGGCATTGGATCTTATGATGTTAGTGTCTATATTAATGAAGAATTAGAAAAAGATATTAAAAAAGAAATAGAAGAATCTAAGATAGTTAAAATAAATACTAAAGAGGATAATCCAGTTATCTTTGGCTTTCATAAAGATGGGGAAGTAACCCAAATAAAGAATATAATGGGAGAACAAAAAAATATCATAATAGAAGGATATATTTTTGGAATTGATGAAAGCGTTCGTAAAGGACAAAAAGGAACGGCCTATATTATTAATTTAAAGGTTAGTGATAAAACAGATAGCTTCCTAGTTAAGTTTGTCAGATTTAAAGAAGAAGAGTATAACGCGATAAGAAAAGGTGTTAAAGTAGGAAAATGGTATAGAATTGTTGGCAATGTTGAAATGGATAACTTCTTAAGACAAATGGTTCTAGTAGGTAGAAGTATCGAATCAATTAATAGTAAAGACATTGCAATTGCTGATGATGAAAAAGATAAAAGAGTTGAATTACATGCTCATACAATGATGAGTGCAATGGATGGAGTTATTGATGCTGCTTCATTAGTTAAGTTTGCTCATTCTCTAGGTCATAAAGCAGTAGCAGTTACAGATCACAATTGTCTGCAAGCATATCCTGATTTATATCATACTGTATGCGACATAAATAAAGGTATAGAAAAAGAAGAAGATAAGTTTAAAGTTATTTATGGCGCTGAGATGAGTGTTGTTAACAATGAAAATGATTTAATCCACAATTTAAAAGATTATTCTTTATTAGAACAAGAATATGTTGTTTTTGATACAGAAACAACAGGTTTTACCCCTTATTCTGATCAAATGATTGAAATCGGGGCAGTAACTATTAAAAATGGTGAGATATTATCGAGATTTGATGAGTTAATAAATCCAGGAAGAAAATTACCAGAAAGAATTGTAGAATTAACTAATATTACTGATGACATGTTAGTTGATTGTGATATAGAAGAAAATGTAGTTCAAAGATTTTTAGAATATGTCCAAGATAAACCTATGGTTGCTCATAATGCCAAGTTTGATATTGGGTTTATCAGTGCCGCGATGAATAAATATAATTTAGGAGAATTCACTAATACAGTTTTAGATACAATGAGTATGGCAAGAATGCTATATCCTAATTGGCGAAATCACAAATTATCAACATTAGTTAAAGAATTGGATGTTCCATGGGATGAATCAGCTCATCATAGAGCAGATTATGATAGTGAAGGCACTGCCATAGGCTTTTATAAAATGTGTAAAGTTCTCTATAATAGAAATGTTGAAACAACTAAAAAATTATATGATTCTGTTGATTTAGAGGAATTATTAAAATTCTCTAGGCCATTCCATATGTCAGTTTTAGTTGAAAACAAAACAGGATTAAAAAACTTATTTAAAATAATTAGTTATGCAAATACTAAATATTTATATAAAGGTGACCAAGTAAAACTCCCTCGAAACGAGTTAAACGAACATCGTGAAGGATTACTTTTTGGAAGTGGTTGTGTCAATGGTGAAATATTTGAATCTGCATTTTCAAAAGAAGACGAAGAGTTAGCTAAAATGATGCAATATTATGATTATATTGAAGTCCAACCACCTGAGGTATATTCATTCTTAGTAGATATGGAAAGTAGCCCTATTAAATCACTTGCGGATATTTATACTCAAATTAAGAAAATAGTTCGTGTTGCAGAAGAGGCTGGAGTAATGGTTTGCGCTACTAGTGATGCTCATCATTTAACCAGAGAAGATAAAATATATAGAGAAATTATTATAAATCAAAAATTTAATGGTAGATTACATCCTTTAAATAAAAGAGATGTTAGAGTTCCTGATATGCATTTTCGAACAACTAAAGAGATGCTGGATGATTTTGCTTTTTTAGGCGAAGATAAAGCTAAAGAAATTGTTATAGATAACCCAAATAAAATAGCTAGTAAATGTGAAATAGTTGAAGTTATTATTGAAACCGGGGGAGTTCCATTTTCTCCTAAAATAAAAGACTCAGCTAAAATAGTTGAAGATATGGTATATAAAAAAGCTAAAGAGTGGTATGGTGACCCACTTCCTGATAATATTCAAGATAGAATTGAACAAGAATTAAAAGGTATTATTGGCGGAGGATTCGATGTAATATATTTAATTGCCCAAAAACTAGTTAAAAAAAGTAATGATGATGGATTCTTAGTTGGAAGTAGAGGGTCCGTCGGTTCTTCTTTTGTTGCTACTATGATGGGTATAACTGAGGTTAATCCTTTACCAAGCCATTATCGTTGTCCTAAATGTAAACATAGTATATTTAAAAATGATCAAGGAGAAGATTTAGCAATAGAGTTTGGTATTGGCTTTGACCTTCCTGATAAAGATTGTCCAAAATGTGGAGCAAAGATGATTAAAGATGGAGAAGATATGCCATTTGCAACATTCCTTGGATTTAATGCAGATAAAGTTCCCGATATTGATTTAAACTTTTCGGATTTAAATCAAGCTGCTGCTCACGAATATACAAAAGTGTTATTTGGAGAAGATAATGTATATCGTGCTGGAACTATAGGAACAGTTGCTGAAAAAACAGCATATGGATTCGTTAAAGGTTATTGTGAAGATAATAATATTATCATGAGAGATATAGAAGTTGAAAGATTAGCTAGAGGATGTGTTGGCGTAAAAAGAACTACTGGCCAACACCCAGGAGGTATTGTTGTTATCCCTGATTATATGGATGTATTTGATTTTACACCATATCAATATCCTGCTGAAGATGTAGATGCAGCGTGGAGAACAACACATTTTGATTACCACGCTATTGATCAAGATGTTTTAAAACTAGATATTCTAGGACATACTGATCCAACTCAATTAAGAATGTTGCAAGATTTAACTGGAATTGATGTTCGAACAGTTCCATTTGATGATAAAGAAACTATGGGATTATTCTTATCGCCTAAGCCACTTGGAGTAACATCAGATCAAATAATGAATGAAACTGGAACTCTAGGAGTGCCTGAATTTGGAACTAACTTTACAATAGGTATGTTAAAGGATACTAAACCAACTACTTTTGGTGAATTAATTAAAATATCAGGCTTATCTCACGGAACTGATGTTTGGTTAGGTAATGCTCAAGAATTGATAAGAAGAGGAGTTGTTCCTTTTAAAGAAGTAATTGGTTGTCGTGATGACATTATGGTATTTTTAATTCAATCAGGCCTAGAGCCATTAAAAGCATTTAAAATAATGGAATTTGTTCGTAAGGGCAAAGCCTCAAAAGACCCAGATGGCTGGGCTAAGCATAAAGAAACCATGCAAGATGCTGGCATTCCAGATTGGTATATAGATTCATGTCAAAAGATAAAATATATGTTCCCTAAAGCACATGCTGCTGCATATGTTATGAGTGCATTTAGAATTGCTTGGTTTAAAGTTCATAAACCAGCCGAGTATTATGCTTCATACTTTTCAACAAGATTTGATGACTTTGAAATAGAAACTATGATTAAAGGTTATGATGCAATTAGAACAAGAATAACTGAAATTATTGGTAAAGGATATGAGGCCACAACCAAGGAAGTATCTTTATTAGAAACATTAAAATTAGCCCTAGAGGCAACAGCTAGAGGATTTAAGTTTGGTAATATTGATATTAAAAAAAGTCAAGCAAAGAATTATATTATTGATGATGATGGTAAAACCCTAATATCTCCATTTAGAACATTAGATGGCCTTGGAGATGCTGTTGCCAATCAAATAGTAGATGAAAGAAGCAAAAAAGAATTCTATTGTATAGAAGATTTCCAAATAAGAGGAAAAGTAAATGTATCTACTATGGATAAATTAAGAAACTTAGGTGTATTTAAAGATATGCCAGAATCAGCTCAATTAAGTTTATTTTAAAAACACTTAGATAATTATCTAAGTGTTTTTTTGTCTAATAATTATTATTACTTTTAAGCAAAATAATAGATGCCGTTGTGATACTAGTATTATTACTAGTAACTCAATAGCGTCGCAACAATATAAATTGGCGGCGCGAGAATCACGATGCTTACTTATATATATGCTATTTTATAAGCATTATCACTTAATTAATATATCTTTTTTATTTATCTTTTCTTATATCTTTGATAAAATTATGTATGAGGATGTGTTAGTAATGGACAATTTTTATCCAGATAAATATCAAAAGAGTATTTATAGCATAAATTATAAAAAGCTTAAGAAAAATGGTATTAAATGTATACTATTTGATTTAAATAATACTTTAGTTAGTTATGAATGTGATTATCCTGATGATAAATTAAGAGAATTTATATATAATTTGGGCAAAGATTTTAAGATTATTATTGTTTCTAATAGTCCTAAAAATAGAATAAGACCATTTAAAGAAATATTAAATGTTGATGCATCTTTTTCATCAAAGAAACCTTTCAGTAAAAAATTTAAAAAAATAATGAAACTATATAATTTTAAAGATACAGAAATAGTTATGATTGGTGATAGAATAATCACTGATATTTATGGTGGTAATAAAATGAACTTTACAACAATCCTAGTTAATAGCGTTAGCGAAAGTGAACCTTTTTTGAATAGAATAGTTAGGCACTTTGATCGTTCAATAATAAAGAGATTTAATAAAAGAGGATTGTTAATAAAGGGGGAATATTATGAGTAAGTGCATCGGTTGTGGAATAAAACTTCAATCATTTGATAGTGGTAAACTTGGTTGGACAGAAAATCCTAAAAATAAGTATTGTGAACGATGCTTTAAGACTATTCATTATAATCAAGAAATAGTTGTAAATAATTTTGATAACAATAAAATTATAGATAGAATAAATAAGTTAGGAATGTTTACTATATTTATTACGGATTTATTAAATATTAATGGAAAATTAATTGAATATTATAAAAGAATTAATAATAAAAAAGTATTAGTAATAAATAAGTGTGATTTAATACCTAAGAATCTAAAATTAGAGCATATTGAAGATAATATTAAGAAAAGTTATCAAATAGATGAAGAAATATTTTTCGTAAGTGCTAAGAAAGATTTATATCTTAATAGAATTAAAGATAAATTATTGCTAGAAAAAAACATATTATTATGTGGTGAAACATCCTCTGGAAAGAGCACCATAATTAATAAATTAATTGGAAGTTCTTTGACTATTAGTCATTATAATAATACTACCTTGGATTTTATCAGATTAAGTTTAGAAGATTATATTTTATATGATACTCCAGGACTACTTATAGATAAAGATAAGAATAGTTATGATAAAATCATTGTTAGCATCAAAAAAATAAACAAAGATTATTTATTAAATATAGATAATATTAAATTAATTGTTCAAAGTCCAATTACAATTTTTGGTAATGAGTTCATGAGTATTAAGAGTAAAAAAGAAGAATTAAAGGGAAAAGAAATAGATATTCCAGATAATAGTGATATAGTTTTAAATAATGGATTTATATATATAAAAAAGGGGTGCAAAGTTCTTTCTAATAAAGATTTAGAAATTAGAAAATCTATTATAGGTGGGTAGTATATGAGTGTTATAAGAGTAATGAGTGAAAACTTAGCTAATAAAATTGCTGCAGGAGAAGTAGTTGAAAAATGTGCTTCTGTAGTTAAAGAATTGGTTGAGAATAGTATTGATGCTAAAAGTTCTAATATTAAAATCAACTTACTTAAAGGTGGCTTAGAAGAAATAACTGTTATTGATGATGGTGTTGGTATGGATGAAAGTGATGCTGAATTAGCATTTCAAAGGCATGCCACCAGTAAGATTTATAAAGATGACGATTTATTCTTTATTGGCACTTTAGGCTTCAGAGGTGAAGCATTACCTTCCATAGCAGCAGTATCTGAAGTTATTTTAGAAACTTGTAAAGAAGATATTGGAACCCATATACATATTAAAGGTGGAAGTTTAGTTGAAAAAAAAGCTGCTAGTGCTAGAGTTGGAACAAGAATAACTATAACCAATTTATTTTTTAATACTCCAGCAAGATTAAAGCATTTAAAAAGTGAAACTGGAGAATTAGCGGGAGTAGTCCAATTTATTGAGAAATTAGCCTTAGCAAAACCAAATATTGGTTTTGCCTTGACTAACAATGATAAAGTATTAGTTAAAACTACTGGAAGTGGAGATTTATTAAAAACAATTCATGAAATATATGGATTAAATGTATCTAGTAATATGATGGAAATAAAAAGCGTTAATGATGATTTTGAAATAAGAGGATATATAAGTAAACCTTCAGTCTTAAAAAAGAATAGAAATCATTTTAATACTTTTGTTAATGAAAGATTAGTAAAAAACAATGATATTAATAGAGCAATTAATGATGCTTATGGAACATACAAACATGAAGGATATTATCCAATTGTAGTTATTAATATTTATACAGATCCAACTATAGTGGATGTTAATATTCATCCAACTAAACAAGATGTTAAAATTAGTAAGATTAATGATTTAACAAAGTTAATATATGAAACAATTAAAGAAACATTATATAAAAATTTACTGATACCTGATGCTTTGGTTGATGATAAAAACGAATCTTCAAGTATTAATGATGAAGTAGATAATAAAAAAGAAGTTAAACAATTTGTTATGGATTTAGCTTCAGAAGAAGTTGCAATAGAAGAAAAAGAAGAAAAAAACATAGAATTAAAAAAATTAAAATTATTTCCAGTAGCACAAGTTCATGGAACATTTATTATAGCCGAAAATGAAGAGGGAATGTATATAATAGATCAGCATGCTGCTCATGAAAGAGTTAACTATGAAATGATTACTAAAGAGTTTAAGCAAAGTGAAGTTCAAGTTACAGATTTATTAGTTCCCATTACTATTGAATTATCTCCAAGTGATTATTTAATATTTATGGACAATAAAAATGTTTTAGAAGAGTTAGGGTTTAAGTTTAGTGAATATGGTATAAATACTATAGCGATAAAATCGCATCCAACTTGGTTGAAGATGAATTATGAAGGAGATAATTTAAAATATATTGTAGATTTATTATTAGAAACTGGTTCTAATTTTAGTAAAGAAAAATACTTAGATAGTTTAGCCAAAATGGCCTCTTGCAAGATGAGTGTTAAAGCTAATGAGCATTTAAGTTTAAAACAGATGGAAAAATTATTAGATGATTTAATGAAATGTGATAATCCATACAATTGTTGTCACGGAAGACCATCCATAGTTAAATTTAACAATTATGAATTAGATAAAATGTTCAAAAGAATATTGGATTAATATAGCATTTTTATTGAAAATATAAAAAAATTATAATAAAATAAGTCTAGGTGAGGAAAAATGATAAAAGAATTTAAAGAATTTATTTCAAAAGGTAATGTTATGGACATGGCAGTTGGTGTAATTATAGGTGGAGCTTTTGCTTCAATAGTTACAGCACTTACTGATTCATTTATTCAACCATTACTAAATTTAATTGGAGGTGCAGAAGTAAAAGGAACTATTCCTCTAGGTAATACAGGGGAAGCATTAAATTATGGTTCGTTTATTACTGCAGTTATTAATTTCTTAATTATTGCTTTTATATTATTCTTAATAATTAAAGCATTTAATGGAGCTAGTAAAAAAGCAGAAGCAAGAATTGCAAAGATTGCTAAAAAGACTGGTAAATCAATTGAAGAAGTTAAAGCAGAAGAAACTCCAGCAGTTCAAAAAAGTGATGAAGTTATTTTACTTGAAGAAATTAGAGATTTATTGAAAAAAAATTCGAAAGGAAATAAATAATGTTACAAAACATATTATATTTAATCGGGGGATTAATAGTTGGAATCATTATTGGTTTTCTAATTGCTAGATTAATTATGAAAAAATATTTGACTAAGAATCCACCAATCAATGAAAAAATGATTGAAACTATGATGAGCAGCATGGGAAGAAAACCTAGTCAAAAACAAGTTAAACAAGTAATGAACCAAATGAATAGAATAAAATAATATTATTAAATTGAAGACGAAAGAATAGTAACAATAATATATTTTAAAAGAGAATTAGTGGTTGGTGAGAACTAATAAATAGTTATTGTGAATCTACTTTTAGAGAGTGTTCAAAAAACACCGGAGAAATAATCCGTTAAAAGTTAATAAGTAATATATGGGATGGTACCGCAGAATTGCTCCTTGAGTAGTTTTGTGGTCCTTTTTAATAGAAAGGAAATAATATGATAGATATTAAATTAATAAGAGAGAATAGAGAATTAGTTAAAGAAAATATTAAGAAAAAGTTTCAAGATAAAAAATTGCCTTTAGTTGATGAAGTATATAATTTAGATATAGAATTTCGTGAATTAAAAACTAAAGCAGATAATTTAAGAAATGAAAGAAATAGTTTAAGTCAAGAAATTGGCTTATTAATGAAAGATAAAAAAATAGATGAAGCAAACAAAGTAAAAGAACATGTTAAAGAGATTAATGAAGAAATACCTAAATTAGAATTAGAAGAAGAAAGGCTATCTAATGAAATAAAAGAAAGAATGATGGTTATTCCAAATATTATTGCCGACGATGTTCCGATTGGTAAAGATGATTCTGAAAACGTTGAAGAACAAAGATTTGGTGAACCAGTTGTGCCATCATTTGAAATACCTTATCATGCAGATATTATGGCTTCATTTAATGGTTTAGATAAAGAATCAGCTGGAAAAGCTGCTGGAAATGGTTTTTATTATCTAATGGGAGATATTGCTAGACTTCATTCTGCAATATTAACTTATGCTAGAGATTTTATGATTGATAAGGGATTTACATATTGTATTCCTCCATTCATGATTAGAAGTGATGCAGTAGATGGAGTAATGAGTTTTGAAGAAAAAGAAAATATGATGTATAAAATAGAAGGAGAAGATTTATATTTAATCGGAACTTCTGAACATTCAATGATTGCTAAGTATAAAGATCAATTATTAAAAGAAAGTGATTTACCAATCACAATGACTTCATATTCTCCTTGTTTTCGTAAAGAAGTTGGAGCTCATGGTATAGAAGAAAGAGGAATATATCGTATTCATCAATTCGAAAAACAAGAAATGATTGTTCTATGCTTACCAGAAGAAAGCGAAAAATGGTATGAAAAAATGTGGAATTATTCTGTTGAATTATTTAGAAGTTTAGACATACCAGTTCGTAAGTTGGTTTGTTGTTCTGGAGACTTAGCTGACTTAAAATATCGTTCATGTGATATAGAAGCATGGAGTCCAAGACAACAAAAATATTTTGAAGTATGTTCTTGTTCAAATCTAACTAGTGCTCAAGCAAGAAGAATGGGTATACGTTACAAAAAAGAAGATGGCAACAAAGAATTTGTTCATACATTAAATAATACTGTAGTAGCACCTCCACGTATGTTGATTGCTTTTCTAGAAAACAATCTATGTGAAGATGGTAGTGTTAAAATACCTGAGGTCTTAAGACCATACATGGGTGGAAAGGAATTTATAAAGAAAAATAAATAATTATTTTTCTTTTTTTGTCGAATAAATAGAAGTTTTGATAACCTTTGTCGAAGGTATTGCAACATCAAATAATTAAGTCTATAGTTAATCATGAAAGCGGGGATTTGGTTGATTTCATATTAACTATTTTCTTTTATTTTTAAATATTGTTCTACCCTTACTAAATATCCTAATTTCAACAACCCGCTTTCATATTTTACTTTAGTATGATAAAATATCGGGGATAGGAAGTGTTATTATGCATTTACCAGATTTGAATGTTGCTAAGGATAGAACTAAAAAAGAGAATATATATATTGATTTAAATGAAAACTATAATAAAGTTTTTTCTAATAAAAAATATTTTTTAAGAACTTATGGTTGCCAAATGAATGTTCATGATAGTGAACAAATAAGACATTATTTGGAAACCTTGGGCTTAAAAAGCACAGATAAGATTGAAGAAGCAAACATAGTTGTTTTGAATACTTGTGCAATTAGAGAAAATGCTAGGGATAAAGTAGTTGGATTCTTAGGGAAATGCAAATATTTAAAAAAGAATCATGAAGATTTTAAAATTATTCTTACTGGTTGTATGAGCGAACAGCCAGATTTTATTGAACTTATTCAAAAAAAACATCCATATGTGGATGTTGTCATTGGAACTCATAATATTCATCAATTACCTAAATTACTTATAAATAATAACCCAAAACAAGATATAGAGGTATATTCTAATAGTGATGAAGTTATTGAAAATATTCAATATGCTAGAGATTCTAAAATATCTGCTTGGGTTAATATCATGTTTGGCTGCGATAAGTTTTGTACATATTGTATTGTTCCATACACAAGAGGTAGAGAAAGAAGTAGAAAACCAGAAGAAATTATTAAAGAGGTTAAGGATTTAAAAAAGAATGGTTATAAAGAAGTTACTTTACTTGGTCAAAATGTTAATGCCTATGGAAAAGACATTGGTGAGAAGTTTAGTGATTTATTAGAGAAAGTTGCTCAAACAGGTATTGAAAGAATAAGATTTGTAACTTCTCACCCCTGGAATTTTACTGATGAAATGATTGATGTGATCGCTAAGTATAAAAATATAATGCCTTATATCCATTTGCCTATTCAATCTGGAAGTAATGAAATATTAAAAAGAATGAATAGAAGATATACTAAGGAAGAATACTTAGAATTGTTTAATAAAATGAAAAAGAAAATTAATAATGTTTCTATTACAACGGATATAATAGTGGGATTCCCTGGTGAAACTGATAAAGATTTCCAAGAAACATTAGATGTTGTCCGAAAATGTGAATTTGATGGTGCTTATACTTTTATTTTTTCACCTCGAGAGGGAACCCCTGCGGCTAAAATGAAAGATAATATATCTTTAAAAGAAAAAGAAAAAAGATTACATGAATTAAACGAAGTAGTTAATTATTATGCTAATAAAAGTAATCAAAAATTATTAAATAAGACCTTGGATGTCTTAGTCACTGGAGTATCAGATAAAGATAATAATAAATTATGTGGCTATACTGAAGGAATGAAATTAGTTAATATATCAGGGCCTAAAGACATCATCGGTTCGATAGTAAAGATTAAAATAACAGACGCTAAAAGTTTTAGCTTAGATGGAGAATATGTAGATGAAAGATAAAATAGAATTAATAAATAAAAGTATTGCCGCTAGTTTATTAATAAGCCTTGGCAATTATGCTTTATTAAAGTTAGGCAATCCAATTGGACCAATAATATTTGCCTTTGGATTGCTAGGGGTATGCTATATGGGCCTTAATTTATTTACCGGTAAATGTGGTTTTATATTTCAAGATAAAATTAAAATAGTAGATATATTATTAATATTATTATTTAATTTAATTGGAGGATATTTATTTGGTTTATTATTTAGTTTTACAGATAAAGAATTAATAAGTGTAGCTATTAATAAGATATCCACTTGGAGTTTCTCCTTTTCATATTTTAGCAAATCATTCTTATGTGGAATTATAATGTATATTGCAGTTTATATGTATAAAAAAGGAACTCCTTTGGGAATAATATTTGGTATTCCGTTATTTATCTTCTGTGGTTTTCAACATTCCATAGCAAATATAATAACCCTAGGTGTTGCTAGATCATTTAATTTTTCTATAATCATATGTATATTGGGTAACCTCTTGGGTTCATTATTTATATGGTTTATATCTAAAGACATAAAAAAATCCTCATAAGAGGATTTTTTATTATCTATTATAGAATTCAACGATTAATTGTTCATTAATTTCGCTATTAAGTTCATTTCTTTCAGGAACTCTAACATATTTACCATTTAATTTTTTGTTATCAAATTCTAAATAAGCTGGAACATTTCTTTTATCTTCAAGAGAAACTTGAATAGCTGGATGATTAATTGAGTTTTCTTTTACAGAAACAGTATCACCAGGCATAACACGATAAGAAGGAATGTCTACTTTTTTACCATTTACTAAAATATGACCATGATTTACAAGTTGTCTTGCACCACGACGAGTTCTAGCTAAACCTAAACGATAAACAATATTATCCAATCTAGATTCAAGTAACATAAGTAAGTTTTCACCAGCAATACCATGCATTTTTTGAGCTTTATCAAAAACTTTATGGAATTGTTTTTCAGTTAAACCATACATAAATCTTACTTTTTGTTTTTCTTGTAATTGAACACCATATTCTGATGATTTCTTTTTACGATCCTTGCCATGCATTCCAGGAGCATAAGGACGACGAGCCAAATCTTTACCATTTTCTAAAGTAGAAAAAGCCAGTCTTCTAGATTTTTTGTAAGCAGGTCCAGTATATCTTGCCATAAAATATCTCCTTTCCATTAAATTACAAAATTATTTAGTTTTTATCTTAAAGATATCATAGGGAGTTTCAATTAATTTCACTTAGGCAGTCTAAGTTACTTTATTATTTAAGAAACACATTATAATTCTTTAAAATAACTGCCAAATCAAATTGCATAATTATTATACTATATTTCTTCGTAATGTCAAATAGAACCTTATTTTAAACTTGTCAAAAAATATAAGATATGGTATATTATATATGCACTTGGAAATGGCGCTGTAGCTCAGCTGGCTAGAGCATCCGGTTCATACCCGGCAGGTCGAGAGTTCGAATCTCCCCGGCGCTACCATTTTATAATTAAAGTTCTATTTATAGAACTTTTTTTATTAAATCAATTAAAAGATATACTATACTTTTTTATTGAATATATAATATAATTATTTAGAAAGAGGTCAATATGATAAAGACATTAGCTAAAAGTATTAGAGAGTATAAAAAAGAATCGATATTATCATGTGTGTTGATTGTTATCGAAGTAATAATGGAAGTTATTATTCCTTTAATAATGGCTTTTTTATTAGATGAGGGCATTCATAAAGGTAATAAAACAGTAATTTGGCAAAGTAGTTTTTTATTACTAATTGTTGCTATTATTTCTTTAGTATGTGGAACTATAGCTAGTTTATTATCTGCTAAAGCAAGTTGTGGTTTTGCCAAGAACCTAAGGAAAGATATGTATTATAAAGTTCAGGATTATTCATTTTCTAATATAGATAAGTTTTCTTCTTCAAGTATCGTAACTAGATTAACCACAGATGTTTCTTATGTTCAAATGGCATATCAAATGATTATTAGAACAGCTCTTAGAGCGCCATTTATGTTATTATTCTCTTTAATAATGGCTTTTTATATTAATAGTAAAGTTGCTTTAATATTTTTAGTAGTTATGCCATTTTTGGCAATTGCGCTCTTCATTATTAGTTCTAAAGCGCATCCAATATTTAGGGAAGTATTTAAAACTTATGATGATTTAAATACTGTAGTTCAAGAAAACGTTCGTGGAATTAGAGTAGTTAAATCTTATGTTAAAGAAGATTATGAAAAAGAAAAATTTAGTAAAATATCTCAAAAAATATTTACTAAATTTAGTAAAGCCGAAAAAATCGTAGCATATAATGCTCCGGTTATGCAATTAAGTATGTATACCTGTATCTTATTAATATCTTGGTTTGGTTCCAAATTAATTGTTGGAGGTTCATTAACAACGGGAGAATTAACTAGTTTATTCTCCTATACTGGAGCCATTTTAACTAGTTTAATGATGTGTTCAATGATTTATGTTATGTGTATTATTTCTTGGACAAGCGCTCAAAGAATAGTAGAAATTTTAAAAGAAACCCCAGATTTAACTAATCCAACTAATCCAGTTCAAAAAGTTCTAGATGGAAGAATAGAATTTAATAATGTAACATTTAGCTATGCTAAAGATGATGAAAAACTAAGTTTAAAAAATGTAAGTTTTAAGATTAATTCTGGAGAAGTAATAGGGATAATCGGGGGAACTGGTAGTTCAAAATCAACTTTAGTTAGTTTAATAAACCGTTTATATGATGTAACTAAGGGTTCAGTTTCAGTTGGAGGAGTAGATGTTAAAGATTATGATTTAGCATCACTACGTGATGGAGTATCAGTTGTATTACAAAAGAATGTATTATTCTCGGGCACAATTATTGAAAACTTAAGATGGGGAAATAAAAATGCAAGTCTAAAAGATATAAAAAATGTATGTAAGATAGCTTGTGCCTCTGAGTTTATTGAAAATCTTCCAAATAAATATGAATATGTTTTAGACCAAGGAGGAACCAATGTATCTGGAGGTCAAAAACAAAGATTATGTATAGCAAGAGCATTATTAAAAGAGCCAAAAATATTAATATTAGATGACTCAACTAGTGCAGTAGATACTGCGACTGATGCTAAGATAATGGATGGATTAAGTAAGTATTTGCCTAATGTTACTAAAATTATTATTGCTCAAAGAATATCTAGCGTAGAAAACGCGGATAGAGTTATTGTTATGGATAAAGGAAAGATTAATGATATTGGAACTCCAGAAGAATTATTAAAGAAAAATAAAATTTATCAAGAAGTATATAATTCGCAAAAGAAAGGAGCTAACAATAATGAAAAATAATAAGAAATTTAACTTAGGAACTGTTAAAAGATTATTGAAATATATGGCTAAATATAAAGTTCAATATTTTATAGTTTTAATATGTATTATAATCAGTTCCATTGTTTCAGTTATGAGTCAAATGTTTTTAAAATCACTAATAGATGATTATATAACTCCTTTATTAGCAGAGCAAATACCAATATACACTAATTTACTTAAGTTTTTAGGTTTTGTTTCAATATTATATTTAATAGGAATATTATCTACATTCATCTACAATAGAATAATGGTAAATGTATCTCAAGGAGTTCTTAAAAATATTAGAGATGATATGTTTAATCATATGCAAACATTACCAATATCGTATTTTGATCAAAATACCCATGGTGATATTATGAGTAGATATACAAATGATACTGATACATTAGAACAAATGGTTAGTCAAAGTATGCCTGCTTTAGTTAGTTCAATTATTTCCATAGTTACTGTATTTACATCTATGTTAATATTGAATATACCATTAACCTTAGTAGTAATTTTAGGTATTTTTGGAATGATATCAGTAACCAAGGGATTAGTTAAAAAAAGTGGATTATATTTTGTTAAGCATCAAAATGCCCTTGGAGCTTTAAATGGTTTTGTTGAAGAGATGATAGATGGACAAAAGGTTATTAAAGTATTCAATCATGAAAATATATCTAAAAAAGATTTTGATAAATTGAATGAAAAATTATATGAGACAAGTAGTAAAGCTCACGGCTATAGCAATATGATTGGACCAGTAACTGTTAATATAGGTCACATGTTATATGTATTCATTGCTTTAGTTGGAGGTCTAATGGCCATTAATGGTGGATCGTTTACTCTTGGAGCCATTGCGTCTTTCTTAGCTTTAACAAATAGTTTTACTAGACCTATTATGCAAATAACTAATCAATTTAATTCAATAATCAGAGCCCTAGCTGGAGCAGAAAGAATATTCAATTTAATGGATGAAAAATCAGAAGAGAATACTGGATCAGTTGTTTTGGTTAACGTTAAAGAAAAAGATGGCAAGTTAATTGAAACATCAAAATCAACGGGAGCTTGGGCTTGGAAAAGAAATAATGAATTAATTCCTTTAAAAGGTGATGTTAGATTTTATAATGTTCATTTTAGTTATGTTGAAGGAAAAGAAGTTATTCATGATATATCACTTTATGCTAAGCCAGGGCAAAAGATTGCTTTTGTTGGTCAAACTGGCGCAGGTAAAACAACTATATCTAATTTAATTAATAGATTTTATGATATAGATTCTGGTGCTATAACTTATGATGGTATAGATATAAAAGAAATAAATAAATTAGATTTGAGAAAATCTTTGGGAATTGTTTTACAAGATACTAATTTGTGGACAGGAACAATAATGGATAATATTCGTTATGGAAGAGATAATGCAACTGATGAAGAGTGTATTGAAGCGGCAAAACTTGCTAATGCCGATTCATTTATTAATTTATTACCAGAAGGATATAATACTTTATTAACTGGAAATGGTGCTAATTTATCTCAAGGACAAAGGCAGTTATTAGCAATAGCAAGATGTGCAGTTGCTAATCCTCCGGTAATGATTTTAGATGAAGCAACTTCATCAATAGATACCAGAACAGAAAAAATAGTTCAAGATGGTATGGATAGATTAATGAAGGGAAGAACTGTATTTGTAATAGCTCATAGATTATCAACTATTCAAAACTCTAAAGCAATAATGGTTATGGAAAATGGACGCATTATTGAAAGAGGAGAACATGAAGCATTAATAAAGGAAAAAGGCAAGTATTATAAACTATGGACCGGAGTTCTAGAATTAGATTAAACAAAGTATTTAATACTTTGTTTTTTTATACCGATGTGTATTGATTCTCGAGTGTGTATATGGTATGCTTTAAATAGTAGGGTAATGGGTAATAAATATGAATCCAATGATAAAAAAAATTGCTATATATTTATTAACTCTAGCAGGTATATTAATGGTATTTATAATGCCCATGACATATGCCTATTTTAGTGTGCAAACAAATAATAATTCATCGTCATTTTTAATTCAAAGTAGTATAGAAGAAATTCGGCCTGATATAACAATCAATATAAATGGAACAGTAAACAAATCAGCTAATTATACAAGAAGTATAAGTTGTTCAACAGGAGCAACCCCATATTGGAATAGAAAATGGGATAGTTTAGTATTTAGTAATGTTGCAGATGAAGAAGAGGAATGTGGCTTAACTTATACTCAGGATACTAGTAATCATAGTAGTGCACTACTTTCTACAGTAGTTCAAAACAATGCTGCAGATAATACTAATCTCTTTTTATTAGATTATTCTAATTCTGTTGACAAGACATCTCTTTTAGGGAATGTTCAACAATTTGATAGTTCTAGTAATATTGATACTCCATCAACATCAGGTATAGGTTCAATATCAGTATGGAGTTTAAATGCAAATAATGAATATCAGGCAAATCCAAGTGCAATGACATATAGTGGGAATAGATATTACCATATATACGCAACAGTTTCGGAAAATGGGTATTATCGAGTGTGCTATACAATTTCAACTGGAACATCCTCCACTAGTAATGGTATACACATAGGCGTTAACTCAACAAGAAAAAGCGTTGAGTATGCATCACAGTCACAAAGCGTATCGAATTGCGCTGATATAGGCGGTCTATCTATTTATGATAACATAAACATATCTGTATATAGAAAATCTGGTACAACCATGCCTACATTTTCTTTTAAAATATATAAATATTCTGGAACAACAAATAAAACAAGTAATTTGAATTCTACGCAATTTCATAATTCGACTTCGACAGCTACGAGCGGAACATCATTATCTATATGGAGTTTGAACGCTAATAATGAATATCAATCAGATCCTAGCGCAATGACATATAATGGATCGAGATTTTACCATATATATGCTCAAGTTCCAGAATTAGGCTACTACCAAGTGTGCTACACTATTAATTCTGGAACTGGAAGCACTAACAACAAATTGATGATAACATTGAATGATGTATCTAAAACTTCTATAAATTCATCTCAAAGTGACACAGTGACCGGGTGCTTTTATTTGGGATTGCTGGACACAACAGATTATGTCAATATTTCCCAATATAGATATAGTTCATATACATCTCCAGTAATGACATGGAAATTGGAAGAAGCATCCCAAACCACAAGTATTAATGCTGGATACCATTATTATGGTTCAAATCCAAACAATTATATATGGTTTAATAATGAAATGTGGAGAATTATAGGGCTGGTCCCAACATGCACAAGTTCAAATTGTGGAACTTCAGCAAATCTTGTTAAGATTATAAGGAAATATCCGCTTTCATCTTTATTGGCCTATGATGCAAAGAGTTCGGGGAATAGCAGCACCTGGGGGGATAATACTTTGTATTCTTTACTTAATGATTATTATTATGGAAAGCAAAATGCAATTTCTACTGACTATTGTAAGATTTTAACAAATAATACCCATAAGAATTGTGACTTTAGTGAAATAGGAATTAATCCTCAAGATTATTATGGAAGTATGGTAGAGAATGCTTACTGGAATACAGGTCCGGCAAATTTAGATAATATTGTGTCATATTCGGTTCAATTAGAAAGAGAAAAACAAACAGTTTCTGGACATGTTGGATTAGCAAGTGCTAGTGACTGTGAATTAACTAAAGCAAATTATAAAAGAGTGATAAATGGAACATTGCCGAATGAAGAATATGCAAATTTTTGGATGGCTGCGGGATATACATTAAACCCTCAATCATACATAGGACATAATAGCGTTACTACATGTTCTGAAAGCGTTAGTTCCATTAATTCCAATAATGATGGTTCAATTTTTCCAGTAGTTTATTTATCACCAAATGTGTATGTAGTTAGCGGAACAGGAACAGAAGCAAATCCATATATAATAGCCAAATAAAAAAGAAAGGAGGAACTCAATGAAAAAGAAATATATATTATTAATTGTAATAGGAATAATATTAACAACATCTTTATTAATTGTTTTAGTAAGCAAAAATAAATCAAAAAAGTTTGTGCAAGATGGAGTTATGTTTGCAGTAAAAGTAGACGGAGTTCCTCAGGATCATTTTCCAAATGATGGAAAAAAATACTATGTAGATATAGAATGCGAAAATGCAAGAGGTCAATGGAAGAGAATGCCTGATTCAAATGGTAACAATGATAATTTTAAAATATCAATAGATAATATAACTGGGGATGTAGAATGTAATGTTGATTTTCAATCAATTAATTTAAATGATAGCGAAGATGAACATTTGCTAAGCAATATAATAAAAAATGGTGTAAATGAAGACATTAGTCCCTATAATTCAACTCAATACGATTATAGTGATGCCTATGCAACACCGGAGACTTCAGGAATAGGGAATATAGAAGCATGGAGTCTGAATGCGAATAATGAATATGAATCAGATCCAAGTTTGATGACATACGGAAGTAGATATTATCATCTATATACAACTATTTCTATTCAGGGATCATATAGAATTTGTTATACAATCAAGAGTGGAACTAGCACAACTTCTAATAGATTATATGTATTTGTAAATGGAACCAGAGTTGTAAATCGTCAATCCTCAACTTCAACTGAAATATCTTCGTGTACCAATTTGGGATATCTCGTTGAAGGCTCTGATATTAACATATCTGCATATAAATATAGTGGAACATTTCCGGTTATTTCGTTGCGTCTTGAGAAAGTAAATATTGCATATGAAGAGACAGGAGGATATCGATATCAGGGACTCAATCCAAATAACTATATATGGTTTAATAATGATAAGTGGAGGATTATAGGACTAATTCCAACATGCACATCGTCTGGATGCGCAACATCAAACAATTTAGTTAAAATAATTAAAGTGGATTCTTCTAAACGAATAGCATATGATGCACATCCTTATAGTAGTTCAAGTGCTGTATGGGGAAGTAATACATTATATTCTTTACTAAATAGTTATTATTGGGGAAAATTGGATGGAACTAATACTTCATATTGCAGTAATAGCGCAGAACAAAAACCAACCTCATGTGATTTTACCGCTACTGGAATATTACCAAGTGATGACTACGGAAGCATGGTAGAAAATGTGTTCTGGAACACTGGAAATGCCGCATCATCTACGGGAAACACTGCAGCTACTTTTTTTGAAAGCGAATCTCAAAAACAGGATGTTCAAGGACGCGTTGGATTTATAAATTCTAGCGACTTTATATATGCATCTCCTAATTATTCAATTACTAGTGGTCACTCTGAAGATAATTGGATGTTTATGAATAAAGGGATTCCAACAGTATCTACACGTAGCGATAGACAATTTATAATGGTTTCAGGAAGCAATACTGTTGGTTATAACAATGCTGACTCATCTGTTTTGGTTATACCAGTAGTTTACCTATCACCAAATGTTTATGTAGTTGGTGGCAATGGAACCGAGGCTACTCCATACCAAATTGCAAAATATTCTAGTTAGTAATGCTCTATAAATCATTACTCTTTTCATTTATTTATAAATAATAGAATATTATGTTAAAATAATTATGTAAAAAAAAGAAGAAAGGATTATTATGGAAAAACCTAAAGTTTATTGGACAAAAGAAATAACTGCAGAGAGTTTAATAAAAATATATGAGGCCCTTGGAGTTACTTTAAAGGGAAAAGTTGGAGTGAAAGTTTCAACTGGTGAGAAAGGATCTAAAGGATATTTAAAGGCAGATTTAATCGGGCCATTAGTTAAAAAGTTAAATGGAACTATATTAGAATGTAATACTGCCTATCCTGGAAAAAGAAACAATGCTAAAGACCATTTAAAAGTTGCCGAAGAGCATGGCTTTACTTCTTTTGCTGAAGTAGATATTATGGATGCTAAAGGCGATTTTAAAATACCTGTTCATAATGGAAAACATTTAAAATATGATCTAATTGGAGAAAATTTTAAAAACTATGATTCAATAATAAATTTAGCTCATGGAAAAGGCCATGCAATGGGAGGCTTTGGCGCTAACCTTAAAAATCAATCAATAGGTATTGCGTCTCGTAAGGGTAAAGCTTATATTCATTCATGTGGTAAAACAGAGAGTCCAACACTTTGCTGGGTATCTAAACATGATCAAATAGATTTTATTGAAAGCATGGCTGAGGCTGCTAAAGCTGTCAGCGATTATATAAAAGAAAATAATAAGCAAATAGTTTATATAACTGTTGCCAATGCTTTATCTGTAGACTGTGATTGTGATGCTCACCAAGGAGATCCAGTAATGAATGATATCGGCATATTTGCATCTTTAGATCCAGTAGCAAATGATCAAGCATTTATTGATGCTATATGGATCAATACTGATCCTGGTAAAGAAGAATTAAAGAAGAGAATTGATAGACAGTTAGGTAGAGAAATTCTTCCTTATGCTGAGAGTATAGGATTAGGTTCAACTAACTATGAATTTATTGAAATATAATCAACCAAAAATTTAGTTATTCAACTATAAATTTATAGACTATATATATTATAGGATATATAATGTATGTATTGAGAGGAAGTTATTATGAAAAGAAAAGTTGTATTAAGTCTAGTATTGGTATTATTAATATCTATGACTATGGGGTGTGCTAGTAAAGCTGGTAAAGATTTTAAAGAAGAATATGAATCTGTTAATGGCAAAGAAAACGCTAAAGGTTCAATTCATCGTGTAATAGAAATTCCTGAAGATAATCCATATGAAAAAATAACTACTGCTGAGTTATTAAAAAAGATTGATAAGAAAGAAACTTTTTATGTTTATTTTGGTGATAAGTTATGTCCATGGTGTCGTTCTGTTATTGAAAAATCGATCGAGGTTGCCAAGGATAAAAAAGTTAAAAAAATATATTATATTAACATTTGGGATGACGAAGGAAATGAAATATTAAGAGATAAATATGAACTAGTTGATGGCAAACTTAAAAAGACAATTAAGGGAACAGATGACTATAAAAAATTGTTAAAAATATTTGATAAAGTTTTAACTGATTATAACTTAACTGATGAAAAAGGAGAAAAAATATCTACTGGTGAGAAGAGAATATTTGCTCCTAATTATATGTTTGTTGAAAAAGGAAAAGTTAAGAGTTTAGTTACAGGTATTTCAGAAAAACAAAAAGAATCTAGAGAAGAATTAACAGATGAAATTTTAAAAGATGAAGCAAAAATATTTAAAGATTTCTTTAAAAAATAATTAAGTAAGAATTAAGCAAGTTATTCTTGCTTTTTTATTTGCTTTGTTATATAATACCTTCCATATCAAAAAGGGGGTTTTGATATGAATAATAATAGTTATATAATTACAGATAATATCTTAAATAAAATATCTAGTATTATGAAAAGCTTAGGATCAATAAGCAATAGTTTTTATGAAGTAAATGTAAATAAAAACTTAAACTATCTATTTAAAATGGAAGGTATAAAAGATGAAGATTTTATATCCAAGTATACTCAGGTATATAATGATTTAGATAACATAAATATTAATGATTTCTTTTCTAAATTAAAATATCGTGAGTGTAATTTAAAAGATACTTTTACTCACCCAAGAGTAGAATTAATTCCTAATTTATTTTCTAATTTAAATACCTTCATTAATCACACTGGTGACACTCATCCATTTTTGATGGCATCATTATTCTACTATGGGTTTATTTTTATTAGTCCATTTGAAGATAACAATCACATAGTAGCAATGGTATGGTTAAATAAATATTTGAGAGATTATAATGAAGCATTTAAATATTTGTCTTTAGAGTCTTACATATATAAATATAAGGTTGAGTACTATGAGTCATTAAAAAGTGATAAGACATTTATCGATTTTTTATTAAAGATAATTGACTTAGCATTAAAAGATTTATTATCTCATCCTATATATATAGAAGATAAGTTTTTGAAAGTTGATAAATTATTAAAGGTTATGGAAAAGAACAAACCAATGACTGCATATGAGATAATGAATAAATTAAATATTAAATCTAAAGAAACTTTTAGAAATTCATATTTAAATTATGCCATAGAAGAAAAATTAGTTAATTTAACAGTTCCAGATAAACCAACTAGTAGGAATCAAATGTATTATAAAGTATAAGATAAGAGTCTGACTATAGACTCTTTTTTTTGACAAAAATCGACAAAAGACTATTGACAAAAAAAAATTATTTGGTAAGATATGTCCTTAACAGGGGGTTTATGGTTTCTATATGTCTCCATAAATCTAAAAATATATTTAGAAAATATGTATTATTTTTTAGGCTAACAATATAATAAGTAATGTTGGTCAAACAAATTTTAAAAACATGAATAAAAAACAAAATATTTAAACATTAAATATTTGGATATTTAGAAATGGAGATGTAGGTTATAGTGAAGAAAAAAATTATTCTTATAAGTTTAGCTTTACTATTAGCAATGATTGAAATTCTAGTTATACCTATAGGTTCAAAAGACATTGTCTTATTAGACACGGTAGTGGCGGAATCTAAAAAAGAAAATGAACTAGGATATGAAGTCAAAGCCGCCAAGGAAAAATATAAAAATGATGATATAGTTGGTTTATTAGAAATACCTAATACCACTTATAGAACTTTAGTCCCGCAGGGAGATAATAATACATTTTATTTATCTAGAGGATTAGATAAAAAGAAGAATAAAATAGGAACTCCATTTTTAGATTATAGAGTCGACTTGGACTCATCTAAAAAGTTATTAATATATGGACATAATTCTAGATATACAGAAATGCCTTTTCAAATATTAGAAGAATATTATGATGAGTCTTACTTGAAAGAACATCGATATATAATTTTAAAAACAGAAAGCAAAACAAATATATATGAAGTATTCTCGGTCTTCATTGAAACTAAAGATTGGACTTATACCAATATAAAATTTAAAGACGATGATGATTGGTTAGAGCATATCAATAAGCTTAAAGAAAAATCAATTCATAAAACTGATATTGAGCTTAATAAGGATGATGAAATTTTAGTTCTGCAGACGTGCTCGACGAAAAAAGAATATTTAAAATTTAAAAAGAAATTTTTATTAGTTATAGCAAGGAAGGTTGATAATATATGAAAAAGATATTAACTAACATAGTGTTGTTTTTATTAATGTCATTTGTATTTATTCCAAACATTCATGCTGAAATAAATGTTGATAATGTCAACAATGTAGAAGCAGTTGAAGAAATAGTTACAAGTGATGACTTAATAAATACAGAAGAGGAAATTATTGAGGAAGAAGAGGAAGAAAAAGAGACAGCTGAAGATGAAGCTGTAGAAGAGTTAACAGACACTGTTTCTGAACAAGCAAATCAAACCGCTGAAACAGAAGAAGTTGGAACGACAACTGAAACTGAAGAACCAGTTATGACATTAGCAGCATCTGATAATGCTTCTAGTAATGATGAAGGAAGCGGAAATAATAATTATAATGTTAAATTTTGGACAAATGATAATAAGCATTATATTGCAGGTGTTGAAAGTGTTAGTCTTTCAACATTAAACGAAAAATTATCTTTGAATATTAATTTAAATAATATTACATCTGTTACTCCTAGTAGTGATAAAATTCAAATAACAAATGATGGAACTAATTATTTAATTAAAGTTTTAGAAGAAATTGAAAATAATGAAACTATTACAATTAAGATTGGTAATTCAGAGGTTGTAGTTAATGTTACAACAACATTTGTTCCGGAACATGAAAAAACACTTGATACTAATGGTGATGGAACTTATAACATAGCATTAACTGTAACTGGTGATGCTGATACTAATGTTAATAAAGCAAATGTTGTTATAGTGTTTGACTCATCAGGTAGTATGAGAGATGCAACATCATATGTAGTTGCTACAGATAATAATGGAACACAATATGGAATATACAATGGTCAATATTATGAATTATATCGTTCAAATGGTAGATGGTATTATTCCGGAACTTATACTCAATATACTGGAACAAGATACAAAATTGCAACGACAAGACTATCTGATGCAAAATCAGCAGTTATAGATTTAATTACAAATTTACTTGCTAATAACACTACTGAAAATAAAGATATTATAGAAATAGCATTAGTGGATTTTGCTAATTATGGTGTTATAGCTCATGGACCTTCATATGATCTTGATAGCTTAATTAATGCTGTTAATAGTATTAGTGCAGAAGGGGCAAGAGGAACTAACTGGGAAGATGCATTAAGACTTGCTAATACAATTAATTTTAATGATACAAATCAAACATATGTAATATTTGTATCAGATGGAGATCCAACATATAGAAACACTAGAGAGATAAATAATAATGATGCTGAAAATGGAAGCCACAATTATGATAATCACACAGTTTATGGAAGTGGTAACTCAGATGATAATGGCTTAAATTATAAATACGCTTTACAAAATGCTAAAGCAATCGTAGATGCCAGAAAAGAGTTTTATACAATTGGTGTTTACGGCAATGTATCAAACATGAAAAAACTAACTACTGAAGCAGGATCTTCAGAATCAAACTATTATGATGCTGCTAATACAGAAGATTTAGAAGACGCTCTAGCAGAGATACTTGCTAAGATAGAAACTTCAGGAATTGGTTCAGTATTAGTTGGTGATGGAACTACTAATCAAGTAATGGTAGCTGAAGAAGAAATTAAATTATTAGATGTTGATGAGACATCTTATAAATACTATTTAGAAATGACTGTTGAAGAAGCTTCAGAAAACGAATCAGGATATACTCATACATTTGGAAAATATAATTTAACTATTACTAATGGTTCTACTAATAATGTAACAATTCAATGGTTAGATAAAAATGAAACAAAAACAGCAACCTATACAGGAAAGCTTGATGGAAATAGATTAACACTTGATTGGGTAGCCGCTACTAGTTTTGTTAACAGTGTTGCACCAGATGCAAAATTAGAAAGTGGTTCAGTCAATTGGGATTTATCATCATTAAATACATTATTAGATGGTGTAACATACAAAGTTACATTTGATGTATGGCCTAGCCAATATACATTAGATTTAATTGCAGATTTAAAAAATGGAATGGTTCTTTACGAAGGATTAGATCCAGAAATTCAAAAATATTTAATTAAAAATGGAGATTCATATACAGTTTTAACAAACACAACTGCCTCTATTACATTTGTTGATAGTAGAACTGACGATGGAGAAATGACTAATCCATATGATGATCCTGACCCAGTAGCAACAGCTACATCTGAATTAATAACTGTTGCAAAAGAGTGGTCAAACGAAATAGATGATCGTGAATCAAGTCCAATTACACTATACGTAACACGTGATGGTGAAGTAGTAGCAGAAATTAATCTTCCAACTACTGATGATAAATGGAATGATTCAAAATTTATTTCCATAGGTATAATGACAGTTAAAGATGGTGTAGTAAAATTAAATACTACTGGACATGATTATACAATTATTGAAGAAACTAACATGGCTTACTATTGGGAATTAGATGTTCCAACAGTTCACCCTATGTTAATTAACAATGTATTAACTACTTTATATCTTATTGATGAAGAAGAAGTTCCTTCTATAATGAAAATGGATAATTTAACTTACTATAGTGAGGGTGAAAACGTATATTATTATTTAGAAGGTTATGGTTATTATAAAGTAGGTGAAATTGATGCAGCATCATTAACTGCAACAAATAATCGTAAGAGTAATTTAAATATTACTAAAGTATTAAATGGTGTAGATGCTGATAAAGATGAATTATTTGAATTTGATATAACAATCAATTTGCCAAATGAAGATGATAAGTTCTGGTTCTCAGTAATGAATCTTGAAGATTATCAATTAAATACAAATGATGAAGATATTATTTATGTTACTGGTGCAGAACAAGAGATCAAAGTATTTGATCCAAGCAGAGATAATGTTGAATTAATTAGTTCAACAGAAAATTCAGTAACATATAAAGTTTCAAGAAATTCAAAATCATATGAAATATTTGAAATAAAAGAAAATGATAATATTATTACTTATACATTATATAAGGATAATGAAGTATTTGAAGTTCATACTTTACAATTAATCGAGTCATTTGAAGACGAAGAAACTGGAACTTTAAAATATAGATATTATTCAGGATATTTTGAAGCTAAAAGTGGAACTAAATTAAATATTAAAATTAAAGATGGATGGAATATTCGTTTCGTCAATATACCTAATGGAACTACTTATAGTATTAATGAAAAAACTGCTTCATTAAAAGAAGGCTATGAATTTGTTTCAAGTAATGGTATCCGTGAATGGAATGAAACTATTAAACAAGAACCTAGTGAAGGTGATGATGCTGGCGCCGACGCCGAAGGTGAAACACCAGCAGAACCTGAAGTTATTAGTCATACAGAAAATGTAGTAGATACAAGTTCTGATAAAGAAGATGAAATCTTTGAAGGAACTATAGATTATTCAAACTCAACATATACAATTACATATACAAATGAATATGTGATAATGCATGTTGAAGGAACTAAAACTTGGGATGACGAAGAAGATGCTTATGATAATCGTCCTGAAAGTATTACAGTTACCTTAACTGGAACAACTGAATCTGGATACAGTAAAACATATACATTAGTTGTAGAAGAAGATGAAGAAGGTAATTGGAACTATTCATTTAATGATTTACCAGTTTATTATAAAGATGAAGCTATTAAATATGAAATTAGTGAAATTAGTGTGCCTGGTTACACAACAAATGTAGATGGCTATGACATTAATAACACACTAGATTACGCAGACGACATCAGTGGAAGTAAGACATGGGATGA
The DNA here is from genome assembly GCA_016288795.1 of Caryophanales bacterium. Classification (GTDB taxonomy): domain Bacteria; phylum Bacillota_I; class Bacilli_A; order RF39; family UBA660; genus SIG200. The sequence continues at coordinate 153,129 of JAEELI010000017.1, forward strand.
ACAAGGAATTGAGGATGGAAATAAACCAGGATCAATAACAATCGTATTACTAGCCAATGGCGAAGAATATGATAGACAAGAAGTTCGTGAAGATGAAAATGGAAACTGGAGTTGG
>JAEELI010000018.1 GCA_016288795.1 Caryophanales bacterium
TCCTAAACCAATACTACCAATTCCATCAACAAAATCAATAATATCTAAATAATCTGAATCATTATTACCAATAGTAGCTACTAAAGTATGACTTTTTGTATCATTTCGATAATTGGTATCACTGGCAACATCAACTGATTTCTTAATTGATAAATCAGCTAAAAAATTATAGTCTTCATCTATAGAATTAGTAGTAATCATATAATTACCATTTTTCCAATTATATTGACTAGCAACATTTTGAATCTTTATAGTACTAGGTGTAAGATTATTTAGCTGTAACTCACGGGCCGTTTTAATCATATCTGTTTCAGTTGTATAAGTTATTCCAATATGAGTTGATTTATTAAAACCTTCTGCTATCACTTCAAAACCATATCTCATGTTTTCATTTTCTCTTGAACAAGCTGGGTTAGTACGATCATACTCTTGGCAATCAGGACCATAATTAAATTTAATTCTTATGGATTTTTTTGTATTTGAAATATAATAATTATAATATCCATCATCATCCTGTGGAAGTGTTCGATAATCATCAAAAGAAAAACCAGAATATTCATCATTATCAAGCATGCTATATGTAGAAACACTAACTCCACGTAAATAAGTATTTTCAGCTAATACTGTTTTTTCAGGTGTATCCGTAGAAAAAGAATCAGAAAACTGATATTTACCATAATAAAAATTAGGCAAAGAATTTGAATAGTTATAATTTGGAAAATCATTTGTTTCATAAACTGGAAAGTAATTAGAAGCTGCTATATTGCTAGATATTATCCAATTTCTAACTTCATTTTCACCATCAGTATTATAAGGAAAAACATTTTTATCAATACTAGGATATACAACAGACCCCATCGTTGCCAAAGCATAATAAAGATCTGGACTAGTGTTAGTGTTACTTTGTCGATGATAGTTTTTTCTATGACTCATCCCCATTACTTCCAAATACAATTCATCCTCATAAGAATCATCCGTTAAATTAGATTTTGAAATGGCACGAGTAATGAATGAAAAACGTAAAACATTATTAGTCGAATCTATATAATTCTTATCAAAAATAACCCCATATGCATTTGTATTTGATAGATAATAGTTTTGCTTTAACCAATTAAACTCATCAACCACTGACCTTCTTAATAATTGATATGTCACCTGACTGTTACTAATTTCTTCATATAGTCCTATATTAGCAAAATTGCGCGTCGTACATTCTCCATTGTCATAAGTATTTGCGGATTTATCCCAAGAAGTACAAGTCATGAAAACATTAGAATTCACAGTTGAACTGGTTGAATCTCTAGTTATTTTATCCTGCTCAAAATCATAATAAGTATTTCCATCTATTACTTGATTATCAGGTAAATATAACAATACATAGTTAAAAAGTATTTTACTAGGATCTACATGAATAGCCCCTAAATCTACTTTAACATCCCATTTTATATAATTATCTTCTAGATGACTTGCTTTCATAGTTATTGGAGATATATTTCCTACAATACAACTAGCTAAAGCATTATAGGAACCAACTTTTATTTCATGTTTTTTAGTTTCAGAAAGAGAACCATAATTATATACTCCTTTTACATAATGAAGAAACTCATCCCAAGAAATTTTTACATTTAGATTTTTTGCATTTAAAATACTTATTTTCCATGAAGCTGGAGAATAAAATGGTCCTAGGTTTTCTGGAACTATATAATCATAACGAGCTTGTGAACTATAGTTTATATTATTTGCAATAGTCCTAGTACTCTCTGATAAAACAAGCCAATAATAATCACCATCAGGATTTAATTCTCTACTCTTAAAGAAAGCATAAAGATCATAACTATCTGAATAAACATCTAATTTTTTCATTAATTGTTGTACTGCTGGATCTGAATTAGAAACCTGACCACTAATCGGACTAGAGGCACTATATCCATGTTTTTCAAAAGTAATTCGTTTACCATTTATCATAATAGTCAAAGTAGGCTCTAATTGATTTTGATAAGAAAGAAACCCAATTCCATCTAAAAAATAACGATAATAGGCATTCTCATCAATAACTGGAGTATCAGTTATTTCCAAAATATTATTACTATGAGTAATATTTAAATCATAATGAATGCTTTCTGGTACAGAATATTGATTAATATTATCTTCTCTTGTTTGAACATTAGCAGTTTGGGTAGCCGCATCCTTAGTAATACTTGCTATTACTTCATAATTAGTCGTCACCTCACTATTATCAACAAAGTTAGCAGATGCAATAAAATCGGCAGCTGTGTCATCATGATATTCTTTCGTAATAAATTCAAACTTCCATTCTTTAACCCCTGTAATAGTTTGATTTTCATTTGAAAAATCATTTAAATCAATCTTTAGTGAATGAATTAAATAAGAATAAGAATAAAGAACAGAATTAGAAAAATCTGGAGTTTCAAATTCTAAAGGAGTTATTTTAGCATAAAAATTATTATTAGAATTCTTTACAATTGCACCATAATCAGGACCATGATCACATATTAATGCTTGACCATCA
>JAEELI010000019.1 GCA_016288795.1 Caryophanales bacterium
ATGGTGTCTCGTTGGAGATTCGAACTCCAGACCCTTTGATTAAAAGTCAAATGCTCTACCTACTGAGCTAACGAGACATAACTCAAAAATCATATGGCTGCCCCGGCTGGGTTCGAACCAACGGAATGTCAGAGTCAAAGTCTGATGCCTTACCACTTGGCTACGGGGCAACATATATAAAATGGTGGAGGGACATGGATTTGAACCATGGAACCCGAAGGAACAGATTTACAGTCTGCCGCGTTTGACCACTTCGCTATCCCTCCAAAACCATCAAAAAACATGCGTCTAAAAGGTCTTTCTCTTTAGACAGGTATAATAATACCATATTTTTTGGTATTTGTGAACACTTTTTTGGTATTTTTGAAAAAATAAAGTCAAAACACAGAACAATAAAATTTACTAATAAAAAAACTTACTACACGTAAGCCCTTAAAAAAAATGGTGCCGACAGAGGGAATCGAACCCCCAACCTACTGATTACAAGTCAGTTGCGCTACCAATTACGCTATGTCGGCAATATTAAATGGTGGGCGATATAGGACTCGAACCTATGACCCCCTGCTTGTAAGGCAGATGCTCTAACCAACTGAGCTAATCGCCCATTCAAATTAACCTAGTCTTTCTCAAGACAATTTACATTATACTATGCAAAAGTCATTTATGCAATATTTTTTTGAGTTTTTTGCTTATTTACTCTACCGAATTGGTTAAAATCCCCTTTTGAATGGCATACGGCAAAAAATGTTCAACAATTGATGAAGAAAGATTATACTCCGTTTCTCCCAAACTATACCAATGATAATCCAAAATTTCGTCATTTGGTATTAAACTAACATGAATTTTTTTAGTGGCCAAAAACATATTCATTTCAATTGTAATATCTGAATCACTTGCTGCCGCTTCTTTAAAACACATGATTGGCAATAAGTCTTCTTCACAAAATTCAAAACCTTGACCAATTTCTTCGTTTACCTCACGTAGTGCTGCTGTTATTTCACTTTCACCAGTTTCAACGCCGCCTCCTACTAATGTCCAAGAGTCACTAGCGCTACTTCTAACCGATTGAACAATTAATAGTTTTCCATCCTCAACAAAAGCAACTCCAACTACTCTTTTAATCTTTTCCATTTCAGCACCTCGTCTTACATATATTATACTATGTCTTCCATTATTTTTAGAAAATTAGTTAACTTTAATGTCTAATTGTGTTAACATTAACGTGCAAGACTTTTTTCTAGAACGGAATTATATGAATAACAATTACATAATAAACAACATCAAACTAGATGATTATCAAATGCAACTTCTCTATTCTAATTCTGACACCCTTGTTATTGCTGGTGCTGGTGCCGGCAAAACCATATCAATCGTTGGAAAAGTCCACTATCTAATTAAAGTTAAAAATGTTTCTCCAAAAGATATATTAATTATTTCATTTACAAACGCATCAACTCGTGATATATCCCAAAAAATAGATTATGATTGTGATGTTTTAACTTTTCATAAACTCGCGATGGCTATATTAGACAAATCCCAAACAGATTATCAATTGATTAACTCTTCATACCTATTTTTTATTATTCGTGAAACACTTTATACCTTAAAGCCAATCGATCAAAAAACTGTTTTAATATTTACAAAACAAAGCACATCTTATTCTAAATTTATAAAAAGCAATTATTTTAACGTTTTCATCAATTTCATCGCCTCTACAATAAACCTGATTAAGTCAAATAATATAAACTCTAACACTATTATCTCATCTAGATTGTCAACCATTGAGAAAAAGATGGTTTTAATAATCTTAAAAATATATTATGAATATATCATCGAAAAAAATGCTATAAATGGTTTGGATTTCGACGATTTAATAACATGCGCCACCCCCAAAGTTGAATTTTCGAATCTAAATTATAAATATATAATAATTGACGAATTTCAGGATACTTCTTTAATTCGCTTGAATCTTATCAAAAAAATATCAGATTTTTGTAACTCACAAGTCATAGTAGTTGGCGATGATTGGCAATCCATCTATCATTTCAGCGGATGTGACTTAAATATATTTTTGAATTTCAATCATTATTTTAAGGGTGCAACTACTATCAAACTGGTTAATACCTATCGAAACAGTCAGCAACTAATAAATATTGCTTCTTCTTTTATTGAAAAAAATCCACTACAAGTCAAAAAAAATTTAAAATCACCTAAATCTTGCCTCCAACCAATAATACTCGCTCCATACACAAATAAAAGAAAAATGCTAACATCTATTCTAGATAAATTAATTCCAATTACCTCTAGTATAATGATTCTTTCCAGAAATTGCGAAGATATCTATGATTACATGGATACCAAAATGTCTTTTGAAAATAACTTTGTTTCATATAAAGGGATTCTCATTCCATTCTATACCGTCCATAAATCCAAAGGGCTAGAAGCTGATTACACGATAATTCTTAACTGCAACAATTCCATATTAGGTTTCCCAAACAAAATTGAAGATAATCGCTTAATTTCCAAAATTCTTCCAAATGAAGATTACCCTTTCGCAGAAGAAAGACGCTTATTCTACGTTGCCATCACAAGATGCAAAGAAAAAACATATATACTATATGATAAGAATAATCCGTCTCAATTTATAAAGGAAATAAAAAAGATCATAAAAAAAAGTATTCATAAAATTGAATACTTTAAATATTAGTTTTTGCTCAAGAAACTCTTCAAGCCTTCTAAAGCCATTATTATTATTCCACCTAGTAAAAAATACCAAATACTAAAAGTCTTCATAGTCAAATATGCCTTTGGAACATCCAATGTTGTTGGACCCATAACTATAGCATATATTGAGGCAATCATCATGCCAAGGATTGCATAAATTGTAGCGCTTCTTCTTTTATCCAAACACTTTCTTAATAATTTTGTAAATACCAAAACACCAAATATCACACCCAAACCAAATACTATTAAAACTGGTAAGACCGAGAAATTCATCGTCATCAATTCTTTTATCTTTGTAATAATAGGAATGTATAGTCCAAATATTAACAATAAAGTTGACCCTGAAATCCCTGGCAATATCATCGCGGTAATAGCAATTGAAGCTGCTAAAAATACGTATACTGCTGTTCCAAAATTAAAGGAATCTATATTGAATGATGCGCCTACCACACGATTTAAATAAGTTATCAAAATTACCAATCCGGCCCCGAATATAGCAAATATAATATTATGATATTTTCCCACAAGATGTTCTTTTTCCTCTTTTATAACTAGAGGTATTGCAAATATAATAAAGCCAATAAATATAGAACTCATTGCGTATATGTGTTTAGAAAATAAACTTGACAAAAATGAAACTGCTAACAATAACCCGATTATCCAACCAATCCCAATTTTAAATAAATACTTAATTGCTTTGATCTTTGCTTTCTTATCTCCTCTAATCAAATTATCTAAGGAAATAATGAATTTGTCATAAAAGCCTAAAATAAAAGCAACAGTTCCACCAGATACTCCTGGAACACTATCAGCGATTGACATAAAAAATCCATCAATAAAACATAATATGTATTCTTTCAATTTTTTCATTCATCCTACTCCAATTCTCTTTAAGTATATCTTATAATTACAATTTATTCAAATATTCATAAAACAACGAACATAAATATCCTTAATATGGCGTCCCCGATTGGAATCGAACCAACGACCTACCGCTTAGGAGGCGGTCGCTCTATCCTACTGAGCTACGAGGACAAAACAAATTCTTCCGTCCCCATAATTATAATACTATTTATAGCAAATAAAAAGAGCAAACGCTCTTTTCTAATCTTTGGATTTAAAAACAATCGTAAATATAAAAGAAAATACAATCACACTAACAATAGCTACTCCACATGAAGAAAGCAATCCAGTTAATATTCCTAAGAATCCAGAGGATTCATACCCTTGAAGTCCTGCAGAATATAATGTGTGACCAAAATTTGATATCAAAGTAGTGGCTCCTGCACCACACCAACGAATTATTTTGTCATAAATCCCTGCATATGAGAGAATTGCGCCAATAACTGTTAGTCCGCTTGTTATGTGTCCCGGTGTTAATTTGCTATTATCTAGGACAATTTGACAAATCAAACAAACTACTCCTGCAAATAAAAATGAGTTTAAGTATATCATAGAACCTCCAAACTTACCGCATGAGCAATTGCTGGAATAGATATTTTTTGATTAACCATTACCGGGCTATGTAGTGAACCTGTTCCGATTATCAATATTCTTTTATATTTTTTTTGTAATAATATCTTATTAAATAAAACTAATGGCAAACATGAAGGACCACTTCCTCCGGCATAAACGTTTTGACTCTTTAAATATAATTCACAACCAGCATCTAAGTGTTTTTTTATTTTTATGTTATAAGTTTTGGAACAATATTCTTTGAATATTTCGCCACCAACACAGCCTAAATCTCCAGTCAAAATTAAATCGTAATAGTCAACATTCCTGTTTAAATCACTTAAATGTTCATATAGCGTTTGGGCGGCTGCTGGAGCCATTATTGCCCCCATATTATTAGTGTCTTTTATCCCCATATCAATTATTTTGCCAATAGTGCCTGATTCTACCTTAATATTTTTCTTTTTTTTGCTTAAAAGAACGCTTATCGCTGCAGTTGATGTCCAAGTTGATGTTTGGGTTCTGGGAGAGCCATACTCGATTGGATACCTAAATTGTTTTTCAGCAGTCAAATTATGACAACTGGTAATTCCGATGATTTTGTTAACGTTATCATTTTTTAAAAATGATCCTGCTATAATTAGTGACTCTGGAAAGGTAGCACACGCACTATAAATCCCTACAAAGGGGATATTGGTGGCATTATTTGCATAGTTTGATGCTGCTATTTGATTTAACAAATCTCCGCCTACTATTAAATCTATATCTTTACTACTCAACTTGTGTCGAGCCAGTATCGAATTTATAGCCATCTTTTGCATCCTTATTTCCGCTTGTTCAAATGTTTTTTCATCAAAATAATAATCATCCAGCTTTATGTCTATTTTTTTTAATTTGCTATCGCTTTCCATTGGCCCAGTAATAGTCCAATTGTCATTTATATATACATTAGAAAATTTTAAACTAGCCATAACACATCACCTTTAAAATTATTAAAAAGAATGCACTAATAATTCCAGCCACAATAACTGAACCTGCTAGCTTAAATGCATTAGCTCCAATTCCTGTAACAAAACCCTCACGTTTATAATCTAACGATGCGCTTTGAACACTATGGGCAAATCCCGTTGTTGGAACAATTAACCCACATTTTGCTTTCGTCACAAAATTGTCAAATTTTCCCAACGCAGTAAGTAGACATGAAATACCTATTATGATTAATGCCAGCCAAGCATATGAATCAACTCTCGCTAAACCAAAAGATTCAATTAATATATTAACAATTACTTCCCCAATGAATCCAATTAAACCGCCGACCAGAAAAGCATATATTGCGTTTTTTATTCTCGGCTCTTTTGGCGATAATTCTTTGACTAATTTTGCATATTCATCTTTATTCATTCTTTCACCACTAGTATTATGATGAATTATTCAAGGATTTATACTATAACATAATATATTCTTTCATCTTTTCAATGCCTTTTTTTTCGTATCTTGATACCATTACTTGAGTCATTTTTAGTTTTCTTGCCACCTCTTGCTGAGTTAAATCTTCATAATATCTTGACTTAATAATAAGTCGTTCATCATTAGAAAGGACTTTAAAACTATCGTCTATCAATATTTTACTATCAATGTCATACTCTGGAGCGCTTATAATTTCATAAGCATCTCTATCTTCTTTAGTGGCATTATCTAAAGACATAATTGTCTTCGCGCTCATTAATGCCTCTTCCAAAGTGAATAGATCTAGACCTAGGACTTCTGATAATTCTAAATTGTTCGGTATTTTACCTATCTTTTGGGCCAAAATATATCTACTTGTTTCTATTTTTTTATATAGCTTTAAAATATCTTTGCTTATCTTTATGTTTCGATTACTTGAAAGTAAATACATTTCCCCAAATATATAGTCATGAGCATAGGTTGAAAATTTGGTTGAACTATCACTTTTGTAATTTTTTAATGCTTTTAATAGTCCCAAGACTCCTGCCTGAAATAAATCCTCTTTGGGAATACCATAAAAATGCTGTGATATTTTCCATATCAATTTTTCATTATCTTTTACTATTTGTTCATAATTCATTATATCCCACCTTTTTAGATAGTTTTAAAATGAAATTATCTATTATTCCTCCCTTATATCTACTTATCTGCAATTATAATATAAGTCTTTTTTATAAACATTTAAATGACTTCGACAATCGTTATCAAATGTTATAAAAATCCTTCAACAAAAGACAAAAACACCAATTAGGTGTTTGATTACATAGCTATAAGATAATGTTTTTGCCATAAAGAGTAGTTTTAAAATTTCTTTTAAAATAATCTTTAAATCCTGCTTTAATTATATTGTCTTTAACTGTTACTTCTATTATTCCCACAACGTTTCCTGTATTATCTATTATTTTGGCTTTTCCTACTATATCCCCCTTTTTTAATGGTGCGACTAACTTATTTATCTCTAGTTTTAACGAGTATTTCTTTTCTTTATCAGTAATACTTAATAATTCCTTTGCGTCTTGTAATAAAACTAATTGAACTTTTTCTTTGTTCCCTTTTTCTACTCTATATGTTCCTAAAACTTTGTCCTTTTTATATATTAATGATATTTTAAACGAATTAAAACCATAGTTTAATAATCTTACAGTATCGCTTGTTCTATTATCTGGTGAATCAACTCCCATGACAACACTTATTAAACGCATATTATTCTTGTTAGCTGTTGCTGTTAAACAATATCCTGCTTTGCTAGTAAATCCAGTTTTTAATCCATCAACTGAATCATAAAATCTAACAAGTTTATTAGTATTAACTAGCCAAGTATTAGTCCCATCTGGTCTTTGAAGATAATCTTCATAGATACTTGTATAATCAAGTATCTCAGGATAATTATTAATAAGATATCTTGATATTAAAGACATGTCTCTAGCCGAACTATAGTGATTTTCATCATCTAAACCATGGGGATTAGTAAAATTAGTTTCTTTACAACCTAACTCTTTACATTTTTTGTTCATCATATCTACAAACTTTTCTTCTGTTCCCGCTACTTTTTCACTCATTGCAACAACAGCATCATTTGCAGAAGCAATAGCTATTGATTTTAATAAATCATAAACTTTATATGTTTCACCAACATTTAAATATACTTGACTTCCACCCATTTTAGCAGCATTTTCGCTTATTAACACATCACTATTTAAACTAATTCTTTCTTCTTTGATTGCATCCATTATTAAAGCCATACTCATTATTTTAGTCATGCTCGCTGGAGCACTTTTCCTATCAGCATCTTTTTCGTATAAAACATTCCCCGTGGATGCTTCAGTTAAAATAGCACTTTCACTATATTTTGAAATTTCATCAGCATAACACTTCAAATTAAAAGCAAAGAAAAAACTAAATAGTAATAATAACTTCTTCATATACACCTCTTAATAATGTGTATGCGAGAATTTAAATATTATTATTTAGTTTATTATTAATTAAACCAAGTTGAGGAAACATCACAACTACTACTAAGTGGAGCTGGTGATGCCATATCTACTTTTACAATAGTAGGAAGCGGAAATGCTGAACCAAATGTCAAACAATGCCCAATTTGAAGATTCTTTATCCTTTCAACCATGTCATCATCAACATAAGGAATCATTGGCTTTATATAATCTATATCAATTGGATGAGATATCTTGAATACAATGAAGTTTCCACATTGAGATAAGACTGTTTGAGATAATTCCGAAGGTCTTTGACTAATAAGAGTTAATAAAACTGCATATTTTCGCCCTTCTTTAGCTATTCTTTCAAAAATATTATAGCCAAGTATTTCTATATCTCGATCATTTTGAACGTATCTATGAGCTTCTTCTAAAACAATATGAATTGGATATTTTGCCCTTTCAAGATCATTTTTGGCATAATCAAATAGCAATTTTGAGTATACCTTTGCGACTACTTTAGCAAATCTATCATCAATACTATTTAAATTTATGTTTACCACTTGAGCTTTATTGTTGTCTTTATGAGTTAAATTCTTAATAAATTCTTCTCTTGTAAAATGTTCAGTAAATTCAAAATACTTAGATGCTCCACTATCAATTATACTTGCAAGTTTCACCCTCAATTCGTGAGCCAAACTATAAACTTTAGAGTCATTTAATAATCCTTCGTCTATTAAAGCAAAATCAAATGCATATAATAAATCTTTTAATGTCCATACAAATGAACCATCTGGCATTTCTAAATTCATTTCATTAAGAACAAAAGTATTTAAAAATGTTGTCACTAATTGCATTTCTCTTATCTTTCCAGTATCATCAATCATCAAACATTGCCTTAAAGGCCTAATATATCCTGGATAATAAATCTTAGTATCTAGATTTAACTCTCTGGTATTATATCTAGTTAGAACTGAAAATATTTGGTCTCTTATTTGAGCTGGCGTGTTTCCACTTATAAATATATCTAATAAAGCCTTAGCAATAATTGAGTTTTTATACTTGATTACACTATCTTCTTGACGTGAAAATATATTAACTATTTTCATAGCTTTTTCTATGATTGATATTTGATTTTTACTACTTACCTCTAATAATAAACAAATATCATCTAAACTTAATAACCAAAGAGGTATTTGTAATAATTCATCAGATGAATCTAAGTCAGTTGTATATGATTTAAAACTCAAATCCTTATTAACGTAATCTATCATGCTAAAAGCGCTTTTATACTCTCCATAAGCATCTATGATGAATACTGTTGCATTTTTAGGAACCGCATCCTTTTTATAGAATAAATTTTGAAATAATCGCGCTACTCCACATGATTTACCGGATCCAGTGTTGCCTAAAACAACAAAGTGATTGGAAAATAATGGGTTAATATCAGCATAAAATGGAAAATCTTTATATAAAGCACTTTTTCCTAAATAAATCTTCTTTTGAGGAACATAATTGTTAATTCCAAAAAGAATATTAATTCCCTCTTCTTTTAATAATTCAACTTGAGAATTTAATGCAGGTTTTTTACTAATTCCATAAATAAACTTATTATTGATTATTTCTCCATTAAGCTTAATATCTATTGTTTCTTTATTTAAAGATACTATTTCACCAATAAACGTATTCGTATTATCAGTTATTTGGACATACAAATTAACAATATTACTTAAAGCACTATTGTTTTTAACTATCACTCTATTATTATTTATTTCTAGTATCTCACCTAGCATAATATCAACCTCTATTATTCATATTTTATTAATTCTTCATCTTTAACTATATAAGCATTTTTAGCTAATTTCAACATTGGAATATCACTTAAGGAATCCGAGTAAGCATTTAAGATTTCATGTTTATCACCATATTCAGCATAAAATCTTCGAACTTTTTCTTCTCCTTTGCAATTATTTCCAATAATGCATCCTTTTTTTACATCAAACTTTGTTCCAATAACATTCTTAATATTTAAATATTCACAGTATTTTTTTATAATAAACTCAAATGATGCTGAGATAATTACATCACTATCTTTCTTTTGATCTAAGTAAAACTTCTTTACATATTTGATATTCTTTAAAACATATTTATCCATATATTCATCAAAATTCTTAATATATTTAACAAAACTAAATAATTCACTTTTAATTAAACCAAAATTACTTTTTTTAAATAAATATTTTATACATTCTTTTAGAGTTTTAATTAAGGACCATAAGACTATAAATGGATGACGAACCAGTGAATATCTTATAAATTTATGAGATGAATCTCCTTTTAAAATTGTATTATCAAAATCATATAAATTCATATTGTCTCCTTAAAACTTAAAATCTCTTATTTCTTCTAAGTCAATTCCCTCTTTAGTTATGTATTCTCTATGTTCTTTTAATTTCTTATTCATTAAGTTTCTTGTCATTTTTACTGCTTCAACTTCCTCAACATATTTTAACACATCAAGAACTAAATGATATCTATCAATTTTGTTTTGAACTCGCATATCAAATGGAGTTGTAATTGTTCCTTCCTCCATATATCCATGAACATGCATGTTGTGATTTTCTCTATTATATGTAAGTTCATGAATTAAATTTGGATAACCATGGAAAGCAAAAATTATTGGTTTATCTTTAGTAAAATAATAATTATAGTCTTGATCTGATAAACCATGTGGATGTTTATCTTGGCTTTGAAGTCGCATTAAATCAAATACATTTACTACCCTAGTCTTTATATGAGGACAATATTCAAATAGTATTTTAGAAGCAGCGATTGTTTCTAAAGTAGGAGTGTCACCACAGCAAGCTAATATAACATCAGGGTTTTTGGCGTTGTTTGATGCCCAATCAAATATACTAACTCCATTTTTGCAATGAACTTTTGCCTCTGCTGCACTTAGCCATTGAATACTAGGATGTTTGCTTGCTACGACAACATTTATATAATTCTTAGTATTTAATATATGATCTACTGCTGATAGTAAAGTGTTTGTATCAATTGGAAAATACATTCTAACAGTGTCAGCTTTTTTAGTGGCCAAATGATTTAAAAATCCTGGATCTTGATGTGTAAATCCATTATGATCTTGTTGCCATATATGACTTGTTAAAATATAGTTTAAACTAGAAATATCTTTGCGCCAAGGAAGTTCTGATGATACCTTCAACCACTTTGCATGTTGAGAAGCCATTGAATCAATTATTCTAATAAATGCTTCATAGCTATGCATGAAGCCATGTCTTCCCGTAAGTAAATAACCTTCTAACATTCCTTCACACATATGTTCAGATAAGAAACTATCAAACACATGCCCTTCAGGACTTAAATATTCATCATTATTATAAATTTCAGCATTAAACTTTCTTTTCTCTTTTTCAAATACACTATTAAAACGATTAGATAGAGCTTCATCGGGGCCAAAGATTCGGAAGTTGTTTTTATTTAACTTCATAACATCTCTAATATATTCTCCTAAAACTCGCATATCTGATGATTTTGTTGAACCACGATTAACTTTAATTTTATAATTAGTCCAATTAGGAAGTTTTATATTTTTTAATAACAATCCTCCATTAGCATTTGGATTTGCACTTATTCTTCTATCTTTCTTAGGAACTAATTTTAAAATGTTTTTATTTATACTACCATCGGCATTAAATAATTCTTCTGGTTTATAACTTTTTAACCACTTTTCTAAGATTTTTAAATCTTGTTGGACAGCTTCAAAATTAACTGGAACTTGATGAACTCTAAATGTTCCTTCTGCTTCTTTTTCATAAAGTTTCTTGGGACATGTCCAACCTTTTTTTGATTTCAATATTATCATTGGATACATTGGTCTAACAAACTTTTTGCTTTTAGCTTCACTTTTAATCTTTTTAATTTTCTCAATGGCAATATCCATTGCCTCAGCCATAAGTTCATGATAATTATCTTTATCTATGACGTCAACTTCTATTGGATCCCATCCACATCCTTTAAAGAAATTGATTCTTTCTTCATCACTTATTCGCGCAAATATTGTTGGATTTGCTATTTTATATCCATTCAAATGAAGAATTGGTAAAACAATTCCATCATTTTTAGGATTAATAAACTTATTACCATGCCAGCTAGTTGCTAGAGGGCCTGTCTCTGCTTCTCCATCACCAACTACGCATGCTACGATTAAATCCGGATTATCTAAAACTGCTCCAAAAGCATGACTTAAACTATATCCTAATTCGCCACCTTCGTTAATTGAACCAGGAACTTCAGGCGCCACATGCGAAGATGTTCCACCAGGAAAAGAAAAGGATTTAAATAATTTCTTTAAGCCTTCTTCATTTTGAGTTATTTCTGGATATACTTCACTATATACACCTTCAATATAACTATTGGCAATCATTGCTTGACCACTATGACCTGGTCCTGATATATACATCATATTTAAATCATACTTATTTATAACTCTATTTAAATGGGTATAAATAAAGTTTTGACCTGGAGCACTGCCCCAGTGACCTACTAGTTTGTTTTTAATATCCTCTCTAGTTAATTCTTTTTTTAATAAAGGATTATCTTTTAAATAAATCATTCCTAAAGATAAATAATTACATAATCTAAAATAACTATCTAGTAAAGATTCTTCATCCTTAGTTAAAATATTTTTCATATTATCACCTATTATCTTAATTATAAAATATAATCACTATAACTACAATTAAAAAGAAATATATTTACTATATTTCTTAATATTTTATTTTAAATAAGTCTCTTTTTCCACCTTTACTTATTCCAATTAAGTTATAGTGAGCTTTATCTTCAGATTTCACATTTTCATTTTCAAAATATGATAGTCTTATTTCATTATATTTATTTGGAGTTCCTAACTTATCTAACTTATTCCATTCCATATTGTTAGCCAAACGATAAGTAACCTCCCCTGTTTCCTCATTTGTTTCAGTATATACATAAGATTCACCAATATATACTTCACCTTCTTGAGTTAAAAAGATTTGATTATGATTATAATCACCAAATATTAAATAGATCCTTTTTATATCTACTATTGATGAAGCCACTTTTTTTTCGGAATTAACAATATAAGGAACGCCTTTCACTAAAGTTATATATTCATCCCCATAAGCAAAAACATCACCTTCATCAATCGAATAAAACGATGCATACTCATTATAATTCTTACTAGCCATTATTTCTTCTATATCTTCAGTTAATTCTATTTCATATTCTATCTTATCAAATATCTTTGTTTCACTGTAAATAGCATTATCAATTGCAGTAACTTCTTTAAATAAAGGAAAACTATCTTCTATAATATCAGTTCGTGATGTATCTATGGGAGTTTCCTCTTTTTTTTCTTTATTTTTTAAAGTATTGGTAAGAAAAATACCACCGCTTAATAAAATTACTATTGCTACTATAATAAATATATATTTCTTTTTCATAGTTAACTTCCTTACTATCTAACGTTCATTAGTATTATAAAATATTATTAGTAGAATTACAAATAAAAAACCATTTTAAATGGTTTTTTATTATTAACAAACATTATCTACATAAGTATCAGATAGACAACGAACAGCGCATAAACAACTACAATCCATTGTAAAGAATGAGTTAGTAGAAACAAATGGATATAATGAAGTTGCATCAGGATTATCAGCTAAAACTCTAAATGTGCAACAATTTCCTTCTATTTTTTCAACTCTAAATACCGTTGAACAGGTTTCACTCAATTCTTCTCCACTACAATTTGTTTGGGCATCTTTTGTTGTTGGCATACTCCATGGAACCCCATTACCACAGCAAGTGTAAAGCATTACTGGTCTTGTATTACACACTAAGCAATTTGCTCCACCACCAAGCATTGGTCTATCACATGTATCCAAAGAATTCTCCGGACAAGCATTTTCTTGTAATACTAAAATTACACTTAATATCTCATTAATACAATTACAAGAATTACCTCTATTGTTATTATTCATTAATTTCACCCTTTCATGTTCTCTCATTATTAATTTATGTTTTATTTTTTATTTAGTGAGTCCTACTTTTAAAAATTAATAATTTATAGTATAATTATTATGGGTGATGAATGTGAGTACAACTCTCCAATATATTATTATAGCTGTAGTTATATTAATAATATTAGCAGTAGCAATTAAATTAAATCGTAAAGATTTTGCTATTAAAGAAAATAAACTAATTGATTTTCTTGGAGGAAAAGATAATATTATTAATGCCGAATGTAATATGAGTAGATTTAAAGTAATATTAAGAGATATTAGTATTGTTAATAAAGATGCAATTAAAAGTTTGGGCGCTAAAGGTATTGTTGAAATTGATAATCAATTAAAAATAATATTTGATAAGAATGCTAAGCAATTAAAAAAATATATTGACGAAATAGTCTAATATATTTTTTTTATTGCATTATTCTTCTAAAATCTTCTAAATTATCTATTTTTAAAATATTATTTTCCATAATCATAGTCCATGTAGTTTTAGTTTCAGTATAAGAACATTCAACATTATCCACTATTATTCCTATATATTCATAATTATCACAAAAATAATTAACACTTGAAAATACTACTTTATCTTTATCATAACTTTCAATATCTAGAGAACTTCCTATATAATTCTTTTTTACTTCTTTTATATAATTTCCCATATAATAGTCATTACTATTTTGAACTATATCTCTATCTTTTATATATTTATCTCTAGCTTTAGAACTCAAAGTAGAAAATAATAATGAATAATTAACTATTTTACGATAGTTATTTTTTTTACCCAAAGAATAATATTCAATATTATCTTTGTTATCTAGTTCAAATATAAAATCACTATCTAGTAATTTAATACCATTAATAAATAAATCTTTTCCTTTATTATAGACATTATCATAAGTTAAACTACCAAATATATATTTAATTTTACGATCGAATTTATAACTTTTGTTATTATTTATATTATACGCCCATACTAAACATATCATTATAATTAAACTTATAAATACTATAATTGTTTTTTTATCATCATTATTCATACAACCACTAGCATTATAATAGCATCATTTATAATTATTAACAATTATATTTTATTAATATCCTCTATATCTATAATATTTATTAATTCTCCCTCTATAGTTATTAAATAATTACTTGTTTTACCTACTATTGTTTTAATTATCTCTTTACCATTCATTTTTATTCTAACTTCACTTTTATATACATGATTAGATGAAGAAAAAATATTGTTTATCTTTTTTATAACAGAATCTTTATTGGTGTTTATATTTCTATCTGAACTATAATAAATATCTTGTGTATTATTAATTCTTTTATCTATAGCATTAGCAAAAACTTTAGGTAATTCTTGCATGTTATCAACTCCCATTTTATTTTATGATAAATAACTATATTTTGAACCATAATATAATTATGAAATCATTTGTAAAAACCTATGCATTATTGTTTATTCCTATATTCATTCTCAATATAATAAGTCTTTTAAATATGGTAAATGCTCCATTAATTAGTTCTTCTTACAATAATGCTCTAGTAAAAGAATTTATTTGGATTATTATTGGTTATATTAGTTTATTTATTATTCTAAAAATAAATATCAAAAAACTATTTGATTATTCAAAATATTTGTATGTTTTTTCTTTGCTATTACTTATTTTAGTTTTAATTGTAGGCAAAGAAATAAATGGTGCTAAGTGTTGGTTAAACATTTTTGAATTTTCTTTTCAGCCAAGTGAACTATGCAATATATCTTTATCTTTATATCTTTTTAGCCTAGCTAAAAGCGCCCAAATCAAGTCTTTTAAAGATGAATTAAAGTTAGTATTAAAACTATTAATAGTAACTTTAATTCCCTCTATATTAGTGTTTTTAGAGCCAGATACTGGCGCTATTATTAATTATTTTATTATTTTCTTAATAGTTTTTTTAGCAAAAAAACTTAATAAAAAATGGTATATTTTTAGTTTTATTACTCTCCTATTATTTATAATAACATTTATAATAATATATATTTTTTATAAAGATTTATTACTAAGTATTATTGGAACATCTTTATTTTACCGAATAGATAGAATTATCAATTGGACTAATGGAACTAGTTATCAATTAGAAAATGCTCTAACTACAATTGGATCTGCTTCTTTTTTTAGATGGGGCTTTAATAAGATTCAATTATATATACCCGAAGCTCCCACTGATTTTATATTTGCTTTTTCTATAGGCAACTATGGTCTTATATGTGCTTTGTTAATTTTATTATCTTTTATTACATTAGACTTATTCTTAATTAATAAAAATAAAAACCAATATAAGATGTTTGTATCAACTTATATTGGTATATTTCTATTTCATCAAATTTATAATATCTTTATGAACTTGGGTTTATTACCCATTATGGGTATTCCTCTTCCTTTTTTATCCTATGGAGGTAGTAATATTATTATTAATTATATATATATAGGAATTATTGTTAACATTTTTAATAGAGGATGAAGCGGCAAGCTCAAATCACTTAAAACTTTAGTTCAAGCAAAATGCTTCGCCATATTCATTGATAACACAATATGCGTAAGAATAGCCACAGGTTGCCCTTCCATAACTTGTAATAGTGCAAGAAAGTCCATCATTCTCACAACTTAAAGCGTCTTCAGTAATTTCGCATGTTGTTCCTAAGGCTTCCATTTCACTTCTTATTGTCGACGAACTAGCAAAAGAATGCGGTAACAAGCAATATTCGGTTCCATTGAATACCCCACATACTTCATCATATACTCCAGTTGTTCCATAACCTTTTAAGTAAAATGGTATTCCTTCAAGACTTGTTAATGGCGATGAAATCGTATGTGTATTTGAATCAAGGGTATAATAATATGCTTGAGAATCGGCCATATTACACGTAAATGATGTTGCTGTGATTGTTATGGTAATATCTTTATTCTTCAATGAAGTTTGATCAACAAAATGTGAATTATATATACACATTGACGCTGTGATTGGTATTGATTTGCTATTTGATGCTCCACGAATTGTTCCATTAACTGTTATTGGAAACAAATTTGATGTATTAAAATCATACTCATCATTTGCTATTTGTAGCCTAATTTGACCGGAGGTTTTTCCGTTCCATCCTTGGAAGGCCGTATATAAGTTATTGGTTCCTGTTGCTGTTACATTCAATGTATAGTTACAATTAAAGAATCCTGGACCATTCACTGTCGTATGAGCCATTTGAAATTCGCTAACATTTGGAGTCCCATCAATTGTCCCACAGTAAACTTTGGCATTACTTACCATCATATCTTCTGCACTTAAATTAAGAGATATGGTATTATTATCACTAGTTAATGTAACACTTCCTATCTCAGGTGCTGATGCGCTTATTGTTTTTGAACCAAAACTATTTGTAGCGGTTATACTAAAATAAGCATATGATGCACCGATGACTAGGGCCAACAAAGTTAGAACTACTACAACTATAGATATTATTGCTTTCTTTTTATTCTCCATTATTATCACCTATATACTATCTTATATATTTAGAATACTACAGTTTTCTTACTATAGTCAATCGTTTGAAATTTTAATTTACAAAAAAAGAAATGATTATTCATTTCTTAATTCATTAAAAATATCTAGGATAATAATAACTATAGCTATAATTGCCATAAGGCATATAGGGGTTAAAATTATTGTAGGGAGCGACATTATATATAGGTCTAGGTCTAGTTAGACCAACTGCTGCTCCACCTAGTAATGCTCCTCCTAAAAAGGGAACAATAAATCTATCATTATTCATTTTATAATTATTGCCTGGATAATATAACATAAGACCATCCTTTCAATTATATGTTATGTTATATTATTATTTAAACAATTATAAACACCTATTTTTTTAATATATCGTCTATATTAATATTTCTATTATGTTTAATTTCTTCCCATTTAGTTGGACTTTTTATTATAGTTGCTATGTTAACAAATATCCAAGTAAAGACAAAAACCGAAAAGAATATAGTTCCAGATAATAATGGTTTAAGCTTTTTCTTTTGGACTTTAATAACAATTATAGTTCCAATGATTGTTATAATAAATGTAGCTAATGTAAATATTAATGTCGACAATAAAAATAATTTTACTAATTCGGCTTTAAATCCCCATAGAGCAATTATTGAAATTAATACACAAGAAATAAATCCTAACACTTGAAATAATGGTCCACAGTAAACTAAAACAATATCTATTGATGCTCTATTCCTTTTCTTCAACAATTGTTTTTTATAATGTTTTAAACATGTTAATATACCTGCTGTCCATCTTTTTCTTTGATTCCAAGATGTTTTAAACTTAGTTGGATATTCATCATAAGTAATAGCATCATTAACAAAAGCTATTTTTTCATCATCTAAAGCACACATACCCGTTAATTCCATATCTTCAGTTAAAGAAATGGTTTTAAAATCTTTTTTATCTATATATTTTTTAGTAATCATAAAACCAGTTCCGTTGAGAGATGCTTGTCCTCCAACAAAAGATCTAGTTTTATTAAATAAAACATTTTGTAATAAATAATATACTGCATAACTACCACTTATCCAATTATCAGATGGATTTTTGGCATCTCTAAACCCTTGAGCAACGTTATATCCACTATTCATACAATCATTCATATGTGTTAAGAAATCTGGATGAACAATATTATCAGCATCAAATATAACATAAGCATCAATATCTTTTTTGTTCTTTAATTCTTTAAAAACCCAACTAAGAACTTCTCCCTTAGTCTTAGTTTTAACTTTACATGTTAAAACATTAGCGCCACATTTCTTAGATATTTCCGCCGTTTTATCAGTACAATTATTTGGAATTATGTATATATTGTATTTATCTTTAGGATAATCAAGTTTATTTAAACTATCTATTAAATTTCCAATAGTTCCCTCTTCATTACGAGCAGGAACTAAAATGGCAAATTTATTCTTCTTTGAACTCTTCTTATATTCCTCTTTTTTATATAATATTGCTCCCACTATAGTAGTTACAATAAAATATAAACTATAAATTATAGTTATAAATAAAATTATAAAATATAAAATTTTAATTACTATCATATATATTATCCTAACATTAATTCATAATTTGGTGCCTCTATCCGGACTTGAACCGGAACTCCTAAAAAGAAAATAGATTTTGAGTCTATCGCGTCTACCAATTCCGCCATAGAGGCATAGCAAGAATATTATAGCACAAACAAATACTTATATCTATAACAATTCTTCTATTTCTTTCTTATCAAAAAGTTCTATTTCTTCTTCTTTTTGATTAACTATTTCTGGTAAATCATTTAAAGTTGAAAGACCAAAACAATCTAAAAATTCTCTAGTTGTTTTATATAAATTAGGTCTTCCTGGCAAATCACTTTTGCCTATAACTTTTATTAAATCTTTACTTAATAATTTTTTTATGACATAGGCACTACTAATGCCCCTTATTTCATCTATTTCTATTCTTGTTATTGGTTCATTATAAGCAATTATTGCTAATACTTCTAATTGGGCTTGAGATAAAAGAGATTCCTTAGTTCTAACTAACTTTTGATAATATTCTTTATGTTCTTTTTTAGTAGTTAATTTAAATGTCTCACCAAGATAACTAATCTTTATTCCTCTATCTTCACTTTCATATTCATTTTTTAAAGCCAATAGAAGATTTCTTCCTTGTTCTTCTGTAACATTTAATATAGAACATATTTCATTTAAAGTAATACCTTCATCACCAACAACAAATAATAGTCCCTCTAAAACTCCCATTAACTTCATTTTTTCACCATTTCTATTATAATAGAACTAAAAGCTCTATTTTGTTTCATAGTTATTTCTTTATTTTTACTCATATCTAAAAGAGATAAAAAGGTTACAACTATATTCTCTTTTGTTACAGTTTCAAATAGCTCAGCAAATTCTATTTTATCTTTTTTCTTTAATATATTTCTTATTTCTGAAATTCTCTTTTTAATGCTATATTCTTTTCTTGTAATTCTAGTTGAAGCTGGCTTTTCTTCTTTAACTCTTTTTTGCATTTCTAAAAATGCATTAATCAATTCTTGAACTGAAACTTCACTATTAACAACACTTTCCTCATCAGCATATTCTTTTAAATTCTCAGGCAACTTAGTCCAATAATCTAATCTATTTTCTTCTAATGTTCTAAAAGTATCAGTCATATTTTTATACTTTTCATATTCAATTAATTTATTTCTTAAATCTTCTTCGCTTTTAATTGAATATTCATCATCTTCTACTTCTTCATCATCATTAGTTTTATTTACAAGCATCTTGCTTTTTAAATGAACTAATTCTGAAGACATAACTAAATATTCGCTACTCTTATCTATATCTAATCTATCAATAGAGTTAATGAATCCTAAATATTGCTCTATGATATCGCTTATATTAATTGTGTATATATCCATTTTAGATTGTCTTATTAAATGCAACAATAAATCAAATGGGCCTTCAAAATCCTCTAAATGTAAATTCATAAACTCCCTTTCTTTTGTTAAGATTCGGTTTTATCTATAATACTTAGATATGAAAAATCAGAAGTTAAATTATACTTAACAGTAGAACTATTGCTTGAACTTAAGCCACTTAAATCTATTCTAATGCTATCAACAGCCTTTTTTTCACCATCATAAGTTCCTAAATAGAACACTTTATTAGAGTAATCTACATTAGTAGAACTATCACTAGTTATCACAAATGATAATGATTTATCACTATACTTAAAACCATTAAATAATAGATCTCCCATAACAATCTCTAAATTATCACTTAAAGTATAGTATTGTATTTCTTCTTCAATATTTCTATCTGGTATCTTTCTTTCATCATCAATTATTTGCTTAATAGTTTGAGATGATTCTTTACCAAATAATTTATTCAAATATACAGTAATATCATTAATATAATAAACTGCCACTATAAAGATAGCAAAAATAATTATAACTCTTCCAAAATTACTTTTCTTTCTATAAGAATAACCAATTACTTTTGGTTCTAATTCTTTTCCTTCTAAACTAATTCCTTTTCCCTTTTTCATATATATCTCCCTTATTATTACTTCTATTATAACACGCTATTTATAAAATTAACACATTTCCCTTGAAGAACATGTCTCATTTATCCTAGTTGGTTTATTATTATTTTTAGCGTTAACAACTATTACCACTGTGCTAACCGCGGCTACTATAAAAAGTATAATTGTAATAACTATTCCTTTTTTCATATTTTCACCTAATAAGATGGTATCATAAAAGCCAAATTATTGCAATTTACACTCATAAAAAAACTCGAAAAACTTCGAGTTAATTTATGAATTTTTTCTTTTTATTTGCTATTGCAATAATAACAAATGTGAATAATTCAATTAATATGCTATAAATATTAGCCATATCTGGAATATCTAAACCAGTTTGTGGAGGAATTATTTCACCAGGGATTTCATCTCCACCAGTTCCGAAATCTTCATGACTATTTGTAATAGTCCATCCTTTTTCAGCGCTTCCTTCAATCTTAGTTTCGTAATATTCAACACTTTCTTCATCTATTGTCCAAGTGATTTTTTCACCACTCTTATAAACATCTAGATTTTCAAATGTCCAACTCCAGTTATTACTTTCAGTTATTGTAGCGCTAGCTACTTTTTCTTTATTAGCATATAAGTTTACAACTATAGATGTTGGTCTAACTTGATCAAAGTTATTATTATCATCCCATACTTTAGTAACTTTTATAGAAATAGTTTCTGGTGTATGAGTGTTAGTAATATTATAGTCAGTAACTGTGCTAGTGTAACCAGTAACTTCAGCTTCGGTGATAGTCCATGTAATTAATTCGCCATCGATATATTCAGGTAAATTAGTAAATTTCCATGTCCATCCATCTTTTTCAGACACTGATAATCTTGTATATTCTTGACCATTAGCAAGTAAGATTACCTCAATTAAAGTAGGTCTCTTACCATCTTGGTTATTATTATCATCCCATGTCTTACTTCCACTGATTTCATCTACTTTATTTCTTGTATTTGTTATATTGTATCCACTTACTACACTTGTATATCCTGGAACTTCTATCTCTGCTATTGTCCATTCGATTGATTCTCCATCTA